>JACCWK010000029.1 GCA_013697655.1 Nitrosospira sp.
GATTCCCGCTCTTCTGGCGTCAAATCGATTTCGGATGCAACTCGCATTTCTCACTCCAGGAATGTCGTCCTTTCATTAGAGTGCAATCTACAATATAGATTCCCTCAAGAATGACTCACTACACTAGTGTCCCATTCTTGTCGGATCGCGCGGTGTAATGGAGCCTTTCACGATCAGTGCCAGCTTAAGTCGATCAGCAACGTCCAACTTTCGAAAAACCTCGGTCAAATGCGCCTTGACCGTACGCTCGGTAATGGCCAGCATTCGGGCAATTTGCTTATTGGACTCGCCGTTGCCGACAAGCGTAGCAATTTCGTATTCGCGCCGGGTTAGATTTGCCAGAAGGTCGCTAACAGCCTTCTTTATTTTGTTCTTCTCCTGCGTAATCGTAACCAGTTCATTCAGAAGATACCAACTTAGCGCTCGTCGAATCCATAATTCACCTTTCTGAACAACCTCGACAACATATTTAAGCTGGTCGGGTTCGATATCATCTCGGCAACATCCCCTTATACCAGTTTTAAATAAATCCCATTCGATTTCATCAGATAACAGTTGGGTCAAAATAATCACTTTGGTTTCCGGATTTAACTTCATCAAGCCCGAAATTCCATTCGGCGCATCCAATTCGGGCAGATCGTGATCAAGCAGAAGTATTTGTGGCTTTATCCGTATCAATTCACTCCTGACAGACTCCAGACTGGTTGAACAAAAAATTGGGGCAAGACCCCGCACCCCCTGCTCCCAGAGAAATAGATCATCCTGAGAAGAGCTAGCCAGCAATATCAAGAATTGCCCCTATCAATAATCATGATATTAATGCATACCTTATTCATAATTTTACCGAGCATTTGGCGTGTGACCCATATCTCCCCGCGGTCAACTACGCGTGCAGCCTTGAGAAAATAAAAAGGATCCGCTTCACGATTTAAGCAACCGCGCGCACCATTAGCCAGCCCTTGCATTATTTGCTCCTCCTTGGAGGATTTATCAGTTAATAAAACCACGAATGTTTCGGGACATTCTCGACGCAAAGCCTCTAACAGAGGAAAATCTCCAGCTTCAGAGTGGTCCAGGCTGACAAAAAGGATACGAGGCTTGAGCCGACTAATTCTTACAATCTCTTCTTCAATTGCTGTAGTGCCCGAACGAAGATTAAATCGACGATCACTGGACACATCACTTCCATTCAACATAACATTTGTAAGCACCCTGATTCCGTCTCCCCCTTGTAATGATTGTTCCAATTTTATGCGCCTTCCTGGGTCTGGATCAGCTATTGCCACGGTAACCATTTGCATCGTTTTCCTCTCAATTCATTTTATCTTGCTGTTAAGGCAATCATGCGAGATCTAATTTTACTCCCCCCGTCCCAACTATTTTTCCATATTGTATGTTGCAATCTGTTGCACGCAAATCAGGATTTTATAAACAAACGGATCGATGCAGCATCTGACACAGAATAATGGAAACGTTCTCCACCCCAAGGGGACTCCCCTATCTGGTTACTTGCGTCCTAACAGTTCACGAATGTAGTTCCCTGGAATGGCATAGGTTATGCCGCTTGGATTGCTTAGCGCTGCTTCCTTTTTACCTTTTACAAACACCATGTTGACAACGCCATATACAAGTCCGGTTTCAGGATCATAGAGAGGGCTTCCGCTACTACCTGGATAAGCGGTACCGTCGAGCTGAAATACTGTATAAGCGGACTTTTGCAGTTGACCGATCAATTTTGCATTGAGTTGCCTCGAGTTGTGCGCGGGCAATACGATCGGGGTAATCGAGGAGACCATCGCACGATGGGTGACGGGATAAAATCCCAGAATCATTCCGATCGGAAACCCAGTGAAAATCAGAGTTTGTCCTTCCCGAACCTTGCGCGCATCCCCAATTTCCATCGCGGGCAAAGCAGCACCGCTGATTTTCAGCAGGGCCAGGTCATGTTCCTTGTCGATAGCAACGATAGTCGCAGCTCTGAGTTCCGGGTCTTTACCCTTGCCGGTTATCACCGTGTATGACTCTTTGTTCGCGATGTCCAATATTTCAGGAATAACATGGGCACTGGTGATGACATGCAAACCATCATCTAGCACAAAACCCGTGCCAAGAAGATTAACCGCTGGCGAGCGTGTCCTTTGGAGAGTTCCGACCCCAACAATCGAAGGTTTAATATTCTCGATAGTTTTCACAAGTTCGCCAGCCCAAAGCGGGGGGGAGAACGCTAGTCCTAACGCTGCAAAGCGGGAGATACTGCCGAAGAAGGTCAGCAAGCCACGGCAGACATTCATAGTGATTTAACGCTCATTCCACTTTTGCATATTTTCTGTAATTCTATTTCTTGAGCTCCGGATCAGGACTATTTGCAACCTTCCATTTTGTAAATGAAGAATCCATCTTTAGTGATCGCTTCGGCGACATTATCTGGAGCGCTCTGGCTATGGCAAAAACTACATTCTTTGCTCGTTACCGCCGCGTCGCCTTCACCGATTGAAGTCAGCCACTGTTTCGCATACTCGACCGCCTTCTTATCATCCTTGACCGCCGTGAACACATCGAAATGCATAGTGTGGCCATCTTTAGCCTTGACATAGGTATCGTATACGTGAATTTCCATTGTTGGTCCTTTTAGTGGTTATGAAGGTTTAAAGCAATTTCTCAATAGTTCAATACATAGACTATCACGGCGACGAAAAAAGTGGAATCCGGAGCCACCTAAACGATTCGCAGCGGCGCATTCTTTCAAGAATGTACCAAGCAGATCTCGAATCCAGAACCCCTCATAGGTCAAATTCATTATCGTTGTCACAAAACTGTTACAAAAGTGCAATGAATCCGACATACCAGTGCACTATTCTCGGTTCAGTTTTCCATATACAACCGAGAAGGAAGCAATTCAATGAAATTATCCAGGCTTACCGTAGCAATCGCTGCGATTTTAAGCGCAGGGGTGTCCTCCGGAGCCTTGGCCATCGACCTATATGTCGATACCAAGACCGAACAAATTTATGCGAAGCCCGGGCCGGGCCGCGTGCATATGGGTTCTTTCGTGAAAGAAAACAATGCCGCCGTAACACCACCTGTGGCAAAAACCACCTCCGCAGAACCCGGGGTAAAAACAGACGCGGCCGAATCCACCGCCATCCGTAGAGATCGATCAGCGGAAATCAGGGAGAAGATGGCAGGTGCACGCCTTATCAATGATGTCGCAATGCTCGATGAACGTGTCAAGGAAACTGAGAGAGTTCACATGAGATTCGACGATCGTGGTTTACATTTTGAATCCAAGGACGGCAATTTTTCATTTTCGATGAATGGGCGCCTACAGGCCGCCTCGCAGTACAACTTCATCAACGAGGTTGAACCCGCTTTCGGGACCAACCTGCCTAATGAACTGAATAGCGGCATGAATATTCGCCGGGCACGTCTTGGTGCTGAAGGTACTTTTTTCAAAATTCTCGATTATAAATTAGAATATGACTTCAGCCGCGGCAATGGCAGCGTAGGATCGGGGATTACCGATGCTTTCGTGCGACTTAACCACACTCCCGCGTTGTCATATAAGATCGGCTCATTCAAGGAGCCGTTCAGTCTGGAAGAAGCCGCCAGTAACCGCTACCTTACGTTCATCGAACGCCATATGTCGGTCAATGCGTTCGTCGACAATCCGAATACCTACAAAACTGGTATTGGCGCCAACTACGCGGTTCCGCGTTGGCAAACCGGAATTGCTTTTCAAACAGAACCGATTGGAGCCTGGTCTGCTGCGTCTACCTCGGTTAATGCCAACGGCAACCAGAGCCGAAACAATGGCTCGGGTGACAGCGGATGGGGAGGCATCGGCCGCATAAGCGGCAGGCCGTGGATGGCAGATGACACTCATTTCTTTCATGTGGGCGTTTCCGCAGGACACACTGTGGTCAACAACCAGTACCGGGCTAATGGAATCTTTGTTAATGAAGGAGGAATAGGGGGAGGCGGTGGAATGGCGTTCTTTGCCTCCCCTGGAACTAACGTTGACCGTACCAGCGTACTGAATACAGGCAACTTGACTACGGGAAATCAGGGGGCTCCAGGATCGCGCCGAATAGACAGTTACGACCGTTTTGGTGCAGAAACGTGGTTGACGTATGGTCCGTTTTCGGCCCAAGCCGAATACTTACGCACAAACATAAACGGCCAAGGTTATGACGGCGAGCATCTGACCGGCTACTACGGTTTTGTAAGTTATTTCCTAACCGGTGAGTCTAAAGCCTACCATGTCAGAAACGGCGCAGCAAACCGGATAAAGCCAAACCAGAATTTTCAATGGAATGGTTCAGGCTGGGGAGCGTGGGAGGTCGCGGCTGGTTATGACTACATCAACATGAACACTGGAGTCATCAGGGGAGGTATGCTTGACATGGTCAGGATCGGCTTAAACTGGTACCTTCACCCGAATGTCAAATGGCAATTCAACGTTGCTCATGTGTTAAACGTAAATACGGCAGGGACGCCGACCACAAATACAAATGGTTACTCAGGTGGTGCCGGCGCACGTACCAATGCCTTTAATAACGCAGATTTAAGCGTATTTCTGTCACAGGTTCAGGTCGATTTTTAAAATAGCGAGAAGCCGGCGCGGCAGAACAGGCATGGCTTGAGAGGACTCTAAACGATGACGAGAATCTTCTCAAGATTTAAATAGCTTTTATCTTAGCGAGAATTCCACGCGGCTCCCGGATTTCTTGCCGTTGACTTCTGCCTCGACTTTCGGCTCAAGCATAAATACTCGATCAACCGGCACACCGCCCTGCTCCACCAGCCAGTCGCGTGCGATCACCGCACGACGCTCGGCAAGGTCCCGCATTTCGCTGTCACCCGCGTCGATGTTGGCTAGCATCAACTGCTCCATTTCTGGCACTGACAGGCTCTTCGCAAGACCCACCACGTTTTTTGGCTTTGCAAATTTTTCTTCTTTGTAGGCGAGTGTCAGATACTTCTCATATTCTTCCGGCTTCAACTCGACATCCCCCAGCGAGCTAGATTCCGCGCCCTTTTTTACGCTTTCTAACAGTTTTTGGGCCTTGACCTTACGCTCGAGCATCGTGCGCTTAAACGCTTCAGGATCGTGTTCTGGATCAGTTGTGCCTGTAATCTCAAGCTCCAGCGCGGGCCGGTCCGTCAATGCCTTCGATAATGCCTGAAGGCGTTTTTCAGCATCAGGAGCAATCTGTGCACGACCGGGTAAAAAGTCAATCTCCGATAGCTCTTCCCCCTCACCAATGAGCGAACCGAGCAGGGCAAAAGGGGCAGTCGCCGCTCTCGTGAGCAGATTAAGGATGACCTTGACAATAACGGCACCTATGCTGAATTGCGGGTCGTTGAGAGAACCACTTACCGGCAAATGAACATCGATTTCGCCACGCTGGTTCTTTAGCAATGCCAAAGCAAGTTTAACCGGAATCGACAATGCATCCGGGCTTTCCACTTTTTCGCCCAGGGTCAATTGATCAAGAAAAACATTATTCTGGGCACTTAGCTCCCCTTTTTCAACGTGGTAGTGAATATCAACCGATAACTTACCTTTCTCAATAGCGTAACCGACATATTTCCCGGAATAGGGGCTGAAAGTCGGCATATCAATGCCCTTGGCAGAGGCTGTGATATCGAGGTAGAGCTCTTTCCCCATCGTATCGACCTTACCATTAATTTTCAGAGGTGCAGTTTTATCCACAGCTCCCCGAATATCTATTTCTCCCGGCTTTTTCGGGTCCAGTGGCCCCACGCGCCCGGCAAGACCGGTTAAATTTGCCCGATAATTGGGCTTGATGAACTGATCGTTGAAATAAACGTTTCCGCCCTGCAGCATCACGCGGCCAATACGAACAGGCGTGGACTTAGCGGTCGACGGCGGGGAAGGGCTTGTGGAAGAAACAGGCACCGCGGGAGAAGCGATTTTTTGATCAGCCTTGGATGGCAAAGCCGCTGTAGCTTTCGGGGACGAGCTGCCAACGTTGTCTTGCGGGAAAATATCCTTAAGATTGAGTTGGCCTTGAGGAGAAAGCCTCACGTATGCGAAGAAATCCGCTATGGCAATGGAAGCAACGTCAACGCGCAAGGGGTCGCTGACAAACTCGATCCCATTAATATCTAGACTTCGCCACCGCACAAGGTCGGTCGCGTCTAACTTATCGAGAACATTAAAGTTGGTGAACCGGCTCTCGCCGTTCAATGTCACTTTTAATGGCGAGCCGTCCGCTTTAACATTGCCTTTGAAAGACGCCGAGCCGCGCGTGATCAGGGCATTCAGCCAATCTCCGGCCCAACCTTGCATTGCGGCAATATCGATATCTTTAGCATCTACTGCAAGATCGACCATCAATGGCGCCCACGACAAGGAACCATTGGTTTCAAGACTACCGCGCTGATTTACTGTGGCTTGCAAAGCCAGTTTCAACGGCGCGACACCGGTGAAGTCAATATCTTTGACGGTCAAATCCAATGGATCGATGACCATCGGTGCTACTTTTGTCAGTGTGGAGTCTTCAAAGCGCAAAGCCGACGCCACCAACTTCAGGCTTCCGAGCCGTGTCCTCCACGGCTCGGAAGCCTCCGCTTTGACATTGGTCGCTGGCGGTTCCGACACCTGTGTAAAAAGCCTCACAAGATCGAGACGCCCATCCGTTTCACGGCGCATCGAAGTTTTGAACCGGTCCAGCGTTATCGTGCCAACAGCAATGCTGTGCCGTTTAGTATCAACCACGATCTCATCTACGTCAAGTTTAGCCAGGCTCAGTACCGGCTCTGATTCACTCTTACGCACGACCATCGCGTCGGCCAAAATCAACCCGGTATGTGATGGTTTTGGGCCGCTCAGATTAATTTCAGTCAATTTCAGGTCAAGCCGATCAAATTTCGCGATATAAGGCACTTCCACCGCTTGATTTTGAATCCCCAACTTTCTTAGCGCCGCATGGCCCGTCAGAACCGCCTTCGGCGATTCGCCATCCTCCTGAGTAAAGGTCAGCAATAAGTCACTATCAAAATGTCCGGAAAGCAGGCTGATTCCTACTGGAATAGGCGAATACTCGTCTATCCGGGTCAAATCGACATCATTGAGCTTGAGTTCAAGTGTTGCCTCTCGATTTTTGGAAAAAGGACGTATCTTGCCGTTAAGAGAAAGAGGGGCGCCATTTACCTTGGCACTGAAATGCGGCTCCACCCAGGTTTCCTCATCGCTTTCAAAATTAGCTGCAAACGGGATGCCGATGCGGATTTCAGCGATTTCCTGCTGACTTTTCTTAAGGCGGTCAACAAATTCAAAGCGGCCGCCTTCGATGGTAATGTTACGCACAGAAAACATAGCTTTACTGCCGTCATCGGGACGTTTCATGAAGTCGTCTATCAAATCCGTGATATTGAAACGTTGCTCACTTTCACGGACCAGACGCACCATCGGCCCTTTTACCGATAGAGAGCTGATAACCGGCGCCCTCCGGGTAATGGAAGCGACGCTAAGATTGGTATACAGTTCATCGATGGACAACAGGGCTTGGTTTGCGTCGGCACTTGTCGCTTTTTCTCCCACGCGAAAACCACGAATCGTCAATTCAAGCGTGTAAGGCTGAATATCAATGGATTGCACCGTTACGGGTCGCTGCATGGCTTCCGACAGTAATGTTTCCAGTTTGCTCTTGGCGTAACCCGGCAGCCAGAAATAGCCAAGCAACCCGAAGAGAATAACGCTCACGGTGAGGATGCCGAGACCTATACCCAGACGTTTACGGGAAGCTAAGCGGCGTAGGAACGATATGGAAGACATGTCATGCAGTTTTCTTGGAGTTAATTAAGTTGCACAGACGGATGAAATTACCCTCCTTTCTCGCATCCCACTTTACGCTCAGCAGAAGGATGGGTCAATGCTCACAAAAGGGTCAGATCGACGTGGAGGGAATCTTGCGATGACGTGGCGGCAACAGCTTAAAAGTAACCACGACTAGGAGCGTAAATACCACATAAAGCGTCGTCAACATTCCTTCTGGAGCATCGTAGAACAGAATACGATGCAGCCAGCGCTGAATAAAATTACCACCGGTTGTTGTACCGCGCAAAGAATCTTCGAGCAACGTGAGCGGACATACCATACCAATCAGAGACTCACAGACGACAAACAGCATCGCTGCAAGATGCGCAAGCCGAAAACGAAAATTTCGCACGAAACTCCATTCCATCCACGCCCCGAGCCAAATTAATGGCACGCTGCCTACAACAAACAGCACAAACAGAAAATGAATAATAAGTATGATGTCTGCGAGCATTACTGTTCCATGGTGCATAGCAATATTTACCGTAGCATATAATTTTTTAAAACATCTCTTTTGGAGCCCTTAATTTTTAATTTTCTTTTTAGGACACCATAACTATGCGCCGCTGTTGGTGTCTGCTGGTTAGGGAAAATGTAAAGAATAAGCATATTCCATCAGGTTATTTCGAGTTGCCCTCGCCTCTCGGTATAGTGCCGCAAACAACAGAGGCATGGAACTGATCATATGAAGATTCGTAACCTGGATCTGACGCGCAATCCTATCAATGTGGAGCACCAGCAATTGGGGCTCCCCCCGATTGAGGAACCTGTTTCTCATCCTGAAACCCACCCGCTTCTCCACACCGCAATGTGGTTTATCGTCCTGGTACTGATTGCGTTGGTTCTATTTTTAACGGCGCGCTTTTTTCTTTCCAATAATTGGCTGGGCGGTTGGCAAATTATAGGCGATACCCTCAGCAGCACGGTTTTCTGGAGCGCGGTAGTGGTTGGGTTCTTCGCACAAGTAGTGGATGGCGCATTGGGCATGGCGTATGGCGTTACGGCGACAACTTTCCTGCTGGCAACGGGTGCCAGCCCAGGGGCAGCAAGCGCTAGCGTCCATATTGCAGAGATCTTCACTACTGGCGTTTCAGGCATCTTCCACGCCAAATTCGGTAATGTAAATAAGCAGTTGTTTGTACGTTTGCTTATACCAGGGATCTTGGGCGGAATATTGGGCGCAATAGTGGTGACGCAGATCGATGGGGCCATTTTCAAGCCATATATATCCACTTATCTTTTACTGCTGGGAATTTATATCCTCAGCAAAGCATTTCGCCCACTTCGGCCGCGCACTCATACTCCAAAGCATGTAGGAAAACTCGCTCTATTCGGAGGATTCGTCGACGCGGCGGGCGGCGGCGGGTGGGGGCCGGTGGTGACGTCAACGTTGGTTAGCTCAGGTAACGATCCACGCACCACCATCGGCACGGTGAATTTTGCGGAATTCTTTCTGACATTGACGAGTGCCGCGGTTTTTTCATTGCTGATGGAAACCAATACATGGCCCATCATTGTAGGTTTGATATTTGGCGGCCTTTTTGCCGCGCCGTTTGCAGCAGTGCTGTGCAAGAAACTCCATGCTCGAACACTGCTTATCTTAGTGGGTGTGCTGATCGTCATTATTAGTTTTTACAATATTTACCGGGCAATTGCCACGTAGTGACGAGCGACTCAAAGGGGCAACCGAGAGGAACTGAATGTCGATTAAAAGTTGGATGCACGCATACGTTCAGCCTGTTTACAAACCCGTCCTTGCTCATAGTAAAATACTATCGTCGCTCGGTTCGCTCTAGCAACGAACTCATATTTTTTGACCGAATCCGAAGACGCTTCTTATTCGCCGATACGAACAATTTGATTCATTTTTTTGAGTACATTGCAAGATGTAGGGTGGTCTTCACAAAATCCCCACACCCAAGCAATGCTTTCTTGACATGTGTTGTGCTAATTTGCTTGCCAGGGTTCATTCCTGGCTGCTTAATGCGACGCACCGGCTAAGGTAGAATGAGGCGGGGAATCGGGCAAAGGAAGTTAAAATTCCTGTTCCTTAGAATGAAATTTTCGGCATCCAATATTACAGGGGGAAATTAAGTGCAAAATAAAAAAGGTATCTCGACGGCATTGCTGCTATCTGGTCTGGTGCTTTCGGGCTCAGTTGCTGCTCAACAGTTTGCAGATGATGTATCGGACTTCGCAACGTGGGGCAATATCACTGCTACGGGTAATTTCGGATTCATCAATCCAAAAAACGAAACTTTGAAAAAGGTGAAATGGTGGGCGGAAGGTCAGGGGCGCTTCGCCGATGACTCATCAAAGTTTAGTCAGGCCATCGTGCGTCCTGGTGTCGGTTACCAGCTTACGCCGACCACCAGTATATGGGTAGGGTACGCCTGGACGCCGACCACAACTCCCTTTGTCAAGAATACGTACGATGAGCACCGCGTCTGGCAACAAGTGCTATGGAGCGATAAATTTTCATGGGGAAGACTTACCGCCCGCGGCCGTCTGGAGGAACGTTTTGTCCCCAACCATATAGGGACATCGGCCCTCCCAGGGGATCCATCGCCCGCAAATTCGGCGATGGCTGCACGTTATCGGCAATTGGTAAAAGCATCGATCCCACTCTCATTTGCGCCAGGCTTCAGCTACATAATCCAGAATGAAGCTTTCGTGGCCCTTAACGATACTGATTGGGTTCCGCGGAGAGGGTTCGATCAGAACCGGTTCTTTACGGGGCTTGGTTATGCCTTTACTCCGCAAATTACAGGCGAGGTTGGCTATATGAATCAATACATTATTCGAAGAGGTGCCAATTATATGGGACATATTTTGTCGGTTAACCTACTTATGAATTTTTGAACTTGTTTTGATAGCAATGCAAAGTGCGAGGATGTTTATTTTTCCTCGCACTTTGTGTGTATGAGCTTGTTAACCTTACCTTTATCAATTTCCTTCAACTTTCGCTTAGGGCACTCCACACCCGCGCTGGTCGAGCTTGTTCAAGCACACTCCACCTGAAGAAGAATAATAACGAAATGGAACGCTTGCGGATTGGAATGTGCCCACAGCTCCCATTCCTGGCAGAAGAAACAAATAAGAAACTCCCTACACGGAGTCTTCTGGGTCTTTTTCCGCTGATTCTTCTGATGTCAGCAGATTTATCTGCCGACATCCTGCCTGGCCCAGACAATTATGATCAGTGTGTGCTTGAATCCAGGAAGGGGATAACAGACAATAAAGACGCCGAAACGGCGAAAAGGGCATGTCGCGAGAAATTTCCGGACACCAAATTCCAGGATGTGGAGCTGGTGCCCGAGGCGCTTGGCAAGCTTATCATCCATGCCGGTTTTGGTTACGGCATCTTTAGCGGCACCATTTACAACGGAAATAGCGATTACACGGTCACTCAGATCACGATTCTTCTCGCTCCCATGAAAAGAAAGGAAGCTGCCGGAACTTTTGTGGATGATAAGCAATACAAAATCGATTTGAGCTTACAGCCTTTTACTAAAGGCGCGCTTTCGATGCCAATTACGTCAGATAATACTCTGGAATATTCTTGGAAACTGATAACGGCGCGTGGCTACAAAACTCCATAGCTCGGCAATACCTGGAAGGTGGAACCAGCACGTCTCTACAGCAAGGGCTTGAACATGGATTCAAGCTTGCTCTGACTAAGCCGGCCCAATTTTGTGCCAGTAATTTTTCCGCTGCGGTCTATGACCACCGTAAAGGGTAGTGCCCCCTGACGGTTTCCTGCTGCTCCAGCCAGGGTCATCGCGTTCAGATCTCCTACAAGTACCGGATAATTGATACCGATCTCCTTGCTGAAAGCTGCCGCTTTTTCTTTCTGATCCACGGCAATACCGATAAAAACCAATCCTTTATCGCCGAATTTTTGCTGAAGCTCAATGAATTCAGGAATTTCCGCGCGGCATGGTTCGCACCAGCTCGCCCAAAAATTTACTACCAAAACGTTACCCCGCCACTGTGAAATAGATTGGCTCCTTCCTTCGAGATCGGGCAGACTGGCCGCGAATATAGCTTCCGCACCCTCACTTATGACACCCCCTACTGCCTCAGGTTGTGGGTTATCGCGCGTTAACTGACCACGCAATAATAATCCCGCAATCACTGCAAGTACCGCGACACCGCAATACAACAGTACCTGTTGTAATTTCGTCATTTAATATCTGCTCCTGATAGGAATTACCAAGGACAACTAAACTGGGGACTAAATCAGAACTGCATTCAGTACTGCGAGAAAGCGTTCCGTGTTCTGATACCCAATGAGTCTGACGCGCGGAATTTCATGTCCCTCTCGATCCAGAAACAGTATGCCGGGAGGGCCAAATAGTTTAAAGCGTTTCAGCAGGGCCGTGTCGTCGGGCGTTCCGGCTGTAACATCAACCTGCAGCAACACCACGTCTTTCAGTCGGGACTGCACCTTTGCGTCGGTAAATGTGAAACGCTCCATTTCCTTACAGGAAATGCACCAGTCTGCGTAAAAATCCAGCATCACATATTTGTCTCGTGACTGGAGTATGTGCTGATCAAGTTCAGCTATCGACTTTACGCGCTGGAATGACAAATGCCCGGTCTGGGCAATTCTCTCGCCGCTTGCATCAACATTGGAAATATTAATTTTAGAGAGGGGCTGCAGAATATCGCGGCTGCCGGATAAAACACCTATCAGCAGGGCAACGCCGGTCAGCAAGGCGATCGTGCCCAGCCCTTTCAGAAATTTCCGGAAGCCCGAGGCATCGGGCCGCAATGGATCAATGGCATGCAAATAAATGGCTGAAATGATCAATAGGACGGCCCACAACAACATATGCGCTGCTGCCGGAATTACTGGCGATATCAACCATATCGCCACGCCCAGCAACAACACACCAAAGAATTGTTTGACTGCCTCCATCCAGGGGCCTGCCTTAGGCAGGAGTGCGCCAGCGGAAGCGCCCAGCAACAATAGCGGCACGCCCATGCCCAAGGCCATGACGAACAGAGCCGAGCCGCCCAGCACCACATCCCGGGTCTGACTGATGTAAAGCAGCGCCCCAGCCAGCGGAGCAGCCACACAAGGGCCGACAATTAATGCGGACAGTGCCCCCATACCAAATACGCCGGTTAAGTGGCCGCCTTTCAAATGTCCTGCCTCCTCAGAAAGCCTGCTCTGAAGAAAGGTAGGCAGTTGCAGTTCATAGAAACCAAACATGGAAAAAGCCAGGGTGACGAAGATCAGCGAAAATGTGCCCAAGACCCAGGCATTCTGTAGAGCTGCGGATAGCATCGCACCGGAAAGTCCGGCTGCCACGCCTGCGGCGGCGTATGTGATCGCCATTCCCATGACATAGGCTAACGATAAAATAAATCCACGGGTCTTGGTGATGTGTTCTCCTCGTTTGGCAATAATGCCCGACAGGATGGGAAACATGGGGAATACGCAGGGCGTGAAAGAGAGAAGGAGACCGATGCCGAAGAAACCGGTGAGAATCAGCCAGAAATTACCGCTCTCAAACATTCTCTCTATTTTTAGGGATTCGGTCTCAATAAGAGGGGGCGCTCCCGGGGACTGGAACAGGTCTGCAGCAGACTCCGGCTTTGCGGTTGAAAAGGACGTTGCCGCCGCTGCTTCGTTGCTCATCGCATTGGCAACGGCTCCTGCTGCGGCTTTCGCCACTGGAAGCGTCAACTCGATTACTTTATTAATAGGTGCGTAGCAAACGCCTATTGGTTCATTGCAGCCCTGATAAGTAGCCACAAGGGTCAATTTGTTTGTTGATGATGCTTCCCGTTTCAGGGAAATTACCGCTTCGAATGGTTTGTGAAAAACCTCGACCTGACCGAAAGTCAGATCGCTTTTGACCGCCCCTTGGGGCAGCAAAATTTTCTCGATGAGTGTCTCGGCGTTTTGCGACTTGAACGCAACCTTATTCCGGTAAAGATAATAATCTTTCGCCGGCTCAAATTGAGCTACCAGCGTATTTTCATCTCGTATCTTAACCGTTAGTTTGAAAGCCTGATCCGGCGGCAACAGTTCCTGCTCCGCCCCCTCAAACCCCACGCCAAGCCGTTGCAGTCCCGAAAGGAAATCGAAAGCCTTTTGCTCTTCTGCGAAGACATTCGTGCTGAAAAAACACAGCAGGAGCATGACGTATCGGATCAGGCGCACAGGGACCCTCGTGTTGTTCATTTCTTGTCTACGGGAAATGTTTCATCGGCAATCCACTTCAAGTAAGCAGGCAAGCCGCTGCTTATTGGGACAGCAATGATTTCGGGTAGTTCGTAAGGGTGAATTGATTTTATCAGTTGCTCTAACTGAGCATAATGCTCTGCCAAGGTCTTGATGAGTACTGGCACCTCGCTGACAGTTTCATTTTTCCCCTGCCAGCGGTAAATAGAGGTGCAATCAGCCAGCACATTAACGCAGGCTGCCAGACGCTCGTCGATCAGTCTGTGAGCGAGCGCCATGGCGCTCGCTCTGTCAGGCAAATTGGTGATAATGAGTATGGGTTCCATCGCATTGGCTTAGGGTAGCTGTAACCGTCAAAACTATGTCCATTAAAACTGGCAGGCCGAATTTTACCCATTTTTGGAAGTAATTACTGCGCTCTTCGTAATACACTCGAAGACGGTGGGATAACGCAGGTTTACATGCAACTCGCGCTTTAGGCGGGAATTGTCCAGCCGCCGCGATTCCTGCATGAACGATAACATGTCAGGCGATATGCGTCCTTCGGCCTGGGCGCGGGCTATACGCGGCGGCCGCGGCAAATCGAATCGATCGGCTATCAGATCAAAATACTCACCCATTTTCAGGTTTGAATCATCACAGGCATGGTAAACCCTCCCCGGTCTGGCGTGACGCAACGCGGCAAGGACGATGCGGGCAAGATCGTCAGCGTGGATGTGATTGGTATAGCTATCCTCTTCTGGCAATAATGCCGGAATCTGCTCTCGCAGGCGGGAAAGTGGCAGGCGATCGGATGCATAAATACCTGGTACACGAAGGATAGAAGCGGCCACGTTATTGCGCATCCCCCAACTACGCACCTGTCTTTCTGCATCCACGCGACGCAATGCGCGGCCGGTTCTGGGATTAAGCAGGCGAGTCTCATCTATCAAGGCCCCATTGCAATCGCCGTAGACTCCACTCGTGCTGATGTAAATAAGCCGTTGTGGTAACATTGCTCCCTTCATCCTTGGACGCTTGCTCAGTGCCGCCAGGAGATTTGCAGTACGGGTATCTCGCTCGCCATGATTGGGTGGCGGCGCCAGATGCAGCACCGCATGAGCCATGCCCGCAAGTTTCCCGAGACTATGGGGTATGTCGAGATCTCCAAACACTGGCGTAACGCCACGCAAACGCAATAGAGCATGGCCCTCCGGCCTTCGGTACAGGCCTAGCAACCGGTAGTGCGCCTGCAACAGAGGCGCCGCGCGTAAAGCAATATCGCCGCAACCAACAATTAAAAGTGTTCGTTTCATGGTGTGTAACTTTATTTGCCGTTAGCTATTTTTCATTTTGTTGACTTATTCGTAACCGAATGTCATATCAAATCACCCTCAAGCCCAGCGGACATATTTTTTCCGCCCACACCGGCGAAACTGTGCTGCAAGCTGCGCTTCGCGAAGGCTTTCCGCTTCCGTATGGTTGCCGCAACGGTGCCTGTGGTACTTGCAAGGGCAAAATCATACAGGGAACAGTTGATTTCGGCAGCCATAATGAAGAAACACTGACGGAAATGGAAAGGCGGGCAGGCATGGCTTTATTTTGCTGCGCTTCACCGTTGTCGGACCTGGTGATCGAGTGTCGCGAAATCGGGGCAATCAAGGATATTAAAGTAAAAACCCTTCCGTGCCGCGTACACAAACTGGAACGGGTGGCGCCCGGCGTAATGGTTATTTCATTGAAGCTTCCCGCCAATGAACGATTGCAGTTTCTCGCCGGGCAATATATCGATATCTTCATGAAAAATGGCAAGCGCCGGAGTTTCTCCCTGGCTAATGCGCCCCACGACGATGAACTGTTGCAGCTACATGTACGCAATTATCTCGGCGGCACCTTCGCCGAGCATGTGTTTACGCGCATGAAGGAGCGAGACATTCTACGTTTTGAAGGGCCGCTCGGTACATTCTTCCTGCGCGAAGATTCGGATAAACCCATTATATTTGTGGCCAGCGGCACCGGCTTCGCGCCGGTAAAAAGCATCCTTGAGCATGCCTTTCATGTACGAAATCTGCGTGGCAATGCACGGCAAATGATGCTCTACTGGGGTAATCGCACAAAGACCGATCTTTATATGATAGATTTGGTGGAAAGCTGGCAGCAAAAACACGACAATTTTACTTTTATTCTCGTGCTGTCCGAGGCGCTACCGCAAGATAATTGGAGTGGAAGAACCGGCTTGGTGCATCAGGCCGTACTGGAAGATCTAGGCGATCTTACCGGTTATCAAGTATATGCCTGCGGGGCGCCAGCAATGGTCGAAGCCGCTCATAAGGATTTCACCAAGCTCCGTGGCCTACCGGAAGTTGAGTTTTTTTCCGATGCATTTACTGCCTCCCTCAGCGAACCTAAATCTTAATTCTTATCTCTCCGATCATGGCAACCGGCATCCGCATGCGTCACTCCGTTGCACTTATGCCAAACGCTTCCAATCGGATCAACGCAAGTTTCAATCCTTTACTATAGTGGTCCTTCGCCAGTTCCGGTCTGCCAATTTTTTCGTTTAACTGCGCCAGCACGAGATGAGTTGGGTGGCTGGGTTCCACCGACAGGCTCGCTTCCAGGTAATTTTGCGCTTTGCCCCATAGTTCGCAATGGACGCAAAGCTTGCCGAGAGCAAGTAGCAGACAGGCGTCATTAGGATGAGATTTTAACCATGCTTCGGCGCGTTCAATCTGGCGGAGCGCATCGTTCCCCGGAAACTCCGCATACAGTTCGGCCAATTCGGAATTCCATTGTCTATCCAGGCTTTGCTCAATGATCTGGTGAGCTGTCACGCAGTCGCCTATTGCTGCGTAAGCATGGGCACCGGCAGCAGCCAGCTTGCTGTCTTTTTTGTCTGCCGAAGATATGGTTTGCCAATATTCCTTCAGAGCCTGCGGGTTCAATACCCTGCTTTTGAGATTTTCTACATGGGCGTTACATCGCAATTGCTGTATTAAAGCCTTATCGAAAGCGTTACGCTGCTCCAACTGCCCGAGCAGATCCAGTACAGCACTCCAGTTTCTCAATCGCTGCTGGGCTTTCAATTCCAGCCGCAATGCGGCGGTGTGCTGGTGAGCTCCCGTGGCCCGCAAAGACTGCAATATTTTCAGCGCTGGTTCGGGTCGGCGTTCATCCAGCAGTAGTTCAGCTTGCGTCATAAGTCGCAGTACCACTTCGTCAGGCGCTTTATTTTCCGCTAGGGCGATGAATTCATCCCGCTGAGAATACTTCCTTAGTTCATGCGCCGAACGAGCGGCGACCATGGCATTAATCGCACTCTCCTCCGAAGACTCCTGCAATTCAAGCGCGGCCGCAGAAGCTTTCTCAGCCTTGGCGTAACTCCCTTCAAAGAATGCCTTGAGCCCATCCAGCATCAGTCTCCGCGCTTTTTCGCGCCGCCGGCGCAGACGGAATTCGCTTATCTCGGCTGGCAACCGCAGCGTGATGACAGCTAGCCGCACTACAAAATACATGATAAAAAAAACCGCTAGCAGCAGTACAGCCAGCAAATTGAATGCCAGTTCGATGCGATAAGGCTGTGCCACCACCAGCACATAACCGCTGTTGTATCGAGTCGCCAGGGTCACCGCTACTGCCACGGCAAACAACGCCAGCAGCCACAGCACTACCTTCATCTATTTCCCCCGGTCGCGTGCAAGACGGTAATTACGCACTGCATCGAGACTCGCAGAAATCTGAGGCAACTCGATGCCAATTTCGCTATCTTGCAACTGACGCAACGCTTCAACCATAGTGACGGCGGCGTCAGATTTGTTGTCGTAATACCGGTTGATCAAGTCCAAAGAGGCGTTGAGGTCAACCTTGAAGCTAGTTCCATCGCGAGCAAGCAGCGCATGCCTAGCCGATAGGAGGCGTAATTTTAAATTTTCCCGCAGAAAATATGCTTGTGAGGGTGATAATAGCGCCACGTCGGGCCTATCCATGCGTTGGATACGCACCAGTCGCTTCAAGTCTTCCCATGCTTCGCGCGCAAACCTGAGCCAAAAACTCTCTGCTGCGGGACTTTCAACCGGTAGAGGGACGGTTTCCGGTGGGCGAAGTTCCATCGCCAACGGCAACGTATCGGCCGCCGTAGCGAGATTATCCAGGCGCAGACTGATTCCCACCGTATCCACATACGGCGCGCGTTTCAGCAGATCCATGTCCTTTGACAAGACTTTACGTAGTGGGGATAACTGGGGGCGGTCTATACGCTGGAGCCTAGCATCGGCCTCTTGCATTGCAATCAGAGCTGCCTTGACATTACTTGCAAGCTGCAGCTGTTGACTGGCGATAAGCAGCAATTGCTCTACTTCCTCCAACGTTACTTCATCGCTATTTCGCGTAAGCTCCTGGTAGAGCGCTTCCAACGCCAATTGCTGACTCTGCGATTCAGCAAGCTTTGCTTCGAGTAGATTAAGCTTAGTTTCCACCCGGCGTCCTGCCTCGGTTGCTTCAGTTGCAAAATTGCGCGATTGTTTACTTGAAGTATCTGTCTCGGCAAGACGTTTTGCCAACTCATGCTGCAGGTCCGCAATCTGATTTCGGGTGTCGTACCACTGCCACGCTACTATAAGGGTAAAAATAAATATTATGGCAAAAATCAAAACAGAATTGATGCGCTTAACCAAACCCTTGCGCATTTCCTGTGGTTTATCCGTATCGACACTTTGAATTTCTGAACTCATGGTTTTCTTGAAACTCAATCCTCGCCTCTGGTCTTGGATCGAAAATAGTTTACCAGGCCCCGCAATAAACCTTCATCTCCAGCGGCGGTAACAAACACTTGAGTGAGTCCGAGTTTCTTTGCAGTTAGAGCTATGCGCTCATGGGAAACGAACAATGGGCTCCTTTTGAGGTATATTTGACCCGTTTCGCCAACCATATCAAATAGGTTGCGTAACCCTTCAGTGCTGGTTATGGTAATTGCGTTGATCTTGCCAGTTGCCCAGGCGCTCAAGAGTGGGGCAATATCAGCACTTGGTTTGATGCGTCGGTAACACTCCACATATTCAAGCGCGGCACCCCGTTCCAGCAAACTATCCCCGAGGAACTCGCGTCCGTTATCGCCACGAAAAATGACGACACGCTTGCCGTCGACCTGCTGTAGTTCCGCCATATCGAGCAATGCCTCGCTGTCAAAACGTAAGGTGGGTACGATCACTTCAGCGACGCCAAAATTTCCTAGCGCTCTGGCAGTGCCCTGGCCAACTGCCGCGAATTTCAATCCTGGTGGCAATGTCCGCTTTGTGCGTATCAGATCCATCGCCTTATTGACCGCATTGGGGCTAATAAAAATTGCGAGATCGAATTCATGGAGACGCCTGACCACATCCAGTAATGGGCGCTGATCCTGCGTATCCAATATTTCCAGCACTGGAAACAAAACCGGGTTACCGCCCGCCAAGCGAATTCTGGCAGCAAGATCAACTGCCTGGTGTGCGGGACGCGTGACCAGGATATTGATCCCGGTCAGCAGTTCAGTCACGGATGGCTCATGGGCTCTGTCGGCACCGATTCCAGCGCCGCCAGAATTTCTTCTGCGCCCTGCATCTTTAAATTCTGCGCCAATTGTGCGCCCATAGCCGTGCCCATTTCGGGCTTACCACTTAATTCATTACTTATTATGCATGTTCCATCGGGGCTGGCAACAAATCCGCGCAGTCGCAGTACCTCCCCTGTAATTTCTGCAAAACCGCCCAGAGGCACCTGACAACTTCCGCCCAGCGCCCGGCTCATGGCGCGTTCGGCTTCCACACATTGAGCGGTTTCAATATGATGTAACGGTCGCAGAAGTTTTATCAAATCGTGTCGATCGGTTAGGCATTCAATTCCCAGCGCGCCTTGTCCTACCGCCGGCAAACTCAATTCAGGACTCAGCAGTGCGGCAATACGGTCGGCCAATCCCAAACGCTTTAATCCAGCCGCCGCCAGAATAATCGCCGCAAACTGGCCTTCATCCAGTTTGCGCAGCCGCGTCTGGACGTTGCCACGCAAGGGTTGCACTTGCAACTGGGGAAAGCGGGCACGCAATTGGCTTTCGCGACGCAAGCTTGAAGTTCCCACCACGCTATCAGGGGGAAGCGCATCAAGGCTGGCATATCGATTGGAAATAAATGCGTCGCGCGGATCTTCACGTTGGGCGATGGCCGCCAATGTGAACCCTGCGGGCATGTTCATTGGCACATCCTTCATCGAGTGCACCGCTATATCCGCGCTTTTATCTTCCAGCGCTTGTTCCAGTTCCTTAATGAACAATCCCTTGCCGCCAATTTTAGAGAGCGACGTATCGAGTATCTGGTCACCGCGAGTAGTCATGCCGAATATGCTAATTTCGGTTTGCGGGTATAATTCCGCCAACCGCTCCCGGATGAAATTTGCCTGCCACAGGGCAAGGGCGCTTTCCCGTGTAGCAATAACAATTTTTTTTGGTATGGATGAATTGGGCATTATTATTATTACAACGAGAAAATTACGGAATTGCTACTAATGTTTATTTTAGCATGCCAGGCACCAACCTGGATTGCACTGCACTGCGTATCCGCTCATGTGTGCATTGCAAGCAAGAGCGCGTTATGAGTTCTCTTATTTCGCAAAACGAAAGTTTAGACAAGAATCATACTGACGAAAAAGACAGGCCAGTCAAGGATGATCCCTTGCGTGAGGACATCCGCCTGCTGGGCCGCATGCTGGGCGATACATTACGTGAGCAGGAAGGTGAGCCTACTTTCGATCTCGTCGAGAACATTCGTCAAACTGCGATTCGCTTTCGCCGCGAACAGGACCCCAAGGCGCGGCACGAACTTGACACAATACTCAACCAGCTGAGTAACAAGGCTACTGTCGCCGTGGTGCGTGCATTCAGCCATTTCTCGCAACTTTCCAACATTGCTGAGGATATGCATCACAATCGACGTCGCCGTACGCATCTTAGAGCCGGATCGCCGCCCCAGGCGGGCAGCGTGGCGCTGGCGCTGGATCGAGTTTTCTCCAGCGGCACCGACGGCATTGCATTGACCAGATTCTTCGCCAAAGCGGTAGTTTCCCCGGTGTTAACTGCCCATCCGACAGAAGTGCAACGCAGAAGCATACTCGATTGCCAGTTAACAATTGCACACCTTTTGAATGAGCGAGATCGTATGCAGCTTACGCCTGACGAGCTGCGCAACAACGAGGAGGGATTGCGCTGCGCTATTCAAATATTATGGCAGACCCGCATGCTGCGGCCGGAACGCCTCTCTGTATATGATGAAATAAAAAATGGCCTAGCCTATTACCGTTATACTTTTCTTAATGAAGTACCTCGTCTTTACGCGGAAATTGAAGATTTGCTTGAACGCAGGATGGGTGCGAGCACTCCGCATATTCCACCATTCCTTCGTATCGGCAGCTGGATAGGGAGCGACCGCGACGGCAACCCCTACGTTACCCATGAGGTCATGCTGCATGCGGCTGAGCGTCAATCGGCGCTGGCACTGGACTACTACATGGGTGAGGTACACCAGATTGGCCGTAAATTAAGCCTGACGGAACGCTTGGTAGAGGTGGACGACAAATTGGCAGAGTTGGCCGCTGTCTCTCCCGACCGTGCCGCCAGTCGCGCCGATGAGCCCTATCGGCGCGCGTTGATTGGTGTTTATGCGCGTCTCGCCGCTACCAGCCAGGAGCTCGGTCATGTGATCAGGCAACGGCGTCCGATTGGCCCTGCCGCCCCTTACGCAGAAAGCATAGAATTTATTCAGGACCTTGATATCGTCATTCACTCGCTGAAGCAACATAAGGCGGACTTGTTGGCGCACGGGGATTTGCGCCACCTGCGCCGCGCAGCGGAAGTGTTCGGCTTTCATCTCGCGCCGCTGGACATGCGCCAACACAGCAATGTGCATGAGCAAGTGGTAGCAGAATTGTTCGAATACAGTGCGCATCGCAAGGGCTATTCCGGGTTGTCCGAACCCGAGCGCGTACAGTGGCTGCTGGGCGAAATAAGCAGCCCGCGTCCCCTGCGATCGCCTTATCTGGACTATTCCGAACTTGTCCAGAGTGAACTATGCATCATGCAAACGGCGGCGGAAATTCAACGGCGCTTCGGCCGTGCTGCACTTCCAAATTACATCATTTCCAAAACCGACGGCGTCTCCGACATGCTGGAGGTTGCTCTGTTGTTGAAGGAAGTGGGGTTATTGCAAGCAGGGGAAATACCTCGGCTGCGTGTCAATATTGTCCCGCTATTCGAGACCATAGCAGATCTGCGCGGTTGCGGCCCGGTTATGGACGAGTTGTTTTCGCTGCCATATTATCGCAAGCTGCTGAGTTCACGAGACAATGTTCAGGAAGTCATGCTAGGTTATTCTGATAGCAACAAGGATGGCGGCTTTCTTGCCGCCAACTGGGAACTCTATAAAGCGGAAACCGAACTGACAAAAATATTTGCCAAGCACAAGATTGAGTTGCGCCTGTTCCACGGGCGCGGTGGCACGGTCGGGCGTGGCGGCGGCCCAAGTTATCAGGCCATACTGGCTCAGCCTCCAGGTAGCGTCAACGGTCAGATACGCATCACTGAGCAGGGTGAAGTCATCGGCAGC
Organism: Nitrosospira sp.; assembly: GCA_013697655.1. Lineage (GTDB taxonomy): Bacteria > Pseudomonadota > Gammaproteobacteria > Burkholderiales > Nitrosomonadaceae > Nitrosospira. Next base: position 22,649 of record JACCWK010000029.1, read on the forward strand.
AAATATGCCGATCCCGAAATCGGGCGGCGTAATCTTGAAACCCTCGTGGCTGCCACAGTCGAGGCGACGCTGCTACCTCATGATACTCTTGGTGAACGCGCTGCTGATTATTACGGGATTATGGAAGTGTTGGCACGTGACGCCCTGGCAGCTTATCGAAACCTGGTATACGAAACTCCGGGTTTCAAACGCTATTTTCAGGAATCCACCCCCATACGGGAAATCGCCGGACTCAATATTGGCAGCCGCCCACCATCACGCAAGCAATCCGACCTTATAGAAGACTTACGCGCTATCCCCTGGGTATTCAGCTGGAGCGTCAATCGCGCCATGATCCCTGGCTGGTATGGCTTTGGAACAGCTGTGGAAACATTTGTTCAGCGTGAGGGTCAAGGTAAAAAAGGACTGAAATTTCTCCAGGAAATGCATCGAACCTGGCCCTTCATGCAAGCGCTGCTGTCCAATATGGACATGGTGCTTGCAAAAACCGATATGGGCATTGCCTCACGCTACGCTGAACTTGTTACTGATGCCGAGTTGCGTGAGGCAATTTTCGGCCGCATCCAGTCAGAATGGGATCGCAGTGTAAAATGGTTGTTCGCGGTGACAGGCCGCACAGAGTTGCTGCAGGATAACCCTACGCTTGCTCGCAGCATTCGTAACCGCACTCCCTATATCGATCCGCTCAATCATTTGCAAGTAGAGCTACTGCGCCGTTATCGCTCCGGCGATGCCGGCGAAGCGGTAAAGCGCGCAATACAACTTACCATTAATGGTGTAGCGGCGGGGCTGAGAAATAGCGGATAAGCTGCCCAGCCTGGTAATTAAAGTGACGCACGGAATCACGAGACATGAATAACCCGCCAACCGCGTTGAACTGTTACGTAGCTGAGTAAACAAACAAGAACTCGTCCGGTAATTTTGAGCCGCTCACCAGCACTACAGAATGGACTAGGTTTAAAACAACTGCAGTATTTTGGTTGCAACACTGGGGTACGCTTGTGGTAAAAAAACTCTATATTAAAACTTTCGGCTGCCAGATGAACGAGTACGACTCGGACAAAATGGCAGATGTTCTTTACGCCGCACAGGGCATGGAAAAGACCGCTAATCCTGAAGATGCCGACGTTATTCTTTTCAACACCTGCTCAGTACGAGAGAAAGCTCAGGAAAAAGTATTTCACGATCTGGGACGCGTCAGACATTTGAAAAAATCCAATCCGCATCTACTCATTGGCGTAGGCGGTTGCGTTGCCAGTCAGGAAGGCGCGGAAATTGTGAAGCGCGCACCGTACGTCGATCTGGTATTTGGTCCGCAAACTCTCCACCGTCTGCCTCAGTTGATTTCCGCACGTCGGGCTACCGGCCGTCCACAAGTGGACATCTCCTTTCCAGAAATCGAAAAATTCGACCACTTGCCGGCCGCGCGTACCGAAGGTGTGACCGCCTTCGTTTCCATTATGGAAGGATGCAGCAAATATTGCAGTTTTTGCGTAGTGCCTTATACGCGTGGCGAAGAAATTTCGCGCCCCGTGAGCGGCGTACTAGCGGAAATTACGGAACTCGCGAATCAGGGAATCAAGGAAGTGACGCTGCTTGGGCAAAATGTTAATGCTTATCGTGGTGAGATGGAATATGGGGATGAACTTGCAGATTTAGCCTTGTTACTTGAATATATTAGTGAAATTCCAGGTATCGAACGCCTTCGCTACACCACGTCTCATCCTCGGGAAGTTACCTTGCGGCTTATCGCAGCCTACCTGAAATTACCAAAACTGGTGAGCCATTTGCATTTGCCTGTCCAATCGGGCTCGGATCGAGTGCTGGCAGCGATGAAGCGCGGTTATACCGGGCTGGAATACAAATCCGTTATTCGTCGCCTTCGCTCTGCACGCCCCGATATTTCACTTACCTCCGATTTCATCATTGGCTTCCCGGGCGAAACGGAAACCGATTTCGAGGCTACCATGCGGTTGATTGAGGAAATGAACTTCGATGATTCCTTCAGTTTCATTTATAGCCCACGCCCTGGCACACCCGCCGCAGAATTACCTGACGCCACTCCCTACGAAATTAAATTGAAGCGACTGCAACGGCTGCAGGAAAAAATCAACCAGCAGGCGCAAGCAATCAGTCAAAGCATGATTGGTTCCACACAACGCATTCTGGTCGAGGGCTTTTCCAAAAAAAACCATGCCGAGCTTTGCGGGCGCACCGATAATAACCGTATGGTGAATTTCGTCTGCAACCCGGAGACAATAGGTCATTTTATGAATATCCGAATTACCGCAGCGTTATCACATTCATTGCGGGGCGAAATCGTAAATGAACATTAGAATGCCTCTGAGCAAAATCCTCTGCAGGCCACCCATGACCCTTATCCAAAGGCTCGTTAAATTTTCATTTCTTGCAAAGTGTGCCTGTCACTGCCAGAATTTAAGCCTTATGATTGCTTTACCGAGCCTTTGAAACCTCAGCCTGTCGAAATTTCATTTTCTCCAGTCGATAATCAGCGCCTTGCCAACCTGTGCGGAGCGCTGGACGAGAACCTCAAGCAGATCGAAACAGTGCTTGATGTCAATATTGCCCGTCGAGGAGAGCATTTCAGTTTGCGTGGCAAATCCGCCCAGACGGTGCTCGCCGCAGAAGCATTGCAAAATTTTTACAGTCAGGCACGACATCAACTGAGCATTGAGCAAATCCAACTTGGCTTGATCGAGGTGATGAATCCTCATCATTCGGCAATAGATGTCGCCATTAACCTTTCCCCAAGAGAAACGCCGATATTGATGACCCGGCGTAGCGATTTGCGCGGACGGACGTCACGTCAAGTGCAGTATCTACAACAAATTCAGGACCATGACATCACGTTTTCCATCGGCCCGGCTGGGACCGGGAAAACTTATCTTGCTGTGGCAAGTGCGGTAGATGCACTAGAACGTGATTTGGTGGCACGTATCGTGCTCGTGCGTCCCGCAGTGGAAGCTGGAGAGCGTCTGGGCTTTCTACCTGGGGATATAGTGCAGAAAGTGGACCCCTATCTACGTCCTCTTTACGATGCGCTGAATGATCTGATGGGTTTCGATAAAACCAGCAAGCAGTTCGAACGTAGCGCAATCGAAATTGCGCCACTGGCTTTCATGCGTGGACGCACGTTGAATCAATCGTTTATTATTCTCGATGAAGCGCAAAACACCACTCCCGAACAGATGAAAATGTTCCTCACTCGCATTGGCTTCGGCTCCAAGGCTGTGGTAACGGGTGATGTAACCCAGACTGATCTGGCCAAGCATCAAAAAAGTGGTCTGGTAGAGGCCCAGCAGGTCCTGGAAAAAGTGCGGGGCATCGCTTTTACCCATTTTGGCGCTGAAGATGTAGTGCGGCATCCGCTCGTACAAAGAATTGTCAATGCCTACCAGGAATATGAGAAACAAAGGTAGGGGTTCGGAAATTTCCGGAGTTAACCGCAGGGAAGCGAAACTGAAACTGACAACGCAATACGCAATTTATCCTGCAGGCGTTCCCACTCGGCCGCAATTTCGCAGATGGGTCAAAGCTTCACTGAGACAGGAGGCGGAGATCATGCTGCGCATTGTAGATAATATCGAGAGCCACCGCCTCAACCGGGATTTCCGCGGTAAAGCTTACGCTACCAATGTGCTGACCTTCGTTTATGACGATACCCAGCCCTTGTCTGGCGATATTGTGCTGTGCGCGCCGATAATAGAAATGGAAGCAGGCCAGCAGCATAAAGATCTGACAGCACATTATGCTCACCTTACGGTGCATGGTGTCCTGCATCTGCAGGGATATGACCACGAAAATGACAGCAGCGCAGCGGTAATGGAGCTACTGGAGACTGAAATTGTCATGCGCCTGGGGCACGACGATCCTTATGGGGAATCCCAACGAAGCATTGAGGAAGCCTGATTATCAAAGCCACTCAGAGTTTTATTGACTTACTTCCTACCTACCTACCTACTAACCGGCACATCAATATGGATGACCCTCCCAAATCTAGCTGGCTCGAACGCGTCAGTGCTTTAGTCCTGCGCGAGCCGGGCGATCGTGAGCAGCTGCTGGCATTGCTGCATTCCGCGTTTGAGCGCAATCTATTCGATTCGGACGCACTAAGCATGATCGAGGGGGTGATCCAGGTATCCGAAATGCAGGCGCGCGATATCATGGTTCCACGTTCTCAAATGGATGTGATTGACATCAATGAAACGCCAAATAAATTCATTCCATTGATTATCGAGACCGCACACTCGCGGTTTCCCGTCACCGAGAACGATAAAAACAACGTGATCGGCATCCTGCTGGCAAAGGATTTACTTCGTTATTATGCTGGAGAGGAAGAGTTTCATGTACGCGACATGCTGCGACCCGTGGTATTTATTCCTGAATCCAAACGGCTCAATGTCTTACTAAAGGATTTTCGCAGCAACCGCAATCATATAGCCATTGTAGTGGATGAATACGGTGGCGTGGCAGGGCTTATAACCATCGAAGACGTGCTGGAGCAAATCGTCGGCGAGATCGAGGATGAACACGATTTCGATGAGGTTGAAGATAACATCGTGCAGGACCTCAACGGTCATTTCCGCGTCAAAGCCGTTACCGAAATCTCAGATTTTAACGAAAGGCTGGAAGGGGAACTAAGTGATGCGGATTACGATACCATCGGCGGTCTGGTACTGAATAAATTCGGCCGGTTACCCAAACGCGGCGAGTCTGTGGTGATTGGTACATTTAAATTCACGGTACTGCGTGCGGACAGCCGTAGATTGTATACGCTCCTGGTCGAAAGGAACACGAGCGAGACCGCAGCAGCAACGGCCTCGAAAATAGATTGAGGCAATGGATCAATTCCGGATTTCACTCCCCATCGATAGTGACATTCACCCCCTTCCTGAACAGCGCTTCATGCATTGCAAAACCTTGCCGAACTGATGAGGTAGCGTTAGCCTATAAGACCGGGTGCAGTGCGGATTGCAATGAGCAGGCAGACCACCAGGCACCGTCCGTGCCGCCCGTGGTTGAGGTAATAATCGAGGTTCCGCGTGGTAGCTTTCTGAAGCGCGGATCCACTGGCAAGGTCGATTTTATCTCCCCTCTACCATGCCCGTACAATTATGGCTCCGTGCCGACTTACCTTGGTCTTGAAGGTGATCTGCTGGACGCACTGGTACTGGGTCCGCGCTTGCCATTGGGTAAGCGGGTACGCGTCAAGGTTTGGGGTGCTGTGACATTGACAGATCGTGGCTTGGCGGATGACAAGCTTATCTGTAGTGAAGATTCCCCATATCCGGCGCAGCGAAAAAAAATACTTCGATTCTTCCATTTTTACGCGAAGTGTAAGGGGCTGCTAAATATCTGGCGAGGCCGACCGGGACGCAATGCATGCGAGGGTTGGTGCGAGGCGGCGCACGCACTTGCCCGTGCACGGCCGCGAGATGATAGTTGGCCCGGTCCGCCGTTTGACTTCTAACGGATCTCATCCTCGGTAAACAAGTGACCAAATTATACTTGACGAAGTCGATGTACAGATTTTTTGCCAATCCCCTTCAAGCGTGGCAGAATTGCGCCCCCTTGTCATTTTTGCTGAAGTAGCACTCCCCATGCCTCTCCTCACCGTTGAAAAAGTCTGTCTTGCCTTTGGACATCATACTCTGCTCAACCAGGTGAACTTGCAACTGGATTCCGGTGAGCGTATAGGGCTGATTGGCAGGAATGGAGGAGGCAAGTCAAGTCTGCTGCGCATTCTCGCGGACGAAGGCAAGCCGGATGATGGGAAAATTTGGCGCGCATCTGGATTGAAGCTGGCGTATGTGCCGCAAGAACCGGTTTTGGACGCGGACCTCACTGTATTTCAGGAAGTGTCCAAAGGATTAGGTACGGTTAGTCAGGTACTCGTCGATTATCATGAAATTTCTCACCTCCTGAGCGAAGGCGCTGCGGACACTGAAGCGCTCCTTTTACGATTGCAGGATTTGCAAGCCGAGCTGGAAGCCCAGGATGGATGGCGTATTCAGGGAAGAGTGGAAACCGCTATTGAAAAACTTGACCTTCCTACAGATGCCTTGATTGGGCAGCTTTCGGGTGGACTTAAAAAAAGGGTCGCGTTGGCTCGTGCATTAGTGATATCTCCTGATGTGTTGCTGCTGGACGAACCTACCAATCACCTTGATTTTTCCTCTATTGAATGGCTGGAAGCACTCCTCGAGGATTTTTCCGGAAGCGTGTTATTCGTCACTCATGATCGCCGGTTTTTAAACAATGTAGCAACGCGAATTGTTGAACTCGATCGAGGTAATTTAACAACTTTTCCCGGTACTTTCGCTCAGTATCAGCAAAAGAAAGTAGAACTGTTGAATGTTGAGGCAGTGCACAATCAAAAGTTCGATAAGGTGCTGGCGCAAGAAGAAGTTTGGATACGAAAAGGAATACAGGCGCGGCGTACCCGTAATGAAGGGAGAGTACGACAGCTGGAGGCTTTGCGCCTGGAACGAGCCGCGCGCCGGGAACGAGTGGGCACTGTTAATCTCAATGTGGATGAAGGCGCAAAATCCGGACGGATGGTAGCCGAATTGGAGCACGTCGGCAAAAGGTACGGCAACAAAACCGTCATTGAAGATTTTTCCTGCCGCATCATGCGCGGCGACCGCGTAGGGTTGCTGGGCCCTAACGGTGCGGGAAAATCCACGTTGCTAAAAATGATACTAGGTGAATTGCAGCCTGATACCGGCAGCGTGCGACAGGGAACCAAGCTCGCGGTAGCTTATTTTGACCAGATGCGCGAACAACTGAATGAGGAAGCGACTCTGATGGAGACTATCAGCCAGGGCTCCGATTTTATTGATATCGGCGGTGCAAGGAAGCACGTCATTAGTTATCTGGAAGATTTTTTGTTTGCGCCGGAGCGGACACGCTCACCAGTAAAATCGCTCTCTGGCGGAGAGCGCAACCGGCTGTTGCTTGCACGCTTGTTCACTCGACCCACTAACGTACTGGTTCTGGATGAGCCGACAAACGATCTGGATATCGAAACTCTGGAACTACTTGAAACACTATTGCAAAACTATTCCGGCACGCTGTTCCTTGTAAGCCACGACCGGGAATTTCTTGACAACGTGGTAACGCAGGTTATTGCGTTCGAAGGCGATGGCGTGCTTCGGGAATACGTTGGAGGGTATGAAGACTGGGTGCGGGCGAAGAATTTTTTAAAAACGCCAGCGAAGCCACAAGGGACGAGGCCACAATCTACCGTTCCGTTGAACAAGATGCCTGATTGGGCTTCTAGCGACAAGTTAAGTTACAACGATGCCCGCGAACTCGAGGAATTGCTGAAAAAGATCGAGAGCCTGGAACAGGAACAGGGCGACATTACCTTAAAATTATCTTCATCGACGATCTACAACGATCATCTGAATGAAGCCCTAGCACTGCAAGAACGCTTTGCCATTCTGGACCAGGAACTCAAAAAATATCTTTCCCGCTGGGAGGAACTGGAAGCAAAACGCTCAACGGCAGGACATGAAAAATAATGATAAGTTCCCATATATTTCACTATTTTATTCGTTGACCCAGAATGGCACATCGTTTAGAGTCGCTCTTTTTGAAAAGAGGGCACTCATAATGAAAAGACCAGCAATAGTGAATTTATTTGCGTGGGGTCTGCTCCTGACATTAACCGGGACAGCGCAGGCCGCTGGTGACCCGGTTGCGGGGAAGCAGAAGAATGCAATGTGCGTCGGGTGTCACGGAATAGAGGGATACCGGACATCTTATCCCACGGTATATAAAGTTCCAAGACTTGGCGGCCAGCATGCCGAGTATATGGTCAAGGCACTTGAGGCATATAAAACCGATGCCCGCAGCCATCCCAGCATGAAAGGTATTGCCGCCTCGCTTTCCGCGCAGGATATGGAAGACCTGGCCGCCTATTACGCCACTTCAAGTGGAAAATAATTTATTCATTACCAAGGAAAGCATTATGAGAAATTTCATTATTGCAGCCGCGAGCGGCGCACTGCTGCTGATTTCCAGCCAGGGAATAGCAGCCGATATTGAAGCTGGCAAGAAAAAAGCGGCTGAAGTTTGTGCCGCATGCCACGGTCCCGACGGCAATAGTCCTGCGCCGGCTTTTCCAAAGCTTGCTGGGCAGCATGCGAGTTATCTAGAAAAATCCCTGAATGAATATAAGTCGGGCACCCGAAAGGATCCCATAATGGCCGGGATGGCTGCAGCCTTGAGCAAGGAAGATATCGAAAATCTGTCGGCCTATTTTGCCAGTCAGTCTGGTTTGAAAACAAGATATTAGAACACCCCTGAACAAACTCGCCGTGGAGCGCGTTGCCGAGAAAGCTCAAATCACAAGGTGCCACGACAAAGGATATACCTAGTCTACGATGCAACGAAGTGACCCACTCGGCCCCGGCTTTATGGCAATTCACATGAAACAGTACTCACGTGAGCTTATTCAGGAATTATTTGGATGGGCGGATGGGAAGCTTTCTCCTGTCTGCCCAGCTTCAGAACAACTGGGGACCATTCTTCATCAAGTACAGATTAGCTTCCCCGCCGATCAAGGCATTCAAAATAAATCGAGGCGTCGAGCGCTGATCGGTTGCGTTGCGCTTGCCAGATCATTTCCGCAAGACATTCCATGACCTGATGCATGGCGTCGTGTTTATTGCCGGTTCTCTGTAGTAAACGCTCAAACCGTTTAAGAATTCCTGCCGGCTGATCTATCGAGAGCTGCTCCTGGATGGCAATATGCATACTCATATGCAGGAAAGGGTTGGTGTCGCCCATTTCAGGCAAATAGTCCTTGTCATGGTAGCGCTCCTCGTCTTCAAAAATGGTCTGATATTCCGGATGCAGTAATATAACCTCAAGCGCCATGTCTTCCATAGCAGAAAGCATTTCTCGCTGGCGGTATTTCCGCCAGGTATCGAAGAAAAATTGACGCGCCTGTTCTCTCGAGGGATTAAACATTTAAAAGAATGCCATTAGAGCTTCTTGCAAAACTCCCGGGTGATCTGAGAGTAGGCATTGTTATTACTAATCAGGAGACCTGAAGAGTAGTTTTGTTAAAGTTCCTGACTCGTTTTGTTCAGGAACCCTGTTTTCGACCTCATCGACACGATGAGGTCCCCTGCTGAACTTGGCAACACGCCAGAGAGCTGAATAACGGTCCTCTAAATCTACGTCAGCAGGCGCATCAACTGATCGGTGGAGAGTGCCAGAACACCGAACATCAAATGCGACATCACCTTGGCAGGGCCTCTGACCCGGATATATC
>JACCWK010000033.1 GCA_013697655.1 Nitrosospira sp.
GGTAATTCCCATCGACATTCAACGTTTCTGAGAATCTGAAAGCGATTTTATGAAAGCACGATTGAACCTTTGCGCTAAAACCGGCAAATTGGTGGCGGCTATAACAGCAAGACCGACAGGCTGCTAGGCCCTGCTGCCTGAAACAGGCTACAATTCCAGCTTTTAGTAGCATGATGTCATGTATGTTTCCCGCAGTCTTTCCGTTCAGGCAGAAGCTCCAATTGCGCTTACCATAGGGAATTTCGATGGGGTGCATCTGGGTCATCAGGCCATGCTCGCCCGCTTGAAAGAGGTTGCTAACCAGCACGATCTTATTGCTTGCGTCATGATCTTTGAGCCGCATCCGCGCGAGTTTTTCTCGCCGGACCAGGCACCGACGCGGCTCACCAGCCTACGGGAAAAACTGGAGCTGCTCGCGGCAGCAGGCGTGGAAAGAGTGCAAGTATGCCGTTTTAATTTTGACTTCGCCAGGATCAGCGCGGAGGATTTTATTGTCCGTATTCTTCAGCTTGGGCTTGCCGTCAAGTGGATACTGGTAGGCGATGATTTTCGCTTCGGCGCGCGTCGCGCTGGCGACTTCGCCATGCTGGAAGCGTTTTCTGGGAGGTGCGGTTTTGAAGTCGAGGAAATGCCAGCCTATTCTGTGAATGGTTTGCGGGTTTCGAGCACGGCCGTTCGCGAGGCCCTGACGATAGGCGATCTGGACCTTGTCGCGCAACTATTGGGGCGGCCCTATAGCATCAGTGGCCGTGTTGTGAATGGCGACAAGCTGGGCAGGAAGATCGGCTTCCCCACGGCCAATATTCAACTGCAACACAATCGGCCTCCTTTATCCGGAATCTTCGCGGTGGAAACTGAGGTGGAAATCCATGACGCTGCCAAGTTGTCCTCGTCGCAGCGAATGCAGGCGATACCGGGAGTGGCCAGTCTAGGTGTTCGTCCTACTGTGCATGAATTTGGCAAACCGATACTAGAAGTACATCTGTTCGATTTCGATCAGAAAATCTATGGACGTCACTTGCGGGTGCATTTTCTGCACAAACTCCGGGATGAAGAAAAATACTCCAGCCTGGAAATGCTGACCCAGCAGATAGCACGGGACGCGGAGCAAGCAAGGAACTATTTTGCTTCGCGCCTTCCTCCTCAGACCATTGAAAAGCAGCCCTCGCTACGTAGACCGAATTGATGTTCGCTATATTTCATGACCGATTATAAGAAAACACTTAACCTGCCTGACACACCTTTTCCCATGCGGGGCGACCTCGCCAAGCGCGAGCCTGTCATGCTCAAAACTTGGCAGAAAAACAACCTCTACCAGAAAATCCGCGAAATCAGTAAAGGGCGTCCCAAATTCGTGCTGCATGACGGTCCGCCATACGCCAATGGCGATATCCACATTGGCCATGCGGTCAATAAAATCCTTAAGGATATTATTGTCAAAGCCAAAACGCTGACGGGCTTTGATGCCCCTTATGTACCCGGGTGGGATTGTCATGGGCTGCCGATTGAGCACCAGATTGAGAAGAAACACGGCAAAAATTTGCCTGCGGATAAAGTGCGCGAGCTATGCCGTGCTTTTGCACAGGAGCAAGTGGCAAGACAGAAGGCGGATTTTATCCGGCTCGGTGTGCTGGGTGATTGGGATAATCCATATCTCACCATGGATTACCGCATTGAAGCGGGTATCATTCGCGCGCTTGGAAAGCTTCAAAGGAGCGGCTATCTTTACCAGGGACGAAAACCTGTCAACTGGTGCATAGATTGCGGCTCTGCGCTGGCGGAAGCAGAGGTCGAGTATGAAGACAAAACTTCATCAGCCATCGATGTCGGCTTCGAAGTATTCAATTCCATTCCCCAAATTGGCAACAATCCTCCCCATCACCCGCTAGTGGCGGCTTTCGGCATACCTATGCCCGAGAACATGGCAATCTATGCAGTTATATGGACCACCACGCCATGGACACTGCCTGCTAACCAAGCCGTGTCTGTACACCCCGATTTCGATTATGCGCTGGTAGAGACAGCCCGTGGGTTGCTGATACTGGCTGCTGATCTGCGGCAGACGTGTCTCCAGCGCTATGGGCTAGATGGAAAAACGCTCGGCGCATGTAAAGGCTCGGCGCTGAAAGGTATTCCGTTGAATCATCCCTTTAACGGACTGCGGGTGCCGATTATCTGCGGCGAGCATGTCACTCTGGAAGCTGGGACAGGCCTGGTCCATACCGCGCCGGCGCACGGACTGGACGATTATTTTATCGGTCAGAAATACGGTCTTTCCAATGACAGTCCTGTGGATGACGATGGCAAATTCGTGGCTACTACGCCGGTTGTGGGAGGCTTATTCGTATGGAAAGCCAACGATGTCGTAATCGACACGCTTCGAGCTAGCGGCCACTTGCTGCATATGGAAAAGATTCAGCATAGTTATCCGCACTGCTGGCGGCACAGAACCCCGATTATTTACCGATCGACGCCGCAGTGGTTTATCGGTATGAACAAGGAGAGCCAGAGAAACAGTTCTCAGCAGCATAAAACCTTGCGTGAACTGGCCGTGGATGCTGTAGCAGCTACTCAGTTCTACCCTGTATGGGGTAGGGCTCGCCTGGAAGCGATGATCGGAAATCGACCCGATTGGTGCGTGTCGCGTCAACGAGACTGGGGCGTACCGATGGCGTTCTTCGTGCATAGGGAAACAGGCGTGTTACATCCCCGTACCAACGAATTGCTCGAGGAGGTAGCACAGCGCGTTGAGCAACAGGGGATCGAAGCCTGGTTCAGCCTGGATGCGGCAGATTTGCTGGGTGACGAAACGAAAGATTACAAGAAGCTCCCGGATACGCTGGATGTGTGGTTCGAATCCGGAACCACTCACGACACCGTTTTGAAACCTGAGGCACAACTCAAATACCCGGCCGACCTTTATCTGGAGGGCTCGGACCAGCATCGCGGGTGGTTCCAGTCTTCGCTCCTGACCGGTTGCGCAATCGACGGTCGTGCACCTTATGACGCATTGCTCACCCACGGTTTTGTGGTGGATGGTCATGGTCACAAAATGAGCAAATCTAAAGGAAATGTTATTGCACCGCAAAAAATAATGGATACCTCGGGGGCAGATATTTTGCGGCTCTGGGTGGCTTCGACCGATTATTCCGGTGAGCTTTCCATTTCAGACGAAATCCTGAAGCGAGTTGTAGAGAGTTATCGGCGCATACGCAATACGCTACGCTTCCTTCTCGCCAATCTGGCTGATTTCGATCCGGCCACCGATGCCATGACGGTTGAAGATTGGCTGGAAATTGACCGCTACATGCTGGCGTTCACGAGGGCGCTCCAGGATGATCTGATACAAGACTACCAGCGTTATGAGTTTCATCTGGCGGTACATAGATTACATAATTTCTGTTCAGAAGACTTGGGCGGGTTTTACCTGGATGTACTCAAGGATCGACTTTATACCGCAGCAGCCAAAGGTATCCCGCGCCGCTCTGCGCAAAGCGCGATCTACCATATTCTTCATAGCCTAGTGCGCCTGTTTGCGCCCATCCTCAGTTTCACGAGTGAAGAGGTATGGCAGAATATGACACGCGATGCTGACGACAGTATTTTTCTGCACACCTGGCATAAATTTCCATCGCAGCCGAATGAGGAAACGTTGATGCGGCGCTGGACCAGGCTTCGTGAACTGCGCTCGCAGGTGCAAAGACGGCTTGAAGAATCACGTGCCCTTGGGGAAATTGGTTCATCGCTGGCGGCAGCGGTGGAAATTCGCGCCGGCGGTGAAGACTTCCTGCTGCTCGATTCGCTAGGGGACGATCTTCGTCTGGTGGTGGTGACCTCCGAGGCAAGCGTGGTGCAGTCCGAAGACCTTCAAAATGTGGAAGTTTCTGTGGCCCCATGTGTTCATCCAAAGTGTGATCGCTGTTGGCATTATCGTCGGGATGTAGGGATCAATGCCGATCATCCCACGATATGCGGTCGATGCGTCGCTAACCTTTTTGGTACGGGCGAGGTCCGGCGACATGCTTGAGAGCGCACGTGCTGCGGAGAAGTGGATGCGATGAAGCTGCAGATCAGCCTGAGCCTGGCATTGGTTGTGCTGGTGCTGGATATCGCCACCAAACGCTGGGTAGAGTCCGTATTATTTCACGGTCAGCAGATTCCGCTGACGGGGTTTTTTAATCTGGTGCTGACCTATAACGCGGGGGCGGCGTTCAGCTTTCTAAGTGACGCTGCCGGTTGGCAACGCTGGTTTTTTAGCGCCATTGCGGCGGGCGCCTCAGCACTAATAATTTATCTGCTACGTAAACATGCAGCCGAAAAAATGTTTTGTATTGCGCTGACCTTGATACTGGGTGGCGCGCTGGGTAACTTATGGGATCGCATCACGCTTGGACACGTAGTCGATTTTCTGGATTTCCACATTCGCAACTACCACTGGCCCGCGTTTAATGTGGCAGATTCCGCGATTTTTCTTGGCGCCATGTTGCTGATACTCGATAGTTTCCGCCGCAAGGAACCTGACATCGAGAAGCTTAATTCATGATTCTTTTTTTAAATGGTTTTAAACCGGTTTTTTCCCGGTTGCCATAAAACGTCTTTGACACCTAGTTCACGATTCAAGATGCGACATAGCACGAACAGAAAATCTGATAGACGGTTGAGGTACTGGATGTGAAACGGTGTTACCGCTTCGCTTCGAGACATGCGGACTACGCACCGTTCTGCACGGCGGCACACGGTACGCGCGACGTGGCATAGAGACGCCGTACGGACCCCGCCGGGGAGTATGAATTCCTGTAAGGCTGTCAGCGTGACGTTGTACTCATCAAGTTCTTTCTCTAAACGGCTAACTTGTGCTTCGCTCATACTGACGCGGCCGGGAATACTCAGATCTCCGCCCAGGTCAAACAAATCATGCTGGATATTTTCGAGTTTGATGCGTACCTCTTCTTCAAGGGTTTCTGCAAGCAAAACGCCGAGACAACTATTGAGTTCATCCACCGTACCGATAGCCTCGATGCGCAAGCTTTCCTTCGCAGATCGCGTGCCGTCACCCAGTCCAGTGGTGCCATCATCACCCGTGCGAGTATAGATCTTTGTGAGGCGTTTTCCCATATCAAGCGTTCATATTGTCAGCTTGCCTGCCGTGCTACTCATTCTGCTTGGGTTTGTCTGGGGAACGCGGCCTGAATAGCGCGGCGAGCGGTTTGGTTTGTTGACCCGGCCGAGCATGACCCGGCCGTGTATCTGTCGGGGATGGGGTGGCTGCTGTCTCGGTGGAAGTCGCTGACTGGTTGTCTGCGGGCGTCGAAGGAGTATATGGCTGGCTGAATAACGGATCCTCCGGTGTTTTGGGACGTCTTGCCTGCCCTCCGTGTTCCGCGCGTTGCCTAGCCTCTTTGGACCGTGATGCAGGATGAGTTCCATTGGGCTCGCCACTATGTGCTCCAGAACTTCTTCTCGGTTCTGGTACGGCACGTTCTGTCCGATTGCGCCCGCCACGGGGACTCTCGGATACTGCCGCATGACTCGGCGTTTCCGGATCAAAGCCAGAAATTATCGTAGTGTTAAGCTTCAATTTCAGAAGCTTCTGGATACCTTCGAGCAATTCTTTCTCATCCTCGCACACCAGCGAAATAGCATCCCCCTTGGTGCCAGCACGACCGGTGCGGCCGATCCGGTGAATATAATCTTCCGGCGTCGTGGGCAACTCGAAATTGACCACATGCGGCAAATCTTCGATGTCGAGTCCTCGTGCGGCCACATCGGTAGCGACCAAAACACGAACCACACCTTGCTTGAATTCCGCCAATGCCTGGGTACGTTGAGGTTGGCTCTTGTCGCCATGAATCGCCGTTGCGGTAATGCCGTCGCGTTCCAGTTGCTGAGCCAGCCGGCTAGCACCGTGCTTGGTGCGGACAAATACCAGCACCTGCTTTAGGTCGTGCAACTTGACCAGATACGCCAGCAATTCGCGTTTACGGTCACGCTCGACCGGATGCACGACGTGCGTTACCAGTTCGGTGATGGAGTTGCGACGTGCCACTTCAATTAATACCGGCTGCTTCAATAGCTTATCGGCCAGTTTTTTGATTTCGTCAGAAAATGTGGCGGAGAACATGAGACTTTGCCGCTGCTGCGGAATCAGGGCAAGAATGCGTTTTATGTCGGGCATGAAACCCATGTCCAGCATGCGGTCAGCTTCATCCAGTATCAGGATTTCGACCTTGGACAAATTCATCGTTTTCTGTTCTATATGATCCAGCAGGCGTCCAGGCGTTGCCACCACGATTTCGACACCGGCGCGTAAATCTTTGATCTGGGGGTCTATATTGACACCGCCGTAAACCACGGCACATTTTAGCGGTAGGTACTTACCATATGTTTTTACACTTTCATATACCTGGGCCGCCAACTCCCGCGTTGGTACCAGAATCAATGCGCGAATTGGGTGTCTGGCAGGTGAAACGCTGGTATTTGCGTGGGCTTGCAGCCGATGCAGCATAGGTAAGGTAAAGCCTGCGGTCTTGCCGGTACCAGTTTGTGCTCCCCCCATTATGTCCTTGCCCTCAAGTATCGGCGGAATCGCCTGTGCCTGAATGGGGGTGGGCTCTGTGTAACCTTGATCTGCGATAGCGCGCAGGATGTCAGGCGATAAGTTGAGTTGGTCGAATGACATAGTTAGATTCCTAGACCCGCCTGCCAACGCCTGCTGGGACCGGTTCTAGGCAGAACAGAATTTATAGAAAGGATTACGTACCGCAAAGGGATACGGCGGCTGACCGCGGCTGTGACCGGACAGTTACGCCAGGCATTTATGGATGGGCATAATACAACACATTAGGAAATGGCACCAGAACAACAGCTTGAGTTAATTTTTTGGAAATTCACCCTGATGGACATTCTTTGGTGACTTTTCAGCTTTAAACCAATCGCGACATCTTTTCATATTGTTCAGCAACGGTGCTGCTCCGCCGATGGCTACTGCATCGACCAGGCAATACCACGCGGCGACTCCGCTTGGCGGATTTCCCTGTGACAGCCCCATGACAGGCTCTATTGCCGCCCATTTCCAGGTGCCTGCCGCCGTCCCAATCAACTCCAGCCATGTAGTGATGAAAAAGGCAGCAAGATATACCATTGGCGAGCGACCTTTAAACAAATAGATCAGAAACACGCAAAATAATATCGCACCAACCTGATCACCCTGAGCAGGGTAGCCGCTAATTCCCCAGATCGACCATGCTCCGCATACCAGCACGACAAACGCAGCTATTCCGCGAGCATACTTCAGAAATAAACCGGAGCGGGCGAGGGCGACAGCCGTTAAATAAACCATTCCGTGGCCAGGCGGCACATAGGCAGGCACGTTTCCAAATCGATAGGTGTATCCGCCCATGTAGATGGACGCAAAATGTTCGCCGAGGGTGGCGAATCCGACCGCTATGATTACCTGCATCCGCACTTCTTTATTTTCGCCAAACAGCAACATAGCCAGAAATGTCCAGGCGATAACCCCCATGAAGTTTTGTTGCTCCATGCTTCCGCCGGCGTCCATGACCAGACTGATGGCGACGCAAAAGAAGGTTAGGGACGCTATAAAGTAATCACGTATCCTATGAGCATAGGGGGCATTGATCTGGGGAAAATTGCGCAACATCTCTATGGTTTTTGTTGATTCAAGAATGTAGGATCGCATCCGGTTCCAGCAAACGGGGACCGATTGAAGTTTTTTTGGTTCTCTGGAAATGTAGAGGGCGATCTTACGCTATCACCCGTTTTACCGCGATTATTTAAAGGCGTTATTCCCAACTGATGAGTTGGGAATAACGTGTAATTATTATTCTGGGTAACGGCACGGAAACCGGAAAGGCTCTGGATCAGTCCTTCTCGTCCTCATCGTCATCCTTATCCTTTTTTTCCGGCTTGAGGACCAGCTTGCCCTGGGTGCGGCTGGCATTGAGATCGGTCTCGGGGGCTTCCTTGTGCACCAGGTTCTGATGGCAGTCGATGCAGGTGGCGCCTTCAGTCTCCATCTTTTTGTGCGCGGCCTTGGCATCGGCCCCGGGCGGCTGCGGGTCCTTGTGGCATTCGCGGCAGGTGACGCTATCCCATTTCTTCAGGTTCATGCGCGCATCGTGCGCCATGATGAGCCTGCGCTCGTTGAATTTCTCCAGCGTGGAATAGTCCTCGGCAAACTCCATGTACAGTTCGCGCGCACCGTCCACCACATGGGTGGCCACCGCCAGGTGGAAGTTCTTGAACCCCTGGGGAATGTGGCAGTCCTTGCAGCCCGGGTTGGCGCCCAGGGCGCCGTAGTGCGAGGAGGTCTTGAGTTCCTCCGCAGGGTAGGTCATGGAATGGCAACTGGTGCAAAACGCGGTGGTGGAGACGGCGGCCTCGCCGCCGAATACCACCGCTACCATGACAACCCCCAGCAATGCGCCCGTGAGCAGGGTGCCGCCTGCGCGTATCCCGGCCATTAGTCTTCCGAGCCTTTCTCGCCCACCTTGGCCTTGGACTGGAAGTCGTCATGGTACTTGAACTTCGGATCGCCTTCGAAGGTCCCGTCCAGCTTGTAGTGCTCGTGCATGGCCTTGGTGTCCTTGACGTACTTGTCGAAGTTGAAGGTGTATTTCTTGTCCACTTGCGGGGTGAAGGGGGTGTAGGGCTTCTTCGTGCCCTTCCATCCCGAACCCTCGTAGTTCAGGTGACAGGCGTTGCAGGACTCTTCAAAGGCAAAGTCCTGTCCCGCTTCCGCCAGGGTCGAACGTGGCGCGGTCTTCTTCGATTTCTCATAGGCCGCCCCCGCCTTGCGGTGAATGCCGCGATACTTGGCTCCAGGCCCATGACACGATTCGCAGCCTACGCCGGTGGTGAATTTGCTGGGGTCTTCCACGGTGTAGCCCCCTTCCTTGCCCCAACCGTCAACGTGACAGCCTACGCAGTCCTTGTCCTTGGTGTAGTCTTTCTTGGGATCGAGCTTGGCCTTCTTCTTGGCCTCGGCCTTGGTGTTGGGCTTGAGCGAGTCCATGGCCTTGGCATGAGCCGTCTGTGTCCATGATTCCGCCTGGCTCTTGTGACAGGAACTACATTTCTTGCGACCTTCAAACGATTGAGCGGTCGCACTCGCGGAGAGCACCGCAAACATGGCTGCTGCGGCAAGTGCAAATGTCAGGGGATGACGCATGGTTTTTCTCCTTCGGGCAAATTATCCGTTGATCTTGTTGTTATGTTATCCAAAAACCCATTTATGTTCGTACTGTATCTCTGGTTTATGCAAACGGGTAGCACCAGTACCATCACTCTTTCTGGTACCACTGGTACCGCTTGTGCGAAGCGGCCGATCAGTCCACCCGGCAGGCGCCGCTGCCGCCAAATGAGGCGCTAGCGCCCAGGGTTCACCCCCCGGCGGGGACAGGTTCGGCCATGACGGGGGTGGCCGGAATCCTGTATACCCAGTAGCCGCCCTGCTGGTAGATGAGTTGCAAGACGGTAAGGTCCAGCGGCATGGAGTGGGTGAAGGGTAGCATCTGGGCGATGAGGGTGTTGCTGCTTTTGGCATCCCGCAGGAAGTAGGCGCGCACGGTGCTGTCGGAGAGGGATTGCAAGGTGTGGGTTTCATAGTTGTTTTCCTGCATCCATTTCTTGAGGTAGCCGATCATGCCATGCATGTTGCCTTCCATGGGGAAATTCTTGTAGGCCATGTCGAGGCGCTCCGGATGCATCAATCCCAGTTTGTAGAGGTCGCTGACGTGCACGGCGATGTAGGCCTCGCGCGCACCGGCCAGTTCGCGCAGCAGGGCCGCCCCCCGGGCAGGCTCGGCGGTGAGGGCGTCGGCAAAGCGCTGGAAGTTGCGGCGTTCTTCCGGCGGGGCCGAGGCCCCCCAGAACTGGTCTTCGTAATGCCGGATGGCTTCGCTTTGCGGCTGCCATGCCGCCGGGGCAATCAGGGGTTCGCCGATGTGGGAGGTGAACAGGGTCTCGCGCCCTGTCAGGAGTTTGATCTGGCGCGAGGTGTCCCACCAGGCAAGGATCAGGGCGTCTTTGGGCGCATGCTTGTCGATGGCCCCTGCCAGGGCTGTCAGTTCGGGGAGTTTGTTGTCGAGGGCGCCGACCAGTTCGCTGCTGCGGTTTTCCCAGCTGAGCAGGATGGGCGGGGTCTGGCCGCGCCGGGCGGTATAGCCCATGGCGATGGGCTGGTCCACGCCTTCTACATGCACTTCATATTTGGCGATGCCAAGGTCAGGCCAGGCCTGCAGGCCCAGTGACTCGAATTTGGCGCTGTCGCCTTCTTCAACCAGGGCGTAGCGATAGGGGGCTGGCGCCGGATTGAACCATAAGTAGGCAAACCAGCCCAGTAAAAGCAAACCTCCCGTCACCAGGAGGATGCCCAGTGACGGGAGGAGCTTAGTTCCCAACTGCGTCCCCCGCCGCGCCGGCTGGGCGCGAGGGGATGAGGCGGATGATGCGGTCAATGCCCGCTTTTTTCGCTTTTCTCGCGCCGGCGCCAGCCAGCCAGTGCGAGGGTGCCGGCCAGCAGCATGCCGCCGCCCAGACCGCCTAGCGAGAGTTTCTCATCGGTGCTGTTGATGTCCAGCAGGCTGGAACGGCGATTCGTTTCCATTTTGGCTACCCGGGCCTGCAGTGCCGCCATTTCGCGTATCTTGGTGTTCTCGTCCTGGATTTCGACGTAGGCACGGTTCATCGGGCCCCAACCTTCGGTGTAGGTCCATCCTCCGGGGTTGACGTGCGCCAGGCCTACGTGCAGCTTGGGCAGGTCGTTTTCACCCATTTCCAGGGCCTTGAGTTCTATGGCCGCGGGGTTGTTGTCCTTGGACCAGTAGAGCTGGGTGAAGCCGGCGAACATTTCCTTGTCCGGCGCCATCGGTGCCGGACGGTTGGTCTTCTGCCCAGTGAGCAGGCCGTCCTTGTAGAGCTTCTCGGCTATTTCATGGGCTTCCTTGAATTTGGCCAGGCCATGCAAGGTGCCTTTGTCCATGAATTCCAGGTAGGAGCGGGCAAAGCGCTCGGAGTGGCATGAGGTGCAGGTCTTGACCCAGGAATCCAGGCGCGCCTCGGACCATTCGCTGTTGATGTTCTCGGCGATGCCCGGTACCGCAGGGTAGTTGGCCCAGCGAATCTTGCGCACGACGTTGTGGCTGTATTTGCCTTCGTACTCAAAGTGGCAGCCCGCGCAGGTGGGCGCTGTCTGGCCGCCCTTACTGTAGGCGTCCTTGAGCGAGACTTCCCAGTTCCATTTGTCGCCCATCATGGAGACGATCTTGCCGTGCTTGCTCATGGAGTACGCTTCCCAGTTGTTGTGGTCCACGCCGCTGTGGCAGGTGGCGCACGCTTCGGGCTTGCGTGATTCGGCTGCGGAGAATTCATGCCGGGTGTGGCAGGAGTCGCATTTGTTCTGGTTGGTGTGGCACATGCTGCAGCCTTCGGCAATCTCGCGCTGCGGCATGGCGGCAAACACGGCAACTTCTACGTTGGCTTTCCAGTCCAGCGCGTGCGACGGACGGCCCTGCGGCCATTGGTTGTTCGGCCAAATGAGGGTGTCGCGCTCGGATTCGCGCTCGGCAAATTCCTGCAGGTGACAGGTGCCGCATACGTCGGCTGTGGGCATGCGAAGGTCGGTCATGTGGTCGGCCTTCTTCTTGGTGTTGATGTCGACGTGACAGTCAATACACCCCACTTCCTTGAGCTTTTCTCTCGCGCCCAGCCGGTTCATGGAGCGAAGGTTCTTCTCCACTTCTTCCAGCTTGGCTTTCTTGTAGTAGATCGGGTTGTCCGGCTTCAGGTTGCGGATCTTGTCCAGGTTGGCATGCGTGCTCTTCTTCCAGGCGTTGACCCACACCGGCGATTCGTCTGTATGGCATTTGACGCATTCCTGACGATCCGCCACTTCTTTCATGGAGGTCGGCGGTTTGTAGAAGGAGGCAGGGTCCATGTACATGCTGTACGGAACCGGTTCCCAGTATTTGGCCAGTGTCCCGCGCCCCGCACCTTGCGCCGGGTCCTTGTAGCGCTTGGTGATCGCTTCGTGCAGTTCCTTGGGCGAGGCCGATTGTTCAAGGTTCAGCGCTTTGTAGGTCTCTTTGGGGACGCTGGGAAAGTTTGCATATGCCGACGCCGCAAGCAGCGCACTACATGTGAGCGTGACGAGCCTCAGCCCTAGCTTGACAACCATTTCGTTTCTCCTTTGTTTTCCGTAATTGTTTTTTGCGTTCCGTTCTATCGTCTAATCGCCAGTCTGTTTGTTCTCGAAAAACAGGCT
>JACCWK010000037.1 GCA_013697655.1 Nitrosospira sp.
AAGAGTATCTCAATGAGTTCTGTTACCGCTTCAACCGGCGGGAATGGGAAGCAGAGTTGCCATTACGCCTCCTCAACGCTTGCCTGACGCATACTCAGATAAAACTGAAAATGGTTTAGAGGCATAAAGATGAAAGACAATGGCGGAAGGGTAGTTGCTACTTTGCCAGCGGAGCGCAGCAATCGTCAAATGATTTGAGTTCAGATCGAAACATTCAGCCGCCTGATGCTGAGGCGTTGGTCAATTTGCCTAAGCTGTATTTCGCAGCTTGGGCAAATGCAGAGGGGATTCTATGACGTGGTTAGCGCTACAACGGCATGCTCGTCATTGCGCCGATCATCCAAACGGTTTCGGTCTCGGTGTATCGTTGGTTGATGGCGGCAGGATGGGTAGCTTGAAATCAGGCTGTTTCCCCGTAAGAGTCTTTAAGAAAGCCACGATTTTGGCATTTTCTTCCTTGTTGAAGTTGCGGCCCAATTGTAGCCGGCCCATGGTGTTTACTGCTTCTTCCAGGGTTGCAGCGGCGCCGTCATGAAAATAGGGGTAAGTTAATTCCACGTTACGCAGGGTGGGTACCTTGAACATGAAGCGATCGGCATCCTTGCCAGTCACGGCAAACCGGCCTTCTGCCTTGCTCGTCGTCTTGTAGGGTTCATGGACGCCAAATTTTTGATACGAGCCGCCGCCGACGGCAGCACCGTTGTGGCAGCCGGTGCATCCGCTTTCCTTGAATAGCTTGTAACCCTCTATCTCATTCTGGTTGAGGGCATTCTTATCGCCCTTGAGCCACTTATCGAAACGGGAGTCCGGCGTAACAAGGGTTTCTTCGAAGGCCGCAATCGCATCGGTTACCATGCCGATATCGATTTTATCAGAATTAAACAACTGCTTGAAGCGGGCCCTGTATTGGGGAATGGAGCGCAGCACATCCACAGTCAATTCGTGGGTAAACCCCATCTCCCCCGGATTTGCAATAGGCCCGCCCGCCTGCTCTTTCAGGTCCTTTGCCCGACCATCCCAGAACTGCGCCAGATTCATGCTGGAGTTCAATACCGTTGGCGCATTGATCGGCCCTTGGTGCCAGTTATGGCCAATGGAAGTTTGCAGATTATCCGTGCCACCCATGCTCAGGTTGTGACAGGAATTACATGAAATGAATCCGGATTTCGATAGACGCGGATCAAAAAAGAGCATCTTGCCCAACTCAACCACGTCTGGATTCTTCGGTTTATGGATCTCAATCGGCTGGATGGGTTCATTAGCAGCAAGCGCAATGGCTGGGGCGGCAATGGCTCCAACAGATAGCAGCGATATAATTAGTGCTCGCATTATCATTGGTAATCTCCTACAAACGCGGCTGTAGTGGCGCAGCCGATTACGCCTAAAAATTATCCGTAAGGGTGCCTCTTATCCATAAGGGCACCTCTAAGTATTCAAAAGCTTCAGATAGGCTAGTTTAACCGAAGACGAGGAATTCAGACGCAGGATATCGTCCGGATACGAGGGAATAATTTTTCCAGAGCTAAGATAGCGCGGCAAAGCAAAAAAGCAGGCAATACGCATGGCGGCTGCTCGCAAATTTGGATTTTCAGAGGTACTCATCAAACCTTGGCAGTCTGGATATATTTCACACCAGTAGTTGCGAACGATGGTCCGCTGATTCAGTCGCCCTGCTTGGGACGCGCAATCGCTACCTGTTCCCTGACAGGATAGCCAGAGCCGCCATAACCATTGCTATCAACGGGCGCACGGTTGAGCAGCCGCGCTAATTCGGTCAAGGCCTGTTGATAGACCTGACGCTTGAATTCCACCACAGAGTCTAATTCTACCCAATACTGATTCCATCGCCAGGCATCGAATTCCGGGCGAACACTCGTACGCAGCGACACGTCACAGTCTCGTCCAACCAACCGCAACAGATACCAAATCTGCTTTTGTCCTTTGTAGTTTCCGCGCCAGTCGCGTCTTATCCATTGATCCGGCACTTCATAGCGCAGCCAATCCCGGGTACGCCCGATAATCTCGACGTGCCAGGGGTGCAAACCCACTTCTTCGGTCAACTCGCGATACATGGCCTTCTCCGGACTTTCGCCAGGCTTGATGCCACCTTGGGGAAACTGCCAGGAATCCTGCCTGATACGTTTGCCCCAAAAGACCTCATTCTTCGAGTTCAGTAAAATAATACCGACATTGGAGCGATAGCCGTTACGGTCGATCATGCGATTCACCCGTTTTGATCCGTCACAAGAGGACAGATATTTTCATATTTTATCCCAGATTGAAAGCTGTCACGAGATTAATAAAGCTCGTATGTAGAGAACAAATAAACTGTCCGGGTCTGTAGCAAATGATCTGTCCGGTTTTATGCTATCCCGAAGGGGGGACAGACATGAGACGGACGGAATGGTTACAGGAGACTTGGAAGATGAGATTTGAAG
>JACCWK010000041.1 GCA_013697655.1 Nitrosospira sp.
TTTAATCCGTTGCGTAGTATCCATCCTGGGCGTTGATGTAGTCTTTGGAACCTCCATCTTGCCAGCAATGGCAGCGCCCAACTCAATTTTTATCCGTCAGATGAAAATAATTCCGCTTAGCCTGTCCGTTTTGCAAGAACATCCAATGAATAATAAATAAGGATACGATGCGAAGCGGATGCGCAACGCCGGGTCGGACAAATTGAAATATAGAGATGAGTGGCCTCCGTATTAATCCGCACACCAAGAGGATGCATAGGGCAATTCTCAATGCCTAGGGCGTCCGTGAGAGAAATGTTACAATGGCGTTAAAATTGATAGCAGGGGAGCGTCACCCTAGCTAATGCTCTCTGCTCATTGCACTGCGCAGCCGCATACAATTCGACAGGAGCACAAATGCCAAGAATCGGATTCGCATTGGGAATGATAGCTGCAATAGCTTGTTTTCCTGTTCAAGCAGAACTCATCGCGGAAGTGGACACCGCTTTCCGATGGTTGGGCAAGGATGATCGGGTCGTCGTCGAAGCCTATGACGATCCCAAAGTCCACGGGGTGAGCTGTTACGTTTCACGGGCGCGGACAGGTGGAGTGAAAGGTACGATAGGCCTGGCGGAGGACAAAGCCGAAGCCTCCATCGCTTGCCGACAGGTAGGAGAGGTCATCCATTTCACCGAGAAGCTTCCTCGACAGGAAGATGTCTTCACTGAGCGCATGTCCATTCTATTCAAGCGACTACACGTTGTGCGCGTTGTCGACTCCACGCGAAATACGCTTGTTTATCTAACTTATTCCGACAGGCTAATAGAAGGAAGCCCCAAAAACAGCATCACCGCTGTACCGGTTGCACGCGGCAACCCTATTCCGGTCAAATAATCCCTCAATCAGATAAATAAAAATCAGATAAACAGAATCGAAATTTACTTGGATAGTGATTTAATCTAACAGGAATGAGAATTGTTTACTTACGTACGCTACCGTACGGACTCATCATTAAGAAATAATTAAAATTGAGACTATTGGTTCTGGCAAATAAGCAAACATCTGCTACGGAATCAGTTGACCATTCACCGTAATCTATAATTTATCAATTTGTTGGAGGTATAAATGAATACAATTATTCTCAAATCACGATTTGTCCTGGCTATTGTCGCATTGATAGCCGGTACCTTCGTTGGAGGCGCTGGGGTGGCAACAGCGGGCGAAGTCAAGGTTAATCTGAGCGGCGATCAGGAAGTGCCCGCCGTTCAAACTTCCGCGACCGCCAGTGGTGCTGTAACGGTTGAGGACGACAAGTCTATCAAAGGCAAGATAACGACCTCCGATATCAAAGGCACCGGTGCACATATACATGAAGGTGCGCTTGGCAAGAATGGCCCGGATATTATCACGCTAAAGAAAACTTCCGATAACGAATGGTCGGTTCCAAGCGGCGCCAAATTAACCGACGCGCAATATGATGCTTACAAGGCGGGAAACCTTTATATCAATGTTCATAGCGACGCCAATAAAGGCGGAGAAATACGCGGACAATTGAAACGCTAGCCGGATTCTGGTTCATTGCCCCGTCCAACTGGCGGGGCAACCAAATATCTCTACCGAAAATTCTTCGCCCATGACAAAATATTTTCGAACCCAGTCTTTTAAGCTTGCGCAGCGCTCACCGGACAAACCCGCAGAAGATCTCCCTCGTCCTTTAGATCCGGATAAACCGAGGAAAGATCCTCAACCATTCGATCCGGATAAACCTGTAGATCCTCGTCCCCATGATCCCGACCCGACCCCGGGTGATCCAATCGTAGATCCTGCAGACGAACCGCTTCTCCGAATTTAGGAGCTCCCGCATCGCCTTCGTTATGTCTATTTTCCAGCAGGGACTGCTTCAGCTTGAGACCAGCACCTTGGTGCTCTTCAGAAGATCCCGCCAAGATAAACAGTTGTGTCAGGTCGACTATTGCTTCGGCCCTGTGAAGTATTAAGCCGCATAGCGAACCCGGCGATCCTGGAAGTAGCCAATAACGCGCTCAGGGTTTTGCTCCAGCATCGCCATATGATCGTTCGCGGCCTCGCGCAACTT
>JACCWK010000055.1 GCA_013697655.1 Nitrosospira sp.
TCTTCCGGATCAAACGGCTTGCGTGCGGCACCGAGACGGAACATCGGGTCGTGACGTAGCGAATTGCTGTCATTGCCGTCCTCGTAACCGGAGGCAATTTGGAAGACGCGCTGGGTCAGCACATCACGTACGAAGTGTTGGACGTAGCCTGGGTGACGGCGGTCATCAATTGCAGCGGCCAGTCATGGAATCAGGCCGATTTGTTGGTCAACACCACGAAGCAAAAGAGGTCCAAGGTCAGAGGACAACCCGCTGCCTTCAAAGTCAGCACGAATGGTAAAACCAGCGGAAGGGTCAAAACGAAGTTGGGATGGGGTAGAATTCGACATGGGTAGATTCCGTTTGTGTTTTACAAGTTACCGTCTAGACAACTGCAATTATATCAAATACTTACGATAGAATCTACCCTTTTTATGCAAAATTCAGGATAGCTGTATTACAGCGATTGGTGGAGCAGGATCATGGCGGTCGAACTCGAAAAGTATCAGGACATATTGGACGAGCTCGGGGAGCACGCCGGCGAGGTGCTGCGCGCCTCCTGGGGCGAGGCGGCGCGGGTGTTCAGCCCGCGCGGACTGGAAAACCACTACCTGAAAGGTGCGGTTAGCCTGAAGTCGCTGGGGCGCGGCACGGATCTCGTCGTGTCGTTTATCCAGAGAGCGCCTGCTGTTGCGCGCGAGTTGGGCGAGGACGCGGTGAGCGACCTGCTCGCCGCAGCGATCAAAATGTATTCCAAAACCAGCGCTGCAGTCATCGCTGCGATTTTTTCCACCAGCCCGGTGGCGGCTGCGCGGTTGGGCGACCCGGAGTTGTTTCGTGGCTATCTGCACCTGCTCGACACGCTGCTGGCGCAGGCGCCGCGTGGCGTGCGCCCGATGCTGGACCACCTCAGCACCCTGCTCGGCCAACTCACCTTGGGCGGCTTGCGGCGCTGGGCACTGTGGGGTGCGCAGGCGCACAAGACCAACTTTGACGGCCAGCAGAAGTATTTCAGCCTGGAAAGCCCGGAATCCATCGGTGTGCTGCAAAAGGAGCGCAAGGGTACGCTGTTCATCGACGTGCAGCGCCGCATCGGCATGTATTTGCGTGCGCTGTGGGGGCGCGACTTCTTCATGCGCCCGACCAGCGGCGACTTCGAGCAGCGCGAAGGCTACCGGTCCTACATCGAGGGCTACATCATCCATTTCCCCGACGCCTACGATGACTTTGTATCCCCCACGCCGGCCGGCGCGGAAACGCGCATCCCCGGCATCGAGTTGTATCGCGCCAGCGCCGCCCATGCCGCCTGCCATCAGGTGTACACCACCAGGCAGTTCGACAGTATCGGGCTGTCTTCCCTGCAGATGGCGCTCACCGGGCTGATCGAGGATGCGCGGGTGGAGGCGCTGGCGCTGGCGAAGTTCCCCGGTCTGATGCATACCTGGCTGCCCCTGCATACCGCCACACCGCAGTCGGGCGATGGCGCCGCCGCGTTGATGGCACGGCTGGCGCGCGCGCTTCTGGATGGGCAATACCGCGACGATCATCCGTGGGTGGCGCTGGGTTGCTGCCTGTTCCGGGAGCGGCAGGCGCAGCCGGACGTGGCCGCGTGGGTGCGCGACATCGGCCTGGTCTCGCGGACGAACTGCTTGCGCTGGGGGTGAATTACAGCCCGTCTGCCGACGTGGCGGACATCCCCTATCGCGACGACAACCGCTACATGTGGGAATTCGAGGACGTGATGGAGGCCGGCCAGGTGGTGGCGGGCGTGACCGTGCAGCAGGTGCGCAAATACGCCAGCTTGATGGAAATGGTGAACACGATTGACGTGCCCGGCGCGGGCGACGACGCCGGGGAAACCTGGATCCTGCCCACCGAGTTTTACCGCGACGAGGAAACCACCAGCCTGAACCAGCAGGAAGGCCGCGAGCCGCCGCCTCAACCTTACCACTACGCGGAGTGGGACTACCAGATGCAGCTGGAGCGGCCGGACTGGTGCACGGTGCTGGAAAAGCGCGCCAAGTCCGGCGATGTGGAAATGATTGAAAACATCGTGGTCAAGCACAAACCCATCATCGGCCGGCTCAAGTTACTGATCGAAGCCATGCAGCCCCAGGGCGTGCAGCGCCTACGCAAGCAGGAGGACGGCGACGAGATCGATCTGAACGCCGCGGTGCGCGCCATGATCGAGATGCGCATGGGCGAGCAGCCCGACCCGCGCATCATGATGCGCAACGTGCGCCGCGTGCGCGATCTGTCGGTGCTGTTGCTGATCGACCTGTCAGAATCTACCAATGACCCGGTGCTGGGTTCGGAAAGCACGGTGTTGCAACTGGCGCGCGAAGCCACGGTGCTGCTCGCCGATGCGCTCGACAAGATCGGCGACCCGTTCGCCATCCACGGTTTCGATTCCAACGGCCGCCACGACGTGGAGTATTTCCGCTACAAGGATTTCGATGCGCCCTACAACGACAAGGCCAAGGCGCGCCTGGCCGGCATGAGCGGCCAGTTGTCCACGCGCATGGGCGCGGCGATGCGCCACGCAGGCTCGATTCTGAAACGCCAGCCCAGCAGCAAAAAGCTGCTGCTGGTGGTCACCGACGGCGAACCCGCCGACAACGACGTGCGTGATCCGCAATACCTGCGTTACGACGCCAGGAAAGCGGTGGAAGAACTGACGCGCAACGGTATCGCCACCTATTGCCTGAGCCTTGATCCCCGAGCCGACCAGTACGTATCGCGTATTTTTGGCGCGAAGAACTACATGGTGGTGGATCACGTGCAGCGCTTGCCGGAGAAACTGCCCCTGCTCTACATGGGATTGACGCGATGAAACCGAAAGCACCAAGGAGGACAGGATGCCTTTAGTCGATATGACGGACATGTTGCACCACGCTTATCGCCACGGCTACGCGGTAGGCGCCTTCGGCGTGGCTGGCTGGGATATCCTGGAGGGAGCGTGCCGAACATCTGCGCGCGCCCATCATCCTGAGCCTATCCAAATCGTATCCCGGAACAGGCAGCATCGAATCTTTGGCCAAGGCCGTGATCGAAATGGGCCAGCGCGCCGCGATCCCGGTGACGTTCCAGGTCGAGGTGGACAACGATCCCCAACCGGCGGAAGAAGCGATTGGCATGGGGTGCGGTGCAGTGGTGTTCAACGCATCGTCCCGCCCGCTGCCGGAAAACGCTGCGCTGACAAAAAAGGTGGCCAGTCTGGCTGCTCCACGCGGCGTACTGGTCGTGGGCCAATTGGGTCAATTGGAGAGCGTGCAACCCGGTGATGCTGCGGAGTCCGCCACGGGCGGCTCGACTTCTCCGCTCGAAGCCAAATATTACGTCGAGCGAACCGGGGTAGGTTGCCTGGCGGTATCGGTGAGCAGGATGAACAGCGGAGGCCCCAAGCACGATTTTCCCGTCTCTCGAAAATCAACCAAGCCGCAGGCATTCCGCTGGGGATTCACGGCAGCACGGGCTTCACCGACGATCAACTTCGGCGCATGATCCACTTCGGAGCAGCCAAGATCAATAACTGCGAGCCACTGTTTGAGGTTGCCGCGCGGCGTATACGGGAAAATACGCTGACCCCCGACGGAGGCTATGCTGCCCTTGTGGAGGGGGTGCGGGAAGCAATCCGCCTCGAGGCGGAGCGCTGCATCAGTATCTGGGGCTGCGGCGGCCGCTCGGCGGAAGTTCTGATGCAGTGCCGCACTTGGGTTCCCGCTGCTATGAGTTCGGAGCGCGACCCCGCCGAAGCGGGTGCTGCCGGGTCATGCCGCGGCGAAGAAAACACGAAAGAGATGTTCGCAAGGTCGCGTCCGTGATACCCCACACAATCCCGGAAGACGACATACAAGTTGCCGTGGCACTGCTGCGGGCGGGCGAGACGGTGGCTTTTCCCACGGAGACGGTTTACGGACTGGGGGCGGATGCCGCCAACCCCGCTGGCGGTGCGACGGGTTTTCGAGATCAAGGGCCGGCCGGACTATCATCCTCTGATCGTTCATATCGCCGATGCTTCCCAATTGGATTTGTGGGCGCAGCCCATCTGCCGGGTATGCTGGCGGCCAAAACCACCGTTCCTGTGCTCGGCGTGCCGGTTCCATCGAAATATCTGAAGGGGATGGATTCTCTCCTTTCCATCGTGCAGATGCCGAAGGGGGTGCCAGTCGCGGCCTTTGCCATCGGCGAGCCCGGAGCGGCCAACGCCGGATTGTTTGCGGCTGCGCTGTTGGCGTTGCATGACCCGCAAGTGGCACAGCGTCTGCATGCGTTTCGTCAAACTCAAACGGAGGCGGTAATGGGCATGACCCTGCCGCAGCCCGCATGATACTGCCGGGCGCCAAGCTGGGCATCCTGGGGGGCGGACAGCTGGGCCGCATGTTCGTCGTGGCCGTACGCACGATGGGGTACAAGGTGATCGTGCTCGATCCGGACCAGGACAGTCCGGCTGCGCAACTGGCTAATCGGCATATCCACGCCAGCTACACGGATGGCCCCGCGCTGGATAGTCTTGCGCGGGAGTGTGCGGCGATTACCACCGAATTTGAAAATGTTCCAGCCGAATCCCTTGAGCGCCTGGCTGGACTTCGTCCTGTCAGGCCATCCGGCGCAGCGGTGGCGGTGGCACAGGATCGCATTCGCGAAAAGCGGTTTCTTCAGGCGAACGGCTTCGAAACGGCCCGCTTCGCTGTGGTGGAGGCTTTACTGGACCGGTGAATAGCAGGCCTACAGTACGGATCGCGTAAGCGGTGCTGATTAGAATGGCCAGACTGAAAAATACCATCAAGCCGCCCCATTGCTGGAAGCCGCCGACCATCGCATGTAGTTCCGCCACCGCCCCGACTGTCCCTGGCATGCCCATCGCAGCAAGCAATGTTATGGTGGTAAAGAATGCAAAACGCGGCATTACCTGAACCAGTGAGCTGTAATCCTGAATGTTGCGGGTATGGGTTCGATCATAAAGCAGACCCACGACCAGAAATAGAGCACCAGCAATCAGCCCGTGAGCGCTCATCTGCAAGACCGTTCCAATGAGGCCGGTCTCATTTAATGTAGAAATTCCCAATAAGACAATGCCCATGTGACTGATCGAAGAATAGGCGACCATGGCCTTAAGATCACTCTGCCGCCAAGCCAGCAAACCGCCATAGATCATGCCGAACAACGCCAGAAAAACTAGTAGCGATTGCAAAGTCTGGGCAGCTGCCGGCAAGATGACCACTACTCGCAATAAACCATAGGCCCCCATTTTCAGCAAAATCCCGGATAGCAAGATGCTAACCGGGCTGGGAGCTTCGACATGCGCCAGCGGCAGCCAGCCGTGGAGCGGAAAAATGGGCATCTTGACACCGAAACCTATCAAAAAACCCAGAAATGCCCAGACTTGCTGATCCCTGGGCATTGTTTCGGACACATGGGTCATTGCACTCATGAGAGAGACATGTTCTGGAACATACTGGTAGATCGCAATCAGGCTGACCAGCATAAATACCGAACCGCCCATGATATACAGAACAAAATTAAGACTTGCTGTCTGTCGCCTTTTGCCGCCCCACCTGTCTATCAGAAAAAACATTGGGATTAAGGTGATTTCCCAGAAAATATAGAAGAGAGACCAGTCCTGAGCCAGAAACACGCCCAGCATGCCGAATTCCGTCAACAGTATGCTGATGTGATAACCTTTGACACCGTTGGTGATGCTGGAAGAAGCGAGTAGCGCTATTGAAGTGAGCAGTGTTGCCAGAGCCACCATAGGCATAGACAGGCCGTCAACGCCTAACGCATAAGCGCTGCTGACTTTGGGGTTAATCGAGAAATACTCGTTGAACTGCAGGCCGGCATTGTGTTGATCAAAAATAAACAGCAGGTAGCAGGCAAGCAGGAAAGTGATGGCGGCGAATAGATTGCCGAGATTACGGGATGCATCTGCGTCACGGCCGGCGATCAGGGTCAATAATAAGGCACCGATCGCAGGAGTCCAGAGAATCGCACTTAGAATCCCCATTTGTTGGTTTTAACAAACTCCCTTTTCTAGTTTTAATTGTTATGGAATATTATTTATACAAAATAATATGGGACTAGTGTCATGGATTTAATAAAGAAGCGCAACTTTTTTCTTTGAAATATCGAAATTATCTAAGGCGTTCACAAATTCATCACAGATACGAAATACTTTCTTCACATTTGATGTGTTAATTTTCGTTCAACAGATAATTCAAATCCTTTATAACGAAATAGATTCTAAAATATATATAAAAATTCGTTTATATTCACTTGGTTGTAATAGTAAAGGCTGAGCATATAATTTGGACAAGAGATTTAATCCAGACCCGTCCTGATCAAACTCAGCAAGGGTGGAGAAGACCGTTTCATCAGGTCGGAGCTTTTATAAATGCAGAGCTATATGACAAATAGTTATGGCAGAGGATTATTGTCGCACACTATTGATTCCATTTCTATTTGGAAAGATGATTATTTGTCTTCGAAGAAAATATGACAAGAATGTTTTTCAGAAGAAAAACTCCCGGCTGGGGATAATATCGGTGAAAAGTGCATTGTTGTCATCGGGATTAAAAGGCATGCAGTGGAAAAAAAACGGATTGAGGCTGTAAAAAGTTCGCTCGGGCCTCTTTATAGGGGTGGGAGCGGGCTGTAGGGCACTTTTCGGTAGCGATAATAGATCGGGGTAACGTCAAGTACATTCAGGGGAGGACAGTTTCATGAAGTTCCACAAGAGGATTAAGCAACCCAAGGGATCCTGCAGCACAGCGCTGGCAACATCGCGCGAATCTTTACGACAATTAATAATCACAATAGGGAGATGACACAATGGCTACCATACAACCTGTAGTGCTATTTTTCATCTTGGGGGTTTTAGCCGGCGTGCTGAAATCCGACCTCAAGATACCCGAAGCTTTATATAAGAGCCTTAGCATCTTCCTGCTGATCGCCATCGGTTTCAAGGGTGGGGTGTCGATGGCCAAGTACGAGGTCATGGAAGTGCTGCCCATCGCCCTGTCGATGGTTGTGCTGGCGGCGCTGGTACCGC
Source organism: Nitrosospira sp. (assembly GCA_013697655.1). Taxonomy (GTDB): domain Bacteria; phylum Pseudomonadota; class Gammaproteobacteria; order Burkholderiales; family Nitrosomonadaceae; genus Nitrosospira. Next base: position 7,031 of record JACCWK010000055.1, read on the forward strand.
TGACGGCCTATCCCATATTGAAGAAACTGGGGAAATTTAATCAGGCCGATTCCGGCGCTATCGCCGCCCACTACGGTTCGGTGAGTGCGGTGACTTTTGCCGTGGGCATTGCCTTCCTGGATGGCATCAAGGAGACGTCCGAAGGCTACATGGTCCTCATCATGGCGCTGATGGAGATACCGGCGCTGGTGACCGGCACGATCCTGGCGCGGCGCGGTGCTTCGGGCACCACCCAGTGGGGCAAGCTGATGCATGAGATCCTTACCGGCACGAGTATTTTTCTCATGGTTGGCGGGGTCATCGTCGGTTACTACGCTGGAGTGGTAAAACTTGTCTCGCCTTTGGACAAGATGTTCATGGACCTGTTCATGGGGGTGCTGGCCTTGTTCCTGCTGGAAATGGGCTTGCTGGCATCAGCGCGGTTAGGAGCAATCAGGGCAAAAGGCCCGTTTCTGCTCGCGTTCGGCATACTGTTCCCATTAACAGCCGGGTTCTTCGGCGCATTTCTGGGTGCTATATTTCAGTTATCCGTCGGCGGCACCATGATGCTGGCCGTGCTGTATGCCAGTTGTTCCTACATCGCGGCTCCCGCGGCCATGCGCATCGCGGTGCCGGAAGCGGATCCGGCGGTATCGATCGGTGCTTCCCTGGGGGTGACCTTCCCGTTTAACATATTCATCGGAGTACCGATCTACTATGAGATGGCGAAATTCTTCAAGGCAGCGTTTTAAAGCATTGGCATAATCGGCGCAAAAACGATGGACGTACTATCATTACGGAATGGTATTAGAAAAGCACGTTGTCCGGGAAGATAGTACGTTTTTGTAGCAAGCTACACCAATACCGGGTGGCGCGGTTATACGAAACACTTCACTACTAGGGGGAAACAATGGATGCCACGATAGCAATGAAACGAATAGAAATCGTAATTGATGAGGAAAAGCTTGAAGAGCTGATAGCCTTAATGAACCAGGTTGGAGTGCGCGGCTATACGTTCATCAAGCAAGCTGGCGGGCTTGGCTCGCGAGGTACGCGGCGCCCGGACGGTATTTTCTTTGAGGAACATAACGCCATGATGATCCTGGCTTGCCAGACGCCCCAGGCGCAAAAGGTTATCGATGTGCTTCGTCCCAAGCTAAAAGAGTTTGGTGGGATGTGCCTCGTCTCGGATTGTTCCTGGGTAGAGGGGCCTGCGGCTTCATATTAAACCTGCCTTTGATAGGGTGGAGTTGTTTAGTTGGGTCGAACACATTTTCCAACTCATAAGCCAGCAACCTTGAGATAGCCGTATTTGTCAGGTTTGGGTTCCGGCTGTATTTTGTGGTCCTGGTTGCATGACTTATGGGTACTTATCTATGAGGTGGGTCATGCCGCAGCAGAGAATTTGTCAAAAGACAATGTTCGGTGTGGCATGGCGCTCTCGATAACCAACTTAATTTGAGCATGCGATGGCGAGACCTGTAACGGGACGGGAATTTGTAAAGGCCGCGAAGGAAAGAATCGCAACAGCTAAAACTGTTGATGCCTTACGCGCGGCTCAGGCACTGCTTTTGCCACTGGAATTTGGACTATCGCTAGAACAGACGGCCACGATCATAGGCCTATCCAAGAGCCGCACAGGAAAATTGCGGACACGGTTCCAGCGTATCGAGATCGGTGTGGAACAGGTCAAAACAAAAAAAGGGCTTCGCAACCATGCGCGGATGAGCCTTGATGAAGAGGTAAAATTCCTCACCCCGTTTATTACACAGGCTCAAAATACTGGCGTCCTTCTAATTCCGGAGCTGAAAGCGGAGCTCGAACGAAGCATTGGCAGGTCGGTATCAACATCGACGGTTTATCAACTGCTTCGACGCCACGGATGGTCGAAACTTGCACAACATCCAAAAACGGATATTGAGGTTATGCAGGCATGGAAGAGAATTGGTCAGAAGAAATAAACGCCCCTGTAAAAAAACGCAAGTATTCGTAATCATTGCCAGCAATCGCGCGCTGTGTATCGCCTCAAGTTCATTGCATCCATCTGCCCCAGTAGTCGTAATTTCCCCGAGCTATCTGATCCAAAATCGGCTGGACATGCGCCACCGTTAAAGCCTTTAATTAAAGGCTTTAACGCCAACCCTTGCTCACGCGTTTCAACGGAACGCTATCTCTAAGTTCTCATCGGCCTCGCCTTCGCTAGTATCAAACATTCATCTCCCGCGTTGATTCACTCCAAGTTATGTGCCCTTCCGTTGTATGCGCTGCCATCGGGAAACAAGTAAGGTATGGTTTTTCGTCGTACAGATGGTGCTCGACGAAAACAAGATGGGTTGTTTGGTCGATCCCGGACCGGGCAATTGCCAACTCCATGTGATGCGGCAACTTCCTGGAACGACATGATCCTTGCGTGCCCGTTCTTGCATCGCTTTAACAGCAGCCAACGTTTTTACGTCCCATCATTAACGCACTTTATAAAACTATTAGGATTACAACAGATGTTATCTAAGATAAAAAAACTTCACATTTAAAATATTTAGTTCTTACCCTTATTCAAACTTTACACTACAGAAAATGTTGACATTTCCTTAGACGAAATATAACAAGATACTGTATTGTATGAGTATATATAGTTATACATGAGCTTAAATCCCTATATATAACACGGGTAATTCACGCTCGCTTCGTCAAGGCTTTTCTATAATTCCATAAACTTCACAAATTATTTACAAATAACAAACATATTATTCACATAAGTCAGATTATATTATCGTCTCTTGTAAAGTGATTAACGTATTAAATGTGAAATATGTTGTATACGACAAATTTCTCCAAGATCGTCGCTAAGCCACAATGCGATTACACGAAGACATAATCGGATAAGCCCGTGGATAAGCGCTCGAAGGGGCTTGAGTTACCCAGAAGGCGGTGGCGGCAGCAAAGTGCTCATGAGGATTGAGTAAGACTACGAAAGGACTCACTGCGCCGGTTTGCGCTTTTTTACGTAAAATCTTTTTGATATTAAATTTTTTAAAAGGATAGGTATTATGGGCTTAAATACTCCAGAGAATCCAGTTTCGCCATCGGCCGATCATCGATCGATAGGGGCGCTGGAGCCAGCGGTAGCAGCAGGATCGGCGGGGTTTCAGGCTAAGTACCTTGCCCGCGACCTTCAGGCTGGAATCATATGTGGGGCCATGGCAATTCCGCTTACAACAGGCATTGCCATGATGTCCGAATATCCTATCAAGGTAGCGCTGGCGACGGTGGTTTTCGCCTGTTTTATCGGGTGGTTTAATGCTTTTTTCAAGCCGGGCAATTACATCGGTGTGCCGGGCGTGGCGGCAGGTCTTGCCCCAGCCCTGGCGCTGGGTGTCTCTAGTTTTGGCATAGAAAATATGGCTTTCGTTATTTTTCTGACAGCTGCCATGCAAGCCGTAGTATGGAAATACAATTGGCAGCGGTATATTTTGCAAGCAGTACCAGTTTATCTCGTTGAAGGGCTTCTGGCCGGAGTCGGTTTGAAGATTGCCCTCAAATTCGTGACATTCACCTACGAACTTCCACCAGACCAGGAATCCGCCGATGAGTTCTGGAATGGAGCGCGTATACAAATAGCGCTTATATCGCTAGTCGGTTTTGCCATGTTCGTGTATTTGTTTTCGAAATTCAAAGACACAAAGCCGGCGGTGCCTTATTTCCTGCTGATAGTGGCAAGCATAGTGCTCGCTCAGTTTATGCCTGTCTCCATGTTGCATGTGGATGATGTTGACCTCAAGCTTGCCCTGCCGATACCGAATATCGATAGTGCAATGACTTGGGTATACATCATCGGCTTTTCCGCGATGCTGGCCACCATCGATGTGATAGAACAGGTGATGAGCAACGCTGCCATTGAAAAAATAGATCCGCTGAAACGAAAATGCAACACTAATAATAGTTTATTCGCTATCTGGATTGCCAATATGGGAGCGAGTTTCTTCGGGGGCATGACCAATCTGGACGGCCTGGCCAAGAGCACCACCAACAAGCTGGCTGGAGCCATGACGAAGTTTTCCAATCTTGTGGTTGGCCTGGTTATCCTGTTTTTCGTAATCAACACCCATTATCTGGAATATCTGCCTAAGTTTTCGTTGGCGGCTATCATGATATTTTCGGGCTGGAAAATGATCATGGGATTATGGCATGTCGCGCATCACGGTCAATATGCGTTGATACTTGCCACCGTCACCGGGTTATTGGTATTTAAAATAGGCATATTTGAAGGCATGTTGGTCGCCTTGGCAGTGCATGGCCTCGTCAATTATCTGGTATTCCACCAAGCCGGCAAAATACCGAGCAAGATCATCATCAAGAAGTACTTCGAGAAATTTTCGACAGGTGGTGGTGCCGACTGACCTGGCAGCGTTATTGCGGCAAACGGCGGGCGAAGAACGTCCACCTTTTTTAATACGTTTTAATAGGAGCCGGTATGTACGAAAAGATCATGGTAGCTATCCGCGATGATGAAATTTCCCGAAATGCTTTGAAGGAAGCCTTACATATTGCTGCCGCTTTTGGTGCCAAAATATGCATTGTTCATGCAGCCGCGGAAACCGGCGATAATGACGAGAGTAACGACGCTGGTCAGCAAAATGGTTTGGAGCTACTGGAGGAAGCTAAATCTACCGCTGAGGCACTGGCAATCGAGACTCGCTTATTGGAAGCTGACGGACAATATGGCCTGAACGGTGTTTCTGAAGCCATCAGCAATGCCGTTACTGAATGGGGAGCTGACCTGCTTGTGGTGGGAACCAAGGGTCGAAGGGGCCTGGAACGCCTGGTCATTGGTTCGGTTGCCGGGAAACTAGTTGATACTGTAGATACCTCAATTCTCCTCGTCCGCCTGCGTTGAAAGCAGAAATATATGTAGTAAAGGGGAGAATAGCGTCTATAGGTAAATGGTTATTAGTTTGTGAAGTATATGTCAATAACTTGTGAAGTTATAGGTAAGCCACATAGCCGCGTCGTATCATTTTCGAGCCTGATGGCAAATTCAGGCTCGAAAATATTTCAAACGTTATCGTCAACGAGCCTTCTGGTATCTCATCAACTCGTTCTTTTGAGATGCAAACTAACGGCCTAATAGATTGAATTATAAGTTATCCACAAGATCTGTGGAGCGCTGATGGAATGTCGCAAGAGTCAAAATCGTTCCCAGGGATCCTTGCTCGACTATATAAAAATAGAGATGAAAAAGAAATTCAGACCGTACAAAAATTACTTTACAAATGTGAAGGATGTGTATAATAAGTGTCAATAAGTTGTGAAGTATTTGATTGAGTAAGGGGCCACGCAGGCTCCCTGCGCAGATTCTTTAGACAATATTTTAGGAGCATTTTCCGTGAAAACTATTCGTCCTGTTTTTGCCTTCATTCTGACTGCGGCTCTTGTTCTTCTTTGGGCTGCACCTTATCTTATATCCGAAACATTTGATGCAAGCCGCTTCACTATAGATTTTTGCCTATTCATGGGAACGTATCTGATGCTCATACGTCCTGCTTCTTTCAGTTCTTCCGGGCGCTCCAGGAAACAATTTACGAGCCGTGCTTCGGCATAAATTCGAGTCCTTCTCGATTTCAGCCAGGGCAGATCGAGCTTACCTGCCCGCACCGATTTGATGGTTTGGAAATTGGTGGCTCTTCAAAACTTATTTTGCAGATTTGAAGAGCCACCAATAGTGTTTAGCCATGCCTTTCGTGAGGATTCACATTTTTCGGGAGTCAGATGAGAAATTATGCAATTAAAGTACTTCTGCTTGGGGGCCTAATGTACGCAGGATTGCCGGTACTCGCGCAGGACGCTACAAGCAAGATTCCGATCAAAATTTAATTTTTCCTGTATACAAGATGCTATTGATGAACGCGATACCTCCCTGGCGAATTTGGTTAATAACTGGTCATCATCTGTCAAAAGTGCGCTTGAAACGCGACGCGGCCAGGAAAGGTCCAGCTGGGATATTTCTAACTATAAAGAGCGCCGGCTCGTGCAGAGAAAGGTGTGGGGCGATTATGGCAAGATTCTTCGTAATGCAAATGCTGAAAAAAAGAAAGAACGAGTCCGTGCATGGAAAAAATTCGAGCACGATCGGAAAGAATGCCAAGGCGCATACTCTCCCGAGATGACAACGGGCAGCACTTACGATTCAAACCTGTAGACAAAGGATGACTGACCTTATCTTTGTATCCGAGTATTACGAATCCACCTTTTTAACCCTTATATATACATCTATATCATGTTAAAGACATCTACTTCCACTAATCCATTTTTCTACTTTGCATACGGCCCAAATATGCTGTCTCGGAGGCTTCGGGAGCCGAATAGAGCGCCCTCCGCCGTGGCCGTAGACATTGGTTTTGTTCAGGGTCGAAGATTTTCTTTTGGAAAGGTGAGCCGCGATGGATCCGGGAAATGCGACCTCGAAGCAACGGGCAACCTGAAGGATCGGGCCTATGGGGTTCTCTTCCAGGTAAATATAGGAGAAAGGCCGAGGCTTGAAGAAGCCGAAGGCCTCGGAATTGGTTAAAGCGAAGCAAATATTCAGGTTGTTACTTCAACGGGTGTTTACGCCGCATTAACGTATGCGGCTAGTTATCGGGAGACCCCACTCCTGCCTTATCAGTGGTATAAAGCATCTGTTATAGCGGGGGCCGTCGAACATGGTTTGCCGATTGAGTATATTGAATGGCTGCGAACATTCGAAGCACAACCGGACGCGAATCCCAAACGCCGTGCCGAGAGGGAAGCCCTGATATTCGGTGATTTGCCGCTGTGTCGCTTCCAGTTTGACGTTGATATCCGTCAGGCAGCCGTCAACGAGGCGTGAGGGAGCGACATCGTTTATGTCACCCCAGGACGTCGAACCAGCAGCCGTGCTTAACGCAATTTAGGCACAAATCATATGGCTTTGTTAGAAGCAAAGTTAAATTTTTATATTGTAGATCTAAGCTCGTGATGTAGCGCCTGATGATGCGGCGAGCTTATGATAAAAATCGAAGCGCCGCCTGCTGATCTTCCCTTCTTGTGTGGCTTGTGCAAGTGCACAGCCTGGTTCACCGGCGTGGCGGCAATTGTTGAATTTGCATTGTCCGATATAGGGATGAAATTCGATAAAACCCCACGCCAATTCCTCACCATCAATATGATTCAGACCGAATTCCTGCATGCCGGGAGAGTCGATAATGTGACTGTTCTCATCGAGGTGGTAGAGTCTCGCATGGGTAGTGGTATGGCGGCCGGTGTCGAGCGCGATGGAGATTCCGGAAGTAGCGCGTTCCGCAGTCGGGATGAAAGCATTGATGACGGTGGACTTGCCCATGCCGGATTGACCTACCAAAACGCTGAGGTGGCCCTGCAGGTAGGGCATTAGTGGGGCAATGTCGGTCTTCGCGCTGACTTGCAGCACGGGGTAGCCTAGTTCCCGGTAAATCGCGAGCGAAGCAGCGGCAGCACGTGTGGGTTCTGTGAGGTCGGTCTTGTTGAGTACGATCAACGCCTTGATACGCTGGTTCTCGGCAGCAGCGAGGCAGCGGTTTATCAATTCCTCGCTGAAACTAGGCACGGCCGCCACTACAATTACTATCTGGGTAACATTGGCGGCGATGAGTTTCTCCCGATAGGCGTCGCTACGATATAGTAGCGCGCTACGGGGAAAAATGGTTTCTATTACACCTTGCCCTGATGTGGTGAGCTGAATTTTCACCTGGTCGCCACACGCCGCGCCCCCTTTCTTCCCTCGCATTACACAGGAAAGCGTGCCGTCACTTGCCGTTTCAACGAGAAAATGCCTGCCGAATGCGGCGACTATCTGTCCGAGAACTGGGAATGGTGATAGGGTGCGTGGAGGTGAGCTCAAATCTTAAAGAGAGTATCAATTTTCGCTGCACAAATAAAATCATTTTCGGACAAGCCGTTAATGGCGTGGGTAGTATATTCCACGCGACATTTATTGTAGCCAACTGTTATGTCCGGATGATGATCCTCGCGATGCGAAATCCATGCGATTGCATTGACAAATGCCATAGTCTGATAATAATTATTAAAACTATAGACTTTGCGGATCAGCGTGTCGAGAAACTCCCATCCGTCAAGCTGTTGCATCAGCACAGTAACCTCAGTGGGGGAAAGCGGCGGCATCCCGCCTTCACAAGGTCTGCATTGCTTGGTTGCCAAGGTATTCACGGTTGTGTTCATTAGCACTCCTGCTGGTTATGTATATATAAATCGATGCGCCTACGTTTAGGAAGTTAATTATGCGCCAGGTTTTGTAGCCGCGTTATTCTCATCACGGCTGGGGGGTGCGAATCGTAAAACGCCGAGTGCAAAGGGTCGGGAGTAAGCGTTGCGGCATTGTCCTGGTAGAGTTTAACCAACGCCCGCATGAGATCCGTGGCGGATGCGTTATGGGCAGCGTATTCGTCCGCTTCGAATTCGTGCTTTCGTGAATACAGACTTGCCATTGGTTGGAAAAGGAACGTGAATGCGGGCATTACCAGAAAAAATAATAGCAACGCCGTGGCGGTCGAAGGCACAGATGAAACCGAGACCCCCAGCCCTTGGTAAAACCAGTCTTGCTGCATTAAGTAGCCCAGCAACGATAAGAATACCAAGCTCATGGCAAAACTCCACCCAATGCGTTTGATGACGTGACGGCGCTTGAAATGTCCCAATTCATGTGCCAACACCGCTTCAATTTCAGATACATCAAGCCGAGAAAGCAAGGTGTCAAAAAAAACGATCCGCTTGGTCTTGCCGAAGCCAGTGAAGTAAGCGTTACCATGATTACTACGGCGCGAACCATCCATGACGAAAAGACCACTGGATTTGAAACCGCATTTCCGCATCAGCTGCTCAATACGCGTCCGGAGCGGAGCATCTTCAAGTGGAGCAAATTTATTGAATAACGGCGCAATCCATGTAGGGTAAATGGCCAGAACTACAATATTGAACGCCATCCATGCGAGCCAGGCAAAGAACCACCAGTTCGCGCCCATCTTCTCCATTAGCCACAGCATGCCAAGTAACAATGGCATGCCAAATAGCAATCCCAGTCCGGCGCGTTTGACAAGATCGGTCAGAAACATGCGCGGTGTCATTTTATTGAAGCCGAATTGTTGTTCAATAACGAAGGTTCGATAGTAGCTAACAGGGATTTCCGCTACGCTTATTAGCAATATAGTACTGATGATGAGTGCCATGCCATTGGCAATCGGATCGCTCAACAAATTCGACCAAAAAGAAACCAGGATACTTAATCCGCCTCCCAAGGTAAATATCAGTAAAAGCACTGTTTCAAGCGATACGCTTACATAACCCAGACGAGTCTTTGCACAGGTATAGTCTGCCGCCTTCTGATGCGCTTCAAGGCTGATCTGGGCAGAAAAATTGTCGGGCACTTTGTCGCGATGGGCTAGAACATGATGGATGTGCCGAGTTGCCAGCCACATGCGTACGCAAAAGGTGAGCAGCAGAGCGATGAGAAAGACGGCTGTAAAAGTTTGCATGATCAGTATTTAATGCCTGGCGAATTTGACGAAAGGTGACGGGTACCTATCGATATGACACAATTACACATAGAAAATTCAGGAAAGCAAATTCATTATGGCACAAGAAAATAATAACCTCATCTGGATAGATATGGAAATGAGCGGGCTGAGCCCGGACAATGATCGTATCATCGAAGTCGCGCTGGTAGTGACCGATTCTCAATTAAACGTGGTGGCGGAGGCACCGGTGCTGGTGGTGTCCCAATCAGAGGCTGTGCTGAATGGCATGGACAGCTGGAATAAGTCCACTCACGCCAAATCCGGTCTTATCGACAAGATTAAAATATCCACGCTGGCGGAGGCCGAGGTGGAGGCGCGCATGATAGCGTTTCTGCAAGAGCATGTTCCACCTGGAGTTTCTCCTATGTGCGGCAATTCTATCTGCCAGGATCGACGTTTTCTTGCGCGTTGGATGCCGCAACTGGAGACATATTTTCATTACCGTAATCTTGACGTGAGTACCCTGAAAGAATTGGTAAAGCGTTGGAAACCTGAGATCGCGTCAGGTCTGACCAAGCAATGCAAGCATGAGGCGCTGGCGGATATTTATGATTCCATTATCGAGATGAAGTATTACCGCGAGCATTTCCTCAAGGCATAGAGCGGATAGAATAAAACTAAGACGCAATTTTCGTTCCGGTTCGACATAACCCTTTACCATCCCTTCAAGGAAAAATCAGCATGTCCTCGGGAACCGCATTCACTATCGCTGTCAATCCAAAGATACCTCCTCGTCTGGCTCGTCTGGAAGAACTGGCCAACGATCTCCGGTACAGCTGGGACCGTTCCACACGCTCGTTGTTTTCGCGCCTTCACCCTGATCTATGGGGCGCGGTGGGGCATAATCCAAAAGCATTCCTTAAGCGCGTGGATGAATCTGTGCTGCTGAAAGCGGCAGAAGATCAGGTGTTCCTGGCCAATTACAACAGCATCCTGTCGGCTTATGATTCGTATCGTTCCGAGCCGGTACGGCAAGATGTTATGAGAGATTTGCAACCGGATGATCGGGTGGCGTACTTTTGTTTCGAATTCGGCTTCCATGAAAGTTTTCCAATTTATTCGGGCGGTCTCGGCATTCTGGCCGGAGATCATTGCAAGGCGGCGAGCGACTTACGCGTACCACTGGTCGGTGTCGGCCTGCTCTATCGACACGGATATTTTTATCAGACCATAGACAATCAGGGTAACCAGCAGGTCACCTACACCGACTCGGAGTTCGAAGACCTGCCAGTGACGCCGGTATTGAGCGACAGTGGTTCGGAAGTAAAGATCGAAGTCGAATTGCTCCAACGTAAAGTGATGGTGAAGATTTGGCAGGCAAAAATAGGTCATGTCACGCTCTATCTGCTGGATACCGATCTGCCGGAAAATACCTCCCAGGATCGTGACATCACCCACCAACTCTACGGCGGCGACAAAACCATGCGGGTCGAGCAGGAAATCATTCTCGGCGTTGGTGGGGCTCGCGCGCTACGTGAAGTGGGAGTAAAACCGACGATATGGCATATCAATGAGGGCCATGCGGCATTCATGATGCTTGAGCGTATGCGCGATCTGGTGCGGCAGGGGCTGGATTTTGCAAGCGCTTTAGAAGCAGTGGCAGCAAATACGGTATTCACTACGCATACCGCGGTACCGGCAGGACATGACTATTTCAGCGATGAGATGATGTTCAGATATTTTGAGGAATTTCGCCGTGACCTGGGAATCACCCATGAAGAGTTTATGGCACTTGGCCGCGTCTCTGGCAGCCACGATTTCAACATGACGGCTCTTGCCATTCACGGTTCGCGCTCGCACAATGGGGTTAGCAAAATACACGGTAATGTATCGGCACGTATCTGCAGGGATTTGTGGCCGCAGATCGAGCCCGAAGAAAATCCGATGGCATATATCACGAATGGCGTACACGTGCCAACTTTTCTGGCGCAGGAATGGGTTGATTTATTCGACCGCTACCTTGGTTATGAATGGCGCAACAATATATCCGATACAGAATATTGGTCTCGTATTGATACGATACCCGATCACTTGTTCTGGAGCGTGCGTCAAACGCTGAAATCCCAGATGCTTTATGGCATACGCGCTCGTATCGCCACGCAAAACGCTCGCAATCATGGCTCTGAGGCGCATCTCGATCGGTTGTTAAAATTCACCGACCCTATTAATCCAAATGTCTTGACCCTGGGTTTTGCGCGCCGTTTTGCCACATACAAACGCGCCGCCCTGCTGTTCGAAGATCTTGATTGGTTGCGCAGAATCATACTGAATCGCGAACGCCCGGTATTGATAATCTTTGCTGGCAAGGCGCACCCGGCTGACGTTCCGGGACAGGATCTGATTCGCCGAGTCAGCCAGATCGCTCACCTGCCGGAATTTGAAGGACAACTTCTGCTGGTCGAGAACTATGACCTCCGTCTCGCGCGGCGACTGGTGGCGGGAGTGGATGTATGGCTTAACAGTCCGGTATATCCGTTAGAAGCAAGCGGTACCTCAGGCATGAAAGCGGGCATCAACGGGACGATCAACCTGAGTGTACTCGATGGCTGGTGGGGAGAAGGCTATAACGGCAAGAATGGCTGGGCCATCAAGCCGGGGCCGGAGAATATGGCCCCAGCGCTCCGCGACAAGGAAGAGAGCAGGGATTTCTACGAAACGCTGCAAGATCATGTGGTGCCGCTTTACTATAGCCGCGATAAATTCGGTTACTCGCCAGAGTGGGTGAAAATGGCCAAAAACTCGATGATGTCGTTGCTGCCGCGCTATAACTCCGCGCGTATGGTTAGCGAGTACACCAAGAATTTTTATGTTCCAGCCAGCAGGCACGGGACTTTGTATGCTGCGAATGACTTCAGCGGCGCAAAAAAAGTTGCCGCCTGGAAAGCTTTTGTGAGAAAGGCATGGGGCGGGGTCACAATTCGTCGAATCGATACTCCATCCAGGCGCATCAGCTTTGGCGATTCGCTGCAGTTGGAAGTGGCTGTGCGACTGAACGGTTTGCAGCCTGAGGATGTGATAGTGGAACTGCTGATTTGCCGTCAGTTCAAAACGAACAAGCTAGGCGATTTCAAACACTTCAGATTTGAATCTTCTGATGTCGAAGAATCGGGTGAGCGCCGGTTTACATTGAATCTTACCCCGGATTTATGCGGTAAGCTGGAGTATCACATGCGGGTTTATCCCTATCAACCATTGCTGACACATCCATTTGAAATGGGCATGATGGTCTGGCTGTAATTTCGTTTGTGGTTGCGATTAAGAATGCATCAGGATAGTAAGGACAAGTAGATTTTTCGGTAGCCGGCGGCGCTGGAGCGCCAACTAAAATCTTTAGCCATGCCATTTTTCTTTAGGCGGCGCCAGACTGATTTATTATTATAAGCAAGGGTGACACGCCGGATAGCGCCCAGAAGACCAGCGGGGGTCATGTCGAGGAATAAGAAACCGCTGGCGCTTCCATCAGCCAGCGTTGCAGATGTACAATCGACCACTGTATCAATCAACCCCCCTGTAGCATGAACCAGCGGCGGCGTCCCGTAACGCTGGCTATACATCTGATTCAGACCGCAGGGCTCGAAGCGGGAGGGCATCAGAAAACTGTCCGCTCCAGCTTCAATCAGATGGGAGAGCCTTTCATCAAAGCCAATACGTACCGCAATTTTTCCGGAATGGCTTTTTGCCATAGCCAACAATTGTTGCTGCAGCACCGCTTCGCCGCTACCTAGAACAGCCAACTGTGCTGGCATTTCGGTTAGTTGTGCCGCCACTTGCAGTAACAGGTCGCAACCTTTCTGGTGCGTGAGGCGACTTATCAAACCGAATAAAGGAATGCCGGGATCGACAACCAGTCCGAATAACTGTTGTAGTGCCTGTTTGTTGGCGGCTTTGGCGGCAAGAGTGCTTGCAGTGTAATTTCGTACAAGGGCGGGATCGGTAGCGGGGTCCCATTCGAGGGTATCGATACCATTGGCGATGCCGCTAATATCCTCACGACGGGTCGCTAGCAATCCTTGCATGCCAAAACCCAGCGGTGCCGTCTGAATTTCTCTGGCGTAGCTGGGGCTCACGGTTGCGATATGGTCGGAATAATAGAGTCCGGCTTTGAGGAAGGACATGCCGCCGTAATATTCGGCACCGTTTATATTGAAACTGGCGGCGGGGAGTCCCAGTTGAACTACGGTGTCGGCAGGAAAGACGCCCTGGAATGCGAGATTATGGATCGTCATGAGGGACGCGGCTTTTTTACCTTGATAAAAATGCAGATATGCCGGAACGAGACCACTCTGCCAATCGTTGCAGTGCGCGATGTGCGGATGCCAGGAAAGGGGGCTGGCATCGCTCGCCAGAATCGCGCCGATTTTAGAAAGAAGACCGAAACGCAATGCATTATCTGGCCAGTCATGTCCGGCAGCATCTGTATAAGAACCCCCTTCGCGCTGATAGAGCGTGGGGCAATCAAGAACGAATACAGGAACGCTCGCGGATCCGCCAGATGGCAGCCGTGCGGATAACAGCGTTGATGACGGAAACGGTGCCTGAGCAGTAAATTCTGCTATTTTGCGTTTATGCTTCAGTCCTGATAGTACCTGAGGATAGCCTGGAATAAGCAAACGCACATCAACCTTAAGTTCGCGCAATGCAACCGGTAGCGCGGCGCTTACATCTCCTAAGCCGCCAGTTTTGTTTAGAGGATGGACCTCCGGCGTGATGAATAGAACGCAAAGACTGGAGTGTGATAGAGCAGGTGCCATGAATATCTGGATCCTCTTAAACGATTCCCAAGCCTGAACCGCCTGATCGTGGTGGACGGGTTCGCCGCCGGTCGCTACGAAGTGGCGATGTTACCAGCGAGTGATTTATGCTGAGGCACAATGATTCGCATGCCATTGCCGATCGGCCGATTTGCGGTCAGTGCGGCTTTGATAATTTCCGATGACGGCGCGAATGACGTGGCGCTCACAACCTTGCGCGTGCGCACTAAATTTTTCTCCAGATCAGTATCAGATTTCATCCATTAACATCACAGCACCACGCGAGCTTTCAAGCGAAAGTATAATCCCCGCAAGTGGTGGTAGCGTGATAACGACGGAATCCGGCAGTCCCATCCATGGCTCACCAGTAGTATCGATGTGTCCCATGTTACCCAGATTGCTGCCGCCGTAGTATGAAGAATCGCTATTGAATATCTCATGATAATTTCCGCATGAAGGGACACCGATGCGATAATCTTTTCTCGCTACCGGCGTAAAATTGAGTACGACCAGCACAAATAAACCATCGCATGCACGGCGTAGATAGCTGATGACAGAGTTATCGGCGTCGTGACAGTCTATCCAGGCAAAACCTTCCGGTAAAAAGTCAAGTTGATGTAACGCAGGGAGATGACTGTATAGGCGATTGAGGTCGCGCAATGTTGCCTGCACGCCGCGATGCTGGTCGTATTCCAGCTGATACCAGTCCAGTTCAAGGCTGGCGTTCCATTCACGGCCCTGAGCAAATTCATTGCCCATGAAATTGAGCTTCTTGCCGGGGTAGGTCATTTGATAAGTAAATAACAGGCGCATGTTTGCGAATTTCTGCCAGGCGTCGCCGGGCATTTTGCTTAGCAGCGAGCCCTTACCATGCACGACTTCATCATGTGAGAAAGGCAGCACAAAATTTTCGGTATATGCGTACAACTGTCCGAAGGTAAGCTGATCATGGTGAAAACGCCGGTGTATCGGATCTTCCAGCATGTAGGAAAGGGTATCGTTCATCCACCCCATGTTCCATTTCATTGAGAACCCCAGCCCACCAACATAAGTAGGCCGGGATACGGCCGGCCATGAGGTGGATTCTTCAGCCAGTGTCAATGCTCCCGGAAACTCATTGTGCACCATGACGTTCAATTCACGCAGAAACTCTATAGCTTGCAGATTTTCCCTGCCGCCGTATTTGTTTTGCAGCCACTCTCCGTGCTTGCGGGAATAGTCCAGATAGAGCATGGATGCAACAGCGTCTACACGCAATCCGTCAAGATGAAATTCAGATAACCAGTAGTGAGCGCTGGACAGCAGAAACGACTTCACCTCGTTTCGTCCAAAGTTAAAAATGTATGTGCCCCAGTCCTGATGTAATCCCATGCGCGGGTCTTCATGTTCGTACAGCGCGGTTCCGTCAAATCTCGAGAGGGCAAATGTGTCTTGCGGAAAATGCGCTGGTACCCAATCGAGGATGACGCCGATACCAGCTCGATGACAGGCATCGACAAGAAATTTAAAATCATCCGGTGAGCCATGGCGGCTGGTAGCAGCAAAATAACCGGTAGTCTGGTAACCCCAGGATTCGTCGAGTGGGTGCTCTGAAACAGGCAGTAATTCGATATGCGTATAGCCCATTTCCCGTACATAAGGGATCAAATGATGAGCAAGCTCACGGTAGCAATAGAAACTTCCGTCCAGATGCCGCTTCCACGATCCCGCATGAATTTCGTATATATTTAACGGAGCGCGTAACCAGTTCTCTGCTGCACGCTTTGCCATCCACTCTTCATCATGCCAGGATATTTCACAACGAGCAGGTGTTCGGGCGGCATTATTGGGACGTAGCTCGTAACGCGAGGCATAGGGATCGGTTTTGAGAAAAATTTCACCGCTATTGCGGTTGCGCAACTCATATTTGTAGAGAGAATCCGATGCAAGACCGGGAATAAATAGTTCCCATACCCCGCTGGAGCCGTGGACCGCCATCGGGTGTACGCGGCCATTCCACCAGTTAAAGCCGCCGACTACGCTAACTCGCTCGGCGTTGGGAGCCCATACCGAAAAAAGTACGCCAGCAATGCCGTCAACTTCCACTGCGTGAGAACCTAAGGTACGATAAGCCTGCCATAGGCGGCCTTCATTGAACAAATAAAGATCATGCTCGGAAATTTGCGGCGGAAAAGCATAGGCATCATAAGTTTCATATGTTGCTACTTCTGGCGTGGTGTTTCCAGCTTCGACCCGCAGTAGATAGGGCATCGGAGGTGAAGCGGTGCCACGCCATTCAAAAACTCCGCCAGGATGGATTCGCGCCATTGGCTCAAAACCGCTTGCTAATTTGATCCATACATTCGTGGCATGGGAATAGAATACCCGTACCAAGTGATAACCTTGCTCCACGCGCGCGCCAAGATAAGCGGAAGGATCATGCAGCCGCCCCGCCAATAGCGCTTCCAGCAGTGGATTGATTTTAGAGGTTATTTCAGGTTTCATAAGGTTGGCTCGCGTGTGCGGGATTATAACTTGCATGTCGGCTATGAATTAAAATCAAATTTCGCTATGGAAAAACAATACGCAGCATATAAGATGCACAGGCAGAAAAAAGAAGTGGTATAAACCCGAACGACTACCCTTGCGGACGACTATCTGATGAAACAGGAGGCTGATTTGCGTTTTCACAGTCAAATTACGCGTAATTCGTTCGCCCTGATACTGGCGGGCGGGCGTGGAAGCCGCTTGCGGCAACTTACGGACTGGCGTGCCAAGCCAGCAGTACCGTTCGGCGGCAAGTTCCGTATTATCGATTTTCCTCTTTCCAATTGTGTTAATTCCGGCATTCGCCGTATCGGCGTCGCCACCCAGTACAAAGCGCAGAGTTTAATTAGACATATCCAGCACGGATGGGGTTTTCTCGATGGGCGATTTAAGGAATTTGTAGAACTGTTGCCAGCTCAACAGCGAATTGAGGAGACCTGGTATCAGGGGACCGCCGATGCGGTATATCAGAATATCGATATCCTGCGCCGTCATGACCCGCAGTATGTATTAATCCTGGGCGGTGATCACGTTTACAAAATGGATTATAGCAAGTTGCTGGCGGATCACGTGGAAAAATCTGCTGAAATGACAGTAGCATGCATTGACGTCCCC
Source organism: Nitrosospira sp. (assembly GCA_013697655.1). Taxonomy (GTDB): domain Bacteria; phylum Pseudomonadota; class Gammaproteobacteria; order Burkholderiales; family Nitrosomonadaceae; genus Nitrosospira. Next base: position 24,486 of record JACCWK010000055.1, read on the forward strand.
TTGGGAGAGGCAAGTGCGTTTGGCGTCATGACCGTCAATGATGAATGGCGTGTCACCAGTTTTGCTGAGAAACCCGCAAACCCCACTTCCATCCCCGGGCAACTGGAGCATGTGCTAGCGAGCATGGGTATTTATGTCTTCAACGCGTCATTTCTTTACGACCAATTAATTCATGATCATGATGAGCGGCGCTCATCTCATGATTTTGGCAAAGATCTGATTCCATATCTGGTGCCTCGCCATCGAGTATTTGCTCACCGTTTTCATGACAGTTGCGTCAACATGGCTTCAGGTGTGCCGTACTGGCGAGATGTGGGTACCGTCGACGCTTATTGGGAGGCTAATCTTGATCTTACCCATGTGACACCGGATCTTAATCTGTACGACGAGGACTGGCCGATCTGGACTCACCAGGAACAATTGCCGCCGGCCAAGTTTGTTTTCGATGACGATGACCGGCGAGGTCAGGCGCTGGACTCGATGGTTTCAGGCGGTTGCATCATTAGCGGTTCAACGGTGCGCCGGTCGCTATTGTTTTCCAACGTACAAGTACGCAGCTACAGCAGTATCGAGGACTCAGTAATCTTGCCAAACGCGGACATCGGGCGGAATGTGCGGCTAAAACGCGTGATAGTGGATAAGAATTGTATAATACCCCCAGGCCTAATGGCAGGATTTGACCGGGTGGAAGACCAAAAGCGATTCTATGTTACTGAAAATGGCATTACGCTGATTACCCCGGAAATGTTGCAACAAAAAATACATTTTGTCAGATAATCAGGGGATGAGCGACGGAGTAAAAAACATGAACAATTTATGGGACCTGATTTATTTGATCAGGTTTACATGGATATGCAACCAATAAACTTTGTCCTGCTTTGGCACATGCATCAGCCAGATTACCGCAATTACGATACTGGCGAATTTATGCTGCCCTGGGTGTATCTGCATGCCATAAAGGATTACACCGATATGGTCTCGCATCTCGAAGCGCACCCTTCCATGAAGGCAGTAATAAACTTTGTGCCGGTGCTGCTGGATCAGCTGGAGGATTATGCTGCACAGTTCGCCCTCGGACAGATAAGGGATCCGCTTTTGCGTTTGCTGGCAATGCCTGACCTGGAACGGGTCTCTACCAGCGATCGCCTACGAGTGTTTGATAGTTGTTTTCGTAGCAATCATATAACGATGATGCAGCCGTACCCTGCATATAAGCGCCTGCATGACATGCATGAAACATTACGCGGGCGCGGTGAGGCTGAACTGTCTTATCTTTCCGGCCAATATCTGGCAGATTTACTGGTGTGGTATCACCTGGCCTGGACCGGTGAAAGTGTACGAAGAAACAATGAAACCGTAGTGCGGCTGATGACCCAAGGCGGAGGATTCAGCCATGCGGATCGAGTTCAATTATTCAATCTGATCGGCGAGTTGATACAAGGGTTGATTCCGCGCTATCGAAAGCTGGCTGAATCGGGTCAGATCGAGCTGTCTACTACCCCGCATTACCATCCGCTCGCGCCGCTGCTGATCGACTTTTCCTCGGCGCGCGACAGCATGCCTGGAGAGAATCTGCCAAATGAAGCGGCGTATCCTGGGGGACGGGGCCGTGTTGCATTTCATCTAGCCTCGTCCATTGAAACTCACACGCGGCGTTTTGGCATAAAACCCAGCGGCGTGTGGCCGGCAGAGGGGGGCATATCCACGCCATTCCTGGAAATCCTAGCGGACCACAATTGTCAATGGAGCGCCAGCGGCGAGGGCGTCCTTATCAATAGCCTGCGCGCCACTTCCGCAGGTCAGAACCTGCCGGAGCGAAGCCGTTATCTCTACCGTCCCTATCGGGTACAGGGTAAGTCCGATAGCGTTACCTGCTTCTTCCGCGATGAGAGACTTTCCGACATGATCGGCTTCGAGTATGCAAAATGGTTTGGGCGCGATGCCGCCGAGCACCTGGTACACTCCCTTGAAGACATCGGCCTTAATGCGCTGCCTGGAGAGAATCCAGTAGTGAGCGTTATCCTGGATGGAGAAAATGCGTGGGAGTACTATCCTTACAACGGCTACTATTTCCTCAATGATCTCTATGAAATTCTTGAAAACCATGCTTCGATTCGCGTCACTACTTATCGTGACTACCTCGCATCAACGAGTCGTGCCGACGCCGCTATCCTGCCGGTATTAGCGGCGGGAAGCTGGGTATACGGGACATTCTCGACCTGGATCGGCGACCGGGACAAGAATTACGCTTGGGATCTGTTATGTGCGGCCAAGCATAGTTACGATCTCGTAACGCAAAGTGGACGCTTGACTGGTGAGGAGAAGATCAAAGCCGAGCGCCAACTGGCTTCCTGCGAAAGTTCTGACTGGTTCTGGTGGCTAGGCGATTATAATCCCCCGTATGTGGTATCGAGCTTCGACCAGCTATTCCGCGATAACTTGGCTAATCTTTACTCTCTGCTGAAATTACCAGTACCGGCCGCCGTACTAGAGCCTATCAGCCAGGGTTGCGCCGCCGCCCCCGAGTCAGGTGGTGTGATGCGGCGTGCCTCTTGAGAGAACGGCCATTAACAACCCGCTTCACTGTTGTAATTCAACGCTGTTATTGCTGAAGCAAGCTAGAAGCGGCATTTCGGCCATATTAGCAAAAACTGTGGCATTTCCAGAAGATACGGTATAAAACGTACAATTGGGCACTCTACGGTGCCGAAATTGCGCTTGCGCGCGTATAAATCCGTGACGAAAGTCTTTTTCTCGAGGATAACTCGATGTCACAACCCGTCTCCCTGCTTTTCGGTGTTCATGCTCACCAGCCAGTCGGAAACTTTCCCGAAGTGTTGGCCGACGCGCATCTGCGCTGCTACAAACCTTTTCTGCAGGTACTTTACCGATACCCGGCTTTTTGTTTCGCGATGCATATTTCTGGTTGGCTACTGGATTACCTGTTCGATAATTATCCTGAAGACATGGCGCTGTTGCGGGAAATGGTGGCTCGTGGACAGGTCGAGTTGTTCGGAGCGGGCGACACCGAACCAGTGTTGGCGGCGATTCCTAACCGCGATCGAATCGGACAAATCCAGACCTTTTCCGATAAGCTGGAATTAAAGCTAGGGCAGCGTCCTCAAGGCGCATGGCTGACCGAGCGGGTCTGGGAAGCGACAGTGGTTCCGGCGTTGGCGGATTGTGGCATCCGCTATGTGATTGTGGATGATTATCATTTTCTCTGCGCCGGCAAAAACGCCGCGGAACTCGACCAATATTTCACAACCGAAGAAGACGGGCGCGTACTTGACCTGTTTCCCATTTCTGAAGCGCTACGTTACCGGTTACCGTTTTCTCCTGCAAATGAAGTGATCGCTTACATCGAGTCGCTAGCAGGAAACAGTATAACGGACGGTGGCAATGCGGCGATCTACTTTGATGACATCGAAAAATTCGGTATCTGGCCAGAAACCTATCAATGGGTATATGAAAAAGGGTGGCTCGATAATTTCGTTCAGGGGGTGTTGGCCTCCCCAAGGATTCGTACCCGGCACTATCGGGATTATCATGCTGCCGGGACGACACGTGGCGTGGTGTATTTGCCTACCACCTCTTACATTGAAATGAATGAGTGGACACTGCCGGCCCAACCTGCCAATGCCTATGCTGATCTGGTGCAACAGGCAAAAATGGCTGGCTGGTATGAGCGTGACAAGGCGTTCCTGCGCGGAGGTATCTGGAAGAATTTCTTTTCCCGTTATCCTGAATCCAACTGGATGCATAAACGCATGCTGGGTCTTTCTGCTCGACTCGCTGCGCTACCGGAACGGCAACGCACCCCAATAATGAAGCAAAAGCTCTATGAATCTCAGGCCAATGACGCCTATTGGCACGGTCTATTTGGGGGGCTGTATTTGCCCCACCTGCGGCGGGCGGTATTTCGAGCAATTGTCGAGCTGGAGGCGATGCTCGATGCGTGCTTGCCACGTCCCGGACGATTCGTGGAAGATACCGACCTCGACGGCACGAAGGAAATGTTTTTACAGAACGGCGTGATCCAGGCCGTGCTGAAACTGGATGGCGGTGGCAGTATCTGTGAACTCGATTCTTATATGCTGAAGCATAATTTTGGCGATACGTTACGACGTCAGGCTGAACATTATTATCGTCGAATTCATCAGAACGGGAATGGCGCACATGGATACAGCGGTGCGGGTATTGCTTCAGCGCATGAACGAGTCAGTTTCAAGCAGACCATAAATGCTGCGGATATGGAGCCTGACGATCATGCGCGGAGCCTGTTCATGGATCGCTTGAATGGTGCACTGGTAAACTATCGACATGAGCCATCTACCACTAATGGGGCATGCTTTCGGGCGGATATATATCCGCTGCACATTAAAAAAATTTTTAAACTCGCCGAAAACCGGCTGCTGGTATCGTATCGTTTCGCCGGCGAAATGGAAGGTGCGTTCAGTACCGAGATCAACCTCGCCATGCCAAGTTGTGACGGGTGGAGCGGTCGCTACATTTATCAGGACCAAGTCCTTGGCGGCTTCGGACAGTTGCTTGAACTACCCGCCATGACCCGGATAACGCTGGATGACGATGAGTTGCGTGGCAGTATTGCGCTCAATGTTTCATCGCCGGCAGCATTGCGCGCGCAACCCTATTATTCTGTATCACAGTCGGAGGGCGGATTTGAAAAAATCATGCAGGCGGTGACGCTAAAATTGGAGTGGCCGGTAATAATCGGGGAATTGGTTGTTACTTTGGAGTTCAATACAAAAGGAAGAGGCGTGGTCCAGTAGCTGCTTTATAACGCCATAGCAAAGTGGAACTTAACAAATTAGCCATTTAACAAAGAACGAGGCCCGGATATGACTAGAACTCATTTCGCTGTCATTTTCTCATGTTTTAATATTATATGATCATGTTGAGCCTCGGCGTTCTCATTCGCTGGGCAGTAAGCGAAGTAACTTAAGGCTGGGAGCGCCGGTATGAAACGCTATCACGATAGATGCCATGCGGGCCGATTAAGAGGATAAACCTCAGCAATAGCGTAGTATCAGTTGTAGAGCTGGGTTGTAGAGTTATAGCGGTGCCCGTAAAATTTCTGGTAAAATCGCGAATTCTCAAAGAGCCGAGCAAGGACCTGTCATGACTTATGTGGTAACTGAAAGCTGTATCAAATGCAAATACACTGATTGCGTAGATGTGTGCCCGGTAGACTGCTTTCGTGAGGGGCCCAATTTTTTGGTGATCGATCCGGACGAGTGTATAGATTGTACCCTGTGCGTCGCGGAGTGCCCCGTGGAGGCAATTTTCGCGGAGGATGACGTGCCTACAAATCAACAGCATTTCACTACACTAAACGCCGAATTATCCAAAGCCTGGAAACCCATCATTGAGAAAAAAGATGCTCCTTCCGATGCCGATGATTGGGCAAAGGTAACAGACAAGTTGGACAAGCTGGAACGATAATTCGACAGCATTAGCTTGTCGCCCCCCATTCTGAATTTTCCACAAGTTCCTCTTACCGATATTTTTACGGATCTTGCCGCTGGATTGAGAACCGGCGTCATGGTAGTTACCCCTAATCGGCGACTCGCGATTGCACTTAGACGCGAGTTCGACGGAACTCAGGCCAACCAAGGAATCGCTATCTGGGAAACGGCGGATGTCCTGCCGTTTCCTGCATTCGTCGAGCGCCTCTATGAAGACGCGCTTTACTCTGGATGTGTGCCTGAATTATCCCTCCTGCTTACCAGCGCCCAGGAACAGGTCTTGTGGGAGGACGCCATTATCCGGTCAAATACGGGTGCGGCCCTGCTTGCAGTCGCGGACGCCGCAAAGCTTGCTCGAGAGGCATGGCAGCTCGCACACGCATGGCACCTCATTCCGCGACTCACGAACTTTCCATTAAACGAAGATTGCAAGGCCTTTCAGGATTGGTCGCGGCGCTACGAGCAGATCACCCGGCATTTACGACAGATCGATCACGCACGCCTTTGCGATCTGGTAATCAGTGTATGTGAGCACGTGGAAGTCCATAAACCGGAGCGCCTGGTTTTCTATGGGTTCGACATTGTTACGCCGCAGCAGGCGGCTTTGCTGAGCAAGCTGGGGGATACGGGCTGCGAGGTGATGTTGGTACGGCCGCGGTCTCAACCTCGGTCCCCCAGCGGCAATGTGCGGCGAACGGCGTGTAATGACAATGGTGACGAGATTCGTCGCGCAGCAGTCTGGGCGCGTGCACGACTCGAGGCTGATGGCGCTGCGCGCATTGGTATCGTTGTTCCGGGATTTTCCCGGTATCGCAACGCGATCATGCGGATTTTCGGTTCTGTGATGGAACCTGACATTCAACAGTTGCTACCAGATGGCGTCCGGCGCACGCTCCCGTTTAACGTGTCGCTGGGCATGGCTCTGAGCTCTTATCCCCTCGTACGCGCGGCGTTCCTGATACTTGATCTCTGCGGGCGAGCGATTGAGTTTGAGCGCGCAAGCCTTTTACTCCGATCCTCTTTTCTGGGCGGTGGCGATACCGAAATGGTCAATCGCGCAGGGCTCGATGTGCAACTGCGCAAACATGCCGAACCCGTGATTACGCTCGAACAACTGCTCAGCCTGGTAGAGCGTGAGCAGACTGGTACAAGCTGCCCGGTTCTGGTGCAGGGGCTATCCGCCCTTGCTGAGTTCCGCAAGGCAAAGTTGTTCGGCGTGCAAACGCCATCGGCATTGTCCAGAGCGATTTCCGAAGTGCTGCGGATCGTCGGTTTTCCGGGAGAGCGTGATCTGGATTCGTCGGAATATCAGACATTAGGAAAATGGCACGAGGTTCTTGCCGATTTTTCTGCTCTCGGCCGTGTTGTGCCCCGCATCGGTTACAGCGAGGGAGTCTTGCGTCTGCGACATATGGCAGCGGAGACGCTGTTTCAGCCCGAAACACCGGATGTCCCGATTCAGATACTTGGTGTGCTGGAAGCCGCGGGCATTGAGTTCGATCACCTCTGGGTCATGGGGCTGTCTGATGAGGTATGGCCGCCTCAGCCAAGTCCTAACCCTTTTCTGCCGATCGAATTACAGCGAACTGAAAAGTTGCCGCGGGGTTCAGTAGTTGCGTCACTGGAACTTGCGCGAAGACTTACTGATGCATGGCTGTCCAGTGCAGGGGAGGTCATACTCAGCCACCCGCGGCATAGCGATGACCGTGACCCTCGCAAGCTTGCGCCTAGTCCACTGATCGCGAATATTGCCGATCGCGAGTGTATGTTGCCTGCCCGCACGGATTACCGTGATCTGATCCATAGTGCCTGTCGGCTTGAGTATATAAAAGATGACAAAGCACCCGTCCTTGATCAGATTCTAATCGCAAATATCGGCGGCACGGCGGTGATAAAAGATCATGCGGCGTGTCCCTTCCGTGCCCTCGCAGTTCACCGATTCGGCGCGGAAGGTATAACCCTCCCCCACACGGGGCTTGATGCCATGGAACGCGGTACATTGATACACCATGTGCTCGCACAAATATGGAGACAGCTCAGGACGAAAAGTGCACTTGATGCCATCCATGATGACGAGCTTGAAGCGATACTTGCGGATGCGGCGAAAGAAGCTATCGCGCGCATCCGCCGGGATCACCCAGCCGCGCTTACAGGGCGTTTTGCAACTATTGAACAGCGGCGGCTAGTGCGGTTGGCACGTGAGTGGCTCAATAGAGAAAAAAAACGTAGCGATTTCGAAGTTATAGCGATCGAAGATAAGCGCAGTGTTGAGATCGGAGGTCTTTTGTTGTCGACTCGCCTCGACCGGGTAGACGAACTTGGTGACGGACGCCGCATCATCATCGATTATAAGGTTCGAGCGCCGTTGGTGACCACCATGCTTGGCGAGCGCCCGGAGGAACCGCAATTGCCCTTATATCTCGTTACTACCGAACCGGATGCCTTAGCGGTTGCATTTGCGCAGGTCAGGATGGGTGACATGCGGTTTGCTGCACTTGCGGGCGGTAGCGATTTACTGCCCGGCTCGAAGGCGTTATCCGAATCGCGCCTGGGTGATCAGTACAGCTCTTGGGAAGAACTGGTTGCGGGCTGGCGTGTTGATCTTGCTTTCATCGCGACGAGCTTTTCCAGCGGTCATGCCGAGGTTGATCCCAAGAAATTTCCATACACTTGCCGCAACTGTGACTTGCAATCGTTCTGCCGTATTGATGAGCGGATAGCATGCGCGCCTACAGAATGGGAAGACGATTGAATAACGGGTTTGCCTATGCTCGATACTCCTGATTCTGACGAACGTCGCCGCGCACTCAATCCCGAGCAATCTTTTATTGTTCAGGCTCCTGCCGGCTCGGGCAAGACCGAGCTTCTGATTCAGCGTTACCTTGCCTTGCTTGCATGTGCAGATGAACCGGAAGAGATCGTTGCGATTACGTTTACCCGCAAGGCCGCGGCGGAGATGCGTGAACGCGTAGTGGCGGCGCTTGCAAAAACCCGCCGCTCCCCCGATTCGCTTGAAACCCCTGAAACCGGGCACGATAAATTAACCCTGGAGCTGGTTGAGGCTGTTCTGCGACGCGACACTCAGTTAGGCTGGCATGTTGCCGGAAATCCGGCACGACTGCGCATTCAAACTTTCGACTCATTGTGCGCATCACTAACGCGCCAGATGCCAACGCTTTCAAAATTCGGCGCTCAGCCGGAAAGTATTGAGGACGCATCCGATTTATATCTCGAGGCCGCGCGCACAACAATCGGTCTTGTCGAAGGCGATGATGCGGTGGCGCAGGATATCCAGCGCTTATTGGAGCACCTTGACAATGATGTCGCCCGTGTCGAAAAACTGCTTGCAGAAATGCTGTCGCGGCGAGACCACTGGCTGCGTCATATTTATGGCAAGGAGCGTGATGAGCTGGAGTCGGCATTAAGGAATGCGCGGCACGAGGCGCTGCAGCGCGTGTGCAGCCTGTGCAATGTTTATCCTATGTCGATGCAAAGCGAACTGATCCAGCTGGTGAGATATGCCATCGGCAACTTGATTGCTGGCGATCGAATGCCGTCCCCATTTGTTTACGATAGACTGGATAAGCTTGGCGCGCTCCCGGGAGATGAGGAACAGGATGTTGCCATCTGGCATGCCATTACCACGCTGCTGCTCACGAAAGACGGTGAGTGGCGCAAGCAGTATACGGTTAGCAACGGCTTTCCACCAGGTGGCACCAAGACCGAAAAAGAAATCGCGAAGTCATGGAAAGAAAGGGCGCTTGCGTTGGTCGACCAGATGGCTGCTAACGCTGACCACACGCTACGCTTTGCGCTACACAATATTCGTCTCCTACCGCCGCCCGCTTATACTGAACAGCAATGGGAAGTGCTGGGTTCGATTACGCGGCTGCTACCACGCGCCGTCGGACAGCTCAAGCTCGTATTTCAGTCGCATAATAAGGTGGATTTTACCGAAGTCGCGCAAGGTGCATTGCGGGCCCTGGGCGAACCCGAGCTGCCTACCGATCTCGCGCTAGCGCTCGACTACCGTATTCATCACTTATTGATAGACGAATTCCAGGACACATCGATCAGCCAATATGAATTAATTGCGAAGCTTACTGCCGGATGGGAACGGGGGGATGCCCGCAGCGTGTTTATCGTCGGGGACCCGATGCAGTCCATTTATCGGTTTCGCGAGGCCGAAGTCGGGTTATTCCTGCGAGCCCGCGCGGCGGGGATTGGCAACGTCGCACTCGAGCCGATTTCCCTTTGTGCTAATTTTCGATCGCAGCGCGGCATTGTAGACTGGATCAACGCTACCTTTGCGTGCGTGATGCTGGAACACGAAAACATCATCAAGGGTGCGGTGCCCTATACGAAATCCGTTGCAACACACGACATGCTTTCCGGCCCGGCAGTCAGCATACATCCGTTTTTTAATAACGACCACATCGCGGAGGCGATGAAGGTAGTAGAAATAATCATGCAAGCGCGGCGCGATAATCCAGCTTCTACCGCCGCAATCCTGGTGCGCAGCCGTAATCATCTTTATGAAATCATCCCTCGGCTTAAGGAAGCTGGAGTGCGTTTTCGCGCGATCGAGATTGAGGGGCTCGGCCATCGTCCGGTGGTGCAGGATTTGTTGGCGCTGACACGCGCGCTTGCTCATCCGGGGGATCGGCTGGCATGGCTCGCGTTATTGCGCGCGCCGTGGTGCGGCCTTACGCTCGCAGATATCCACACGGTAATTTCGGCGCACGTTGATTGCTTTTCCGAGGACGTCGATAAAACATCCGTTATAGACCAGGAGGCAAAAGATACAAGAGGCAATAGTCGAACTGTATGGGAATTGATGAATGATAAGGCACGCATGGCCAGACTTTCCCCCGATGGCCTTACCCGGTTGCTGCGGGTGCGCGAAGTGCTGGGGCATTGTATGGATAATCGCTGCCGCCAATCTCTCCGGGCGATTGTCGAGGCGGCATGGCTTGGGATGGGAGGCCCCGGTTGCATCGAGGATGCCACGGATTTAGAGGATGCCACGGTCTATCTTGATTATCTCGAAGTGCACGAGGAGGCCGCCAGTATTCCAAATCTTGCTGCATTAGAGGAAGGACTCGCCAAACTCTATGCATTACCCGACATGGAGGCTGACACTACACTGCAAATCATGACCATCCATAAAGCCAAGGGGCTGGAGTTCGATTGCGTAATCCTGCCCGGCCTTGGCCGCTCGTCACGCAGCAACGACAAGAAACTCTTCATGTGGATGGAGCACCCGCGCGCAATATTCTCCGAGGATGGGGGAAATGAAGGTAACGACTTGTTGCTTGCGCCGATCCAGGAGACAGGAGCGGACCCTGATCGCATCTACTCCTGGCTGGAAAAACTCGATGACGAGAAAGCGCAATTTGAGGACGAGCGATTGCTCTACGTTGCCTCAACACGTGCCAAGGCGCGTCTGCACCTACTCGGCAGCACAGGCTTTGTTTGCGGTTCTGATGGTGTGTTCGAACTGAAGTCTCCTCCCGGGAAGGCATTACTCAGCAAACTCTGGCCTGTGGTCAAACCTGCCTATGCCGAAGTTGCGGCACGAGCAATGTCTCCGGTGATATCTTTTGTCACTGACGGGGAAGAGAATAGAAGACGAGCAAAATACTCAATCAATCAATTGTTACGTCGCCTCGTATCCGGCTGGAAGTTGCCCGCCCCGCCGCCCCCTGTGCGGTGGAGCGCGCTGCAACACATAACGCCAGTGCAGGGCGATATCGAATATTCGTGGGTTGGTGAAACCGCACGCCGTATTGGAAGCGTCGTACACCGCTGGCTGCAGCGCATTGCGGAAGACGAGGTAAAAAACTGGAGCATGGCGCGGATTCAGCTTTTGCGCGATACTTTCAAGTATCAGTTGGTTGCCTGCGGCATGGATTACAATGATGGAGATACCGATGTAGCTGTTGGGCGCGTGATAACGGCGCTCGCTCACGCGGTGGATGATACGCGCGGGCAATGGCTGCTTGGGCCGCAGCAGAATGTCCGCAACGAGTTGCGCATGACTGCGGTTATCGACGGGATGTATGTAAACGTCATTATTGATCGCACCTTCTGTGATGCGGAGGGGCAGCGCTGGGTGGTGGATTATAAGACCAGCAGTCACGAAGGCACGGATCTGGACGGCTTCCTTGACCGCGAGCAGGAGCGCTACCGTTTCCAGCTCGATCGTTATGCTGCAGTCATGCGATTGCTCGATGGACGGCCAGTGAGGCGGGGACTTTATTTTCCTTTGCTCAAGGGATGGCGGGAGTGGGGCGATGAGCATGAAGGCCAAGAGTGAACGATAAGTTCAGTGTAAGAGGTTTAATAAGACATTGATCGAGTTTCTTCTTTGATAAGTAATCATCCGGCACACTTCTTTATCAGGGTAATTATGCGTTGGCTGCTGTGTACATGTGGAATTGTTGCGTTCATTGGAGGCACGGCGGCTGCTGAGACCGCTGAAACTGATAAAAATGCTGAAGCCGCTGTAGCGGCACAGTCGGGCCCGGAGATCGAAATCTTTATCGGAGAGATGGTGAGGCGGCATGGATTCAAGCAAGTCGAACTAGAGAGCATTTTCGGAATGGCGCAATTTCAGCCGGTAATCATCAAGGCGATTTCCCAGCCAGCAACCTCCAGACCATGGCATGAGTACCGCCCCTTGTTCGTCAATCCGCGGCGTATTGCGGGCGGAGTTGAATTCTGGAAAAATCACGCCGCGACCTTGGAGCGGGCACGCAAGGAATTCGGCATTCCCGAGGAAATTATTACCGCCGTGATCGGTGTGGAAACAGCCTATGGTATTCAGACCGGCAAACACCGCGTATTGGACGCCTTGATCACGCTGGCATTTGGCTATCCAAAGCGGGCAGAATTCTTTCGGAACGAACTCGAGCAATATCTGTTGCTGGGGCGGGAGCAGAATGCGGACGTACTCAATATAAGGGGTTCTTACGCAGGCGCGATCGGTATTCCGCAATTCATGCCCAGCAGCTACCGGCGTTATGCGCTGGATTTTGATGGTGACGGAAAGGCCGATTTGTCCGGCAGTCCGGCGGATGCAATAGGTAGCGTTGCGAATTATTTGAGGAGTTTTGGCTGGGAGACAGAGCAGACCGCAGTGGTTCCAGCGCTGGTAAACGGCGAGAATTACCGCGAGGCGTTGTTCGCGGGGCGAGAACCAACGTATACACTGGAAGAAATAAGAAAATTGGGCGTGATACCACGAATGGATCCTTCCGACGCCCATCTTGCTACGTTGGTCGAGCTGGTGAATGAGGGTGGCAACGAATATTGGTTGGGGTTCAATAATTTCTTCGTCATCACCCGCTACAATCGCAGTGTGCATTACGCGATGTCCGTGTTTCAGTTGGCCGAAGAGATTCGCGCTGCACGGAATTCCAGTTTGCGATGAGAGCAATCGCTGCGTTGACGCCATTTTGGTGGTAAGAATACTTACACTACATCTGATTGCATGAAGCCTCTTACCTTTTCCGTTCTGCGTCTGTTAGGCGATGGCGAGTTTCACTCCGGCGAGACCATTTCACGCGGTCTTGGAGTTTCGCGCACCAGCGTGTCCAATGCGCTGCGCGGCCTGGATGAGGTTGGCCTGACGGTGCACAAGGTGCGTGGGCGTGGCTACCGTATAGTCGAGCCGATGCAATGGCTGGAACGGGACATCATTCTCAAACATCTGGGAGAGGAGGCGCATAATATTAACCTCGAAATACTGGATACTGCCGAATCAACCAGCAGCTTGCTTCTACAACAAGCCGCAATGGAATTGAAGTCCAGCGACGTCAGTATGCGGGTGGCGGCGGCAGAGCTCCAGATAAGCGGACGTGGACGGCGGGGTCGGCAGTGGCACTCCGGTTTGGGTGATGGACTGATCTTTTCACTGCTATGGCGATTTCAGCAGGGCCCGAGCTTTCTGTCGGGTTTGAGCCTGGCAGTGGGAGTAGCAGTTATACGCACGTTGGAATTTTCGGGGATTAAAGGCACAGTACTTAAATGGCCGAACGATGTGATGTTTAATTTCTGCAAGCTGGGGGGAACACTGATCGAATTACAGGGGGACATGTTCGGTCCCACCGTCGTCGTGATCGGTGTCGGCCTGAATCTGAAACTGTCGGAGAACATACAGGCACGTATAGACCAGGGTGCGACAGACGTATTCTCCATAACGGGTAAAATGCCGGACCGTAATAAATTGCTGGCCGCGCTGCTCACTAATCTCGTAATAATGCTGAGAGAGTTTGAGCATCAAGGTTTTGCCCCGTTCAAGGAAGAATGGGAGGATCATCACATCTGCGAAAATAAAACTGTCACGCTTCGCCTACCCGACGGCTCGAGCCAGGAAGGCGTTGTCCATGGCGTAGCGGATGACGGATCGCTACTGTTACGAACCCCAGCGGGAATGCGCAGCTACCGAAGTGGCGATATTACGCTGTGCAGGATGACATGACATGGACCCCCTCCTTCTACTGGCAGTTGATTCCGGCAATACCTACGTCAAGTGGGGGCTGCATGACGGACACTCCTGGTTGAAACAGGGTATAGCGGTGCAAACCGAAAAAGCACTGCTGGAGGCAGAGTGGCGAGATCTAGTGGAACCCGCGCGTATCCTGGTATCGCACGTTGGAAATATGCAGACTAAAATGGATCTGTCCGAGTTATTTTCCCCTTGGAAAGCCGAGCCGGAATGGATTGCGGCCGTTGCATATCAGTGTGGCGTTCGCAATTACTACACGGATCCCGCACAGCTCGGGAGCGATCGCTGGGCAGCTCTGATCGCCGCATGGGAATTGCAACGGCAGGGCTGTCTGGTGGTGGATACCGGTACCGCCATGACGGTTGACGCGCTTTCTGACACAGGGGAATTTTTGGGCGGCATCATCACCCCCGGTGTGGATCTGATGCAGAAAATATTAATTGAAAATACCGCCTCGCTTAACCCTGAGAGCGGAAAATTTCGCGATTACCCCGACAGTACCGCCGACGCCATATACAGCGGGACGATGCACGCATTGGCTGGCGCAGTGGAACGCATGGCCGCACTGCTTGCTATCACGCTAGGCCATGTGCCTGATTGCATCCTCAGCGGCGGTACGGCGCAGCAATTACAACCCCAGCTCAATGTAAGTACCCGGGTCGTGGATAATATGGTGTTGGAAGGCCTGGTATTGATTGCGCATGAGAGTTCGGAAATACCGCTGTGAATTCAAAAATTTGAATACAGTTTGTAGTCGAGAATCTATTTCACTTCGCGAGTCCTGATCTGGAAACACATGTCCATTTTTCAACACACAACCTTTTATACTACGGTCAATCAGTTGCAGCACCTGCCGCCGCCGGAGGGACTCTTGGAGATTGCCTTTGCCGGGCGCTCCAATGCGGGCAAGTCCAGCGCTATTAATTCGCTCGCCAATCGTGGCCGCCTTGCTTTCGTCAGTAAAACGCCTGGACGTACCCAGCACATAAATTTTTTTCAGCTGGGGAGTGGTCGGTTCCTGGTTGATCTTCCCGGTTACGGCTATGCTAAAGTGCCGGCTGAAATCCGCCAGCATTGGGAACACTTGCTCAGCACCTATCTCCAAACCCGTGAATCTCTCTACGGCATGGTGCTTATCATGGACATTCGACATCCTTTAACCCCCCTTGACCGGCGAATGCTGGATTGGTTTGGATCAACTGGAAAACCGGTGCATGTTCTGCTTACCAAGGCAGATAAACTGAGTCGGCAGCAGTCAGCGAAAATTTTAAAGAATGTGCTGCTCTTATTATGCGAAACTTATCCGCAATGCAGCATACAATTATTTTCCAGCATGACGGGCGAGGGGGTCGACGAGGCCGCCGCCTTGCTGGGCACATGGTTGGGACTGGATTCAAATTTGATACAGGAATTAAATTCTGCGCAAAGCCGCACTAAGCTGAAAATAAAAAACCCCCGGTTAAAGGGGAATAAAACCGGGGGCAAACTACCTTAATAGGGATTAAGGTACCCGCTCAGGGAGGAAAAGCGGGAGACAATCAAATACCGTCTGCTAGTAAGAGCAGCAAATCTGCGTACAAGTTCCCATTTTTTATTTTTTTATCGAATTTTTTTTCTTTTTTTTTTTGGGCCAATAATGCCAGCTTTTACTCAATTTCCACAGAAAAGAATGCGGCGCATGCGCCGTGATGAGTTCTCCCGCCGATTGATGCGGGAGAATCATCTGCTTCCAGAGGACCTCATTTATCCGGTGTTTGTACTGGAAGGGGAGAGACGCGAGGAGACCGTATCTTCTATGCCGGGAGTGGTGAGGCAAAGTCTGGATCTGTTAATGTATCGAGCAGAAAAGTGCCTGCAATTCGGCATACCCGCGATTGCTATTTTCCCAGTTATCGAGCCCCGTCTGAAAAATCTTACTGCCGCCGAGGCCATTAATCCGATGGGTCTTGTGCCCCGTATAGTAAGCGAGTTGAAGAAACGCTTTCCTGAGCTTGGCATTATCACTGATGTTGCGCTCGACCCCTATACCAGTCATGGGCAGGACGGGTTGATCGATGCCAATGGTTATGTAATGAACGACGAAACCGTGACTGTATTGGCTCAACAGGCGCTGATACATGCCCAGGCCGGTGCTGATGTTGTTGCGCCATCGGACATGATGGATGGACGCATCGCTGCAATTCGAGCTGCGCTTGAGAGTCAAAAGTGCATTAATACACGCATTCTTGCCTACTCGGCAAAATATGCTTCCGGTTTCTATGGTCCTTTTCGGGATGCGGTGGGATCGGCTGCCAATCTTGGCACGGGAAATAAATACACCTATCAGATGGATCCGGCTAATTCGGATGAGGCGCTTTGGGAAGTGGGGCTGGATCTGGAAGAAGGTGCTGATATGGTGATGGTGAAGCCCGGTATGCCTTATCTCGATATTGTCCGGCGAGTAAAGGAGCGGTTTGGCGCGCCCACTTTTGTCTACCAGGTCAGTGGAGAATATGCCATGCTCAAGGCCGCTGCGCAAAACGGGTGGCTGGATGAAAAAACCTGCGTTCTTGAATCACTACTTGCTTTCAAGCGGGCGGGTGCCGATGGCATTTTAACTTATTACGCGCTGGATGCGGCGGAATGGCTGAACCAGGAAAAATAGGCGATCGCAAGAGTGCGTCACAATGTTTTGTTACTGCGCGAAGAATTCCTTTATTACGTCCTCCGTCGACTTAAGCGCATCGTCCACCTTGTCGTCTGCTTCGGGTGGTAACTGCTCCTGAAGGAAATATTCTGTCATTGTACCCCCGGTTTGTCGCAAACCGGTTTCCGGGTTAATTTTGGCTGCCGTGATGCCTGGCGGAGGGGTATAAACTGCCATCGGAACACCTTTCAATACTTTGCCCATGTAACTCATCCATATCGGCAGGGCGGCGTGGCCTCCGGTTTCGTTATTACCTAAGGATCTGGGGGTGTCAAAGCCAATCCAGGCAATGGCGACCAGATCGGCCTGATAACCACAAAACCAGGCGTCGACGTGATTGTTGGTGGTGCCGGTTTTCCCGGCCAGATCGGTGCGGCCCAGCTGTTTTGCCCTGGTTGCAGTGCCTCGCTGGATCACATCCTGCATCATGCTAGTCATGAGAAAGGCGTTGCGCGGGTCTATGATCTGCTTTGCTTTTTCTGCGGCAAGTGCCTGTTGCGATTGCTCCAGTATATTGCCTTTCACATCCTCAATGCGCTTGATGAAATAAGGCGATACGCGTAAACCTCCATTGGCAAAGGCGGCATATCCTACTGCCATCTGCATGGGTGTAACCGACCCAGCGCCCAATGCCATAGGCAAATACGGGGGATGCTGCTTAGGGTCGAAGCTAAAACGGGCGACGTAATCCTGGGCATATTGAACGCCGATTGCCTGGAGGATGCGAATGGATACCAAATTCTTGGATTTAGCAAGCGCTTCGCGCATGCGTAAAGGCCCTTCGTAACTACCATCGAAATTTCTAGGTTCCCAATCCTCGCTTCCTGTTTCCGCTGCGGTAAAAAATAGCGGGGCATCATTGATGACGGTTGCGGTAGTAAAACCCTTTTCCAGAGAGGCGGAATAAATGAAAGGTTTGAAACTGGAGCCAGGTTGACGCCATGCCTGCGTGACGTGATTAAACTGACTGCGATTGAAATCGAAGCCGCCTACCACGGCGCGAATTGCGCCATCTCGCGAATTGATTGAAATCAACGAGGCTTCGACCTGGGGAAGTTGCACAATTTGCCATACATCCTTTTCGTTCTTCCGTATGCGAACAAGTGATCCCGGGCGAATATCTTGGGGTTTGGGGCTGGCTTTGTTGGGAAGAAATTTCTGCGCAAACTTGAGGCCATCGCCGGAAATTTCGATAATTACGCCGCCTTTGCGATATGCCCTGACAAGTTTTGAGTCGACGGCCAACACCACGGCCCCATAAATATCATCGCTGTCGACCACTTCCTGTAACGCGTCTTCCAGCATCTCCTCGCGGTCACCATCACTTTTTGCTAAGTCGATAACTGCCTCGGGACCGCGATAGCCATGGCGTCTATCATAATCCAGCACGCCTTGACGCACTGCTTTATAGGCCGCCTCCTGATCAAGTCGCTTCACCGTGGTGTAAACTCTGAAACCCTTGGTGTAAGTATCCTCCCGATAGCGTTCATACATGGCTTGACGCGCCATTTCCGCCACGTAATCGGCGCGCACAGTGAATTCCTGTGACTCACGCTTAACGTGGATCGGTTGTTTTCCTGCTTCTTTAAATTCCTGACTGGAGATATAGCCTAGATCATGCATGCGCCGCAGTACGTAGAGTTGGCGTGTCTTGGCGCGCTTGATATTGACCACCGGGTTGAAGCGTGAGGGGGCTTTGGGAAGACCCGCAAGCATCGTGGCTTCAGCGAGGTTAATATCGTTCAGGGGTTTGCCAAAATATACCTGGGCTGCGGCGGCAAACCCGTAAGCGCGTTGGCCGAGATAAATCTGGTTGAAGTAAAGCTCGAGGATTTCGTCTTTGCTTAAACTGTGTTCAATCTTGAATGCAAGTAAAGCTTCACTGAATTTCCGGGTCAGCGTTTTTTCCTTGGTCAGAAAAAAGTTCCTTGCAACCTGCATAGTAATGGTACTGGCGCCCTGGCGTACTCCGCCAGAAGCGAAATTGGAGTAAGCGGCACGCAGTATCCCGATGTAATCCACGCCGCCATGCTGATAGAACCTGTCATCCTCAGCGGCAAGAATCGCCTGCTTGAGGCGTTTCGGCGCCATGCTGATTTTAACCACCTGGCGGCGCTCCTCGCCAAATTCTCCGATAAGGGCGCCCTCGTCGCTATAGACGCGCAAAGGAATTTTCGGGCGATAATCGGTCAATGCCTCAAGCGAAGGCAGCGTGGGGAAGGTAACCAGCGCTGCGAAACCAATCAATAGAATCCCAAGCAGACTCAACGCAAAAACTGCTGCGATGGGATAAATCCACCAGCGTGCTAGCATGCGGGGCGAATGTCGAAGAAGAGGGCGAAAATGAGCATCTGCAATTATAAGTGGCCGAGTTTAATCCTGAATGTTAAAAAGGTGCCGAGATGAAATATAAGTTTGAACATGTGACCTTTCGCTGCCCTTCGCACTGACACGGCGGATGCATGCAATTATAAAGTATGTGCTGAAGTAATACGTTACATATACCTTCGTGACAAAAAACGGGAACCAGCCAATCGGACTGCTTGGGTTTCGCTAATGTCTAAAAAGAAAATTTAACGTAATTACAGCGGAATTTTATTAAGGAAATAGCTGAGCTTAAACGAGTATCGCATGGAGTGGCATACAATATTAGCAACCGCTTAAATTACTGAGCATATTTTGCCGGTTTTCAAAAATATCGGCAGCGGCGTCTGCTGACGCGGGCCATCATGGTGTAAACGAAAACAATACAGGGTTTTTAGTTAAAGCGACCAGTACGATATACAAAAAAACGATCTGAGCCGCAATCACCGCGGAAATCCTCGCCTTACGTGTTCTTCCGAATCTTAATGCCACCATACCCAAACCGATATAGAGTAGAAGTCCCGCGATTTTGGCGCCGAGCCAGGAGTTGTGTATGGGATCCTGGTGAAGCATGATAGCTAGCGCAATGGCGCTTGCGAGTAGCACGGTATCCACCATATGCGGCATAATTTTCACCCAGCGCTGTTGCAGGGCAGTGGAATCCCGCATCATCCATACGCTACGCAAAGAAAACAGAAGATAGCTGATGGCAACGCTGGTGATATGAATCATTTTTAGTGCTGCATAACTCATGCTCACTCTCCGTGAAACATCCACCCGTGGCTGCCCGCCACCGCTCCTGCGACAGCGACAAGACTCAGGCTCAGCATTACCCAATGCATGCGCCTCATCCGCGCGAAGGTTTTTGCCGAATCGTGCTCCGCCGTATTCTTTATCTGCCGGCGTAGCACCAGCGGTTCTACTACGAACAGCATCAAGGTAAAGATCAGCCACACCAGGACCATCGCATGCATCCACCAGAAGCGCAGTTCCGCAAAACGGCTCCAGGCGTTGAGTATATGTACCATATAGAATCCGCTCAAGCCGACGAGCAAGGTGGTGAAACGTGCCTGAGGCGCGAAGCGGCTTTCGATGCGGCCAAAAAACTCTGTTCGCTCGGATGCCGATTTCATTTGCGCCATAGCGGGAATCAATACGGTGGTGACCATCGCCACACCTCCGATCCACAGCACCACACCCAACACATGGAGCACTCTCGCAAATGCAAATTCATCCATAAATTATCTCCTAATGTTGTTCATCGCTACGGATGCCCTGCTCACGATGATGCGCTCCGCCTTGGACTCTGGTTCATCCAAGGAATTCAATGGCGATGGCATCAGTGCCGCGCCCGCCCGGTAATCATCGTGCGGTTTGCTTCATCGCCTGGGTTATACGCACTGTTTCCATGCTCACCGTGGTTACGCGCGCAAGCAGGTCGATCACCTTTTCCTTGTAATCGGCGAAGCGATAGGTATCGAATTTCTCGCGAATGGTGGGGTCCTTGGATTTTTTTTCCTTGTACTGGTCGAGTATCCATTCCAGCGCGCAACGGTTGCCAAGCCGGTAATCCCAGGCTTCCGCAGGAATACCGCGTAGCGTAGTCTCGGTATCCAGCGTGATGATGCCCGTATCTTTGTCAGCGCGCAGCAGAGCCTTGGGTGAAAGACCGGCGGCGCGCGTTTTTGTGTCGGGCGAGTCGATGCGCTCAAGGCTGAAAGGCTCCACCGATTCGTAGCCGATGTGCAATTTCATCAACATCTCGCCCCACGCGGCCCATTGCCAGAAGTCCGCATAGAAAGGGATGCGCGGAAACTCCCGCTTCAGGTTCAGCGCGTACTTTTCGCGATAAAGCGGATCGTGCAGCACGCCGTAGCAGTAGTGGAAGATAGTTTCTTTGGTGATCGTCTTGGCGCTATGGCCGATGCCGGTTTCTGGCTTGTAGTGCTCGGTGAATTGCTTGAGACCCCAGTCGGTGATGTTGTCAATACGCTGACCGAGTTTATATCGGAACTGAGGAAAGCAGATCGAATCACCATTGACGTGATAATCTGGCAGCAAGTTCGTGGCAATTGCACTGAATGCTTTCGTGCCCCCAAGGTCGAGAAGCATCGCTACATTTTCATGTTGTGCTCCAAAAAACTCGCGTTGCAGATACTGCATTTCGTTGAGTTGTTTTTGGAAATATAAAAACGATTTAACGAAGGGTCGATACAATGCTGGCTGTAAGTATTCTCTCCCATAGACATACTCAACCGATTTGCTGAGATCATTTTTTACCGCACGCGACCACTTGATGCGATACGCGAGACGGTCCTCAAGATGCTCTCGTGCTCGGAGCTTGCCTTTGAGTCGCTTCAATTCCGAGTTATATTCAGCGATGAGGAACTGAACTTTTGCTTCAACCTGCTTTGGATCAAAGTCGTAAACCCACTCATCTCGAGCGGTCACAATACCCAATGAAAACTTGTGAAAAAGCGCTTTCACATCGCGATTGCTCTTTGCAGCCTTGGTGTCTTTACTTGCTAGTGTAATCAGTGTGTCGAAATCGGTGCTCGCCAAGTTGATCCAGTTATTTCTTGCATCCGGTGCGATGAGATCAAAATGCCGCTCGCGCAATGATTTGCTACTGATAAAACTGAGTTTCTCATCGACCTTGGCATAATCACGTACTGTCTGGTACATGATTTTGCATCCATTGATTTCCTTCTTTCTGACGCAGAACCAGATAGCTACTCCCACGCGGATTTGATCATCAAAGATATTTCCACCTTCCTGCCTGCGCCGCTCACCGCTGGTTCGCGCGTTACCCTTCAAATCCACCACCCAGATTTCGTTAAACTCCTTCGCAATCACCTTGCGGAAGCCGTCAAAAGTGCGACTGTCAATGAACGAGCTATTGTTGACAAACGCAATCACACCGTTCTCGCTCAGCCGGTCACTGGCCCATCGGAAGAAGCGGGCATACATGTCATAGAGTTTGGTTTTCTGCGCGGTACTCTCGGCGATGTAGGTATGCTTGATACGTTTATCGATTTCGGGGTATTCGCGATTTTTATTGTTGTCGTTTTCGTTGAGTTGGTTGGCGTTGTATGGCGGGTTGCCAATGATCACGCTAATTCGCTTGCTGTTTTGCCGCTTGATGCGTGCGACATTCTCTTCGCTGACGCTGCCGAATAAATTAGCGGTAGTACCCTTGGCGGCAGTGTGCAGACCTATATTGTCCAGTGTGTCCACGAAGCACAAATTGGGGAATTCTTCATAGTTGCCCGTAATCGCTGCGTAGGTTGCTTCAATGTTAAGGTTTGCCACGTAGTAGGGCAAGATGGCTATTTCGTTGGCGTATAGCTCGTTGAGGTATTTGTATTTGAGTTTTGCAGGCTGACCACGAAAATGGTCCAGCATTTCACAGATAAAGGTGCCGGTGCCGGTTGCGGGATCGAGAATTTCGACGTCCTTATCGATCAGATTCTTGCCGAAGTGCTTTTCCGTCAGCCAGTCGGCTCCGTCGATCATGAAGCGAACGATTTCGTTCGGCGTATAGACCACGCCTAGGCGGTCCGCTGCCTTGGGGTTATAAACCTTGTAGAAATTTTCGTAGATGACTTTGAGGAAGGCCTGTTTTTCATTGTGACTGGAGATTTGGGCGGCAGCGGCACGAATGGCGGCGTAGTAGGTCTCCAGTCCTTTGAGGGTCTGTTTTTTCAGGCTGCCGGTGAAGAATTTTTCTTCCAGCGCATATAGCTCGCGTGCCACATTGTTTTTCTGGTGAAAATCTGGGTCGTCAAACACCTTCGCGAAGATTTCTTCGGTGAGGATATGCTGGATCAGCATTTCGCGCACATCGGCATCAGTCAAACTGGGGTTGATGGCTTCTTGCGCATGGACTAGAAATTTTTGCTCGGCGTCGCGGAAGTTGGCATTAGCCTCATGCTCGTGTTCGATCATCTCCCGCAGGGCTTGCAATACCGCAGGCAGATCGGTTTTGAACTGCTCCACTGCAGCGCGGAAACCGGCAATCTCGGCCCGTTCGAAGCTGAAGAAAAGCGTGAGTAGCTGGGACAACCTGACGGTGTCGGTCATGTCGCAGCGCAGGACTTCATTTTTATGCTGCACCAGAACGGCGGTTACATCATCCGAGAAAATGATGTTGTCCTGGGGGTAGCCTTTCCTGAATTTCTTGACAATCTCATCGTCAAGATTATCGTTCGCGTCCTTGGCTTCCCAATAGCCCAACGGCATACGCAGTTCGTGTAGCAAGGCGCCATCGACGGTGATATTGGTTCTGGTCGCGGTTTTGACCGGGTATTCAGCCAAAAATACCAGATTCTGCCGGCGGCCCCAGTTCTTGAGCAAATCCTTGAAAGCTTCGCGCACGATGGTTTCGCGTGCGCTGCCGCTGATTTTCCTGATGATATCGAGCTGCTTGAGATAGTCGTTGATGAGTAGCTGGCTCAATGAGTGTCCTATTGTTATTTCTGTTCAGTATTTGGATTGGATCAGTAGCAAAAATGGGGGATCGTTACCACTGCCGCATCTGGTGGAAAATCCGCAGAATGGTGATTGAATCAGGCTGGGGCAGGTAAACGATGGTGAAGGGTGTGCCGGTCACGACAAGTTCGCGGGTAGAATGGATGCGCCCGGCTTTGCCAAGCAACGGGTGTTCCTTGAGCAATTTGACACACTCAAGAATTTTTCCACCCATGCGTTGTGCGGCATGCGAGTTATCCAGCGCAATGTGTTGCCGCAACGAGACAAGATCATCAATGGCATTTTCATGCCACTTTATCTGCATACCGGCGCTTTTGGTTCCTGATCGCTACCCCAGCTTTGCAGCCACTGTTCAGTCTGGTCCTCGCTGGCAAATTTCGAATTACCTTGCCTGATTTTATCCAATGTATTTTGAATGGCCTCGATTTGCCATGCTTCATGTTGTACGTATTGTTCCACGGCATGAGCCATGAGCCAGGCACGCGACCGTTCCGTAGCTTTGGTAAGCATGTCGAGTTTGCTCAAGACTTCGTCATCGAGCCGGATGGAGACTGACTGCGTCATAGCCGTTCACTCCTCGTGTGGTCAAATGTACACATCCAATTATAAACCGTTGCCGGACTGCTTTCCATACCAAAGTGCGCCGGCACAGCCCGGCTACGCCTGATCAAATCAGATCAATCCAGCGCGTCGGCATTGAATGCGTCACAGGCGGCAAGGTCGGATTCGCCACAAGGGGGAAGTTGTGCTGCCAGATCGCGCAAGGCGGTGCGCAGACCTTCCTCCAGAACCGGATGATAAAACGGCAGCCGCAGCATGTCTTGCACTGTCAGCGAACGATCTATAGCCAGCGCCAACAGGTGTGCCATATGCTCGCCAGCGGGCGCGCACATTTCAGCACCGAGCAACCGGCCGCTTTCCGGTGCGGCGTAGAGGCGCATGATGCCGT
The DNA here is from genome assembly GCA_013697655.1 of Nitrosospira sp. Lineage (GTDB taxonomy): Bacteria > Pseudomonadota > Gammaproteobacteria > Burkholderiales > Nitrosomonadaceae > Nitrosospira. Next base: position 48,977 of record JACCWK010000055.1, read on the forward strand.
TATTGCGTTGACCAGCGCGGGCGCGGCCCTGGTGTTCAAAGCGCACTTCTCCCGTCAGTATTTTTCTGCCGTCGAGTGCTTTGAAGCCGGTGCCCACCATTGCGATACCGGGGTCGGCAAAGACTATTGCAAGCGGCGTCCGGCGCGTAAAGTGGACTGGAGCAGAGCGGGTAGCGTTGATTCCAGCTATGTGCCCCCCATCGGCTGCTTCGTGCAATAGTGGTATCTGTTGATTGGCGTCACCAGCCATGAAGACGGGTAGATCGGCTACTTGCATGGTGTGAGGATTGACCGGCGGCAGGCCTTGGCCATCGAGTGCTGTCCCCAGCGTCTCAAGCCCGAGGCCATCAATATTGGGGCGCCGGCCCAAGGCAACAAGCACACTGTCAACCACAACTTCCACAGTGCCGGCGCGTACGCGCACCCCCCCGCTTACTGCTTCCAGATCAGCTTTTTCCCCCAGATACAAAGGAAATTCTTTTTTTAAAAGACCTGTTGCTACAGTATTGACTTGCGAATCGCTCAGTCCGGCGATGTGGGTACTTTCGCTAAATGCAGTCACGTTTATACCAAGCCGGCTAAGCGCCTGCGACATTTCAACACCGATGGGTCCAAGTCCTATCACCGCCATGCGCGAAGGCAGGGATTTCTGTTCGAATAATGTGTCGGTAGTGAGTAATTGCTTATCCAGAGTGCGCCAGGGTGCAGGCATGACCGGACGTGATCCAGTGGCGATGATGATGTTGCGTGCCTGGAGCTCCTGTCCGTTTATTTCCAGCCTGCCAACGCCAAGCAGGCGTGCACGGCCTGAGATGGCGCGTTCGCCCAGCGCATCGGTGGTTTTTAGCGTACTGGCAACAAAGTCGTCACGCAACCGGCGTACGCGTCGCATCGCGGCGGCGATATCGAGTGTGAGACCGCTGGCACCCCGGATACCGAATTCCTCGAAGGTGCTGCGGTGGTGAAAGGCGTTTGCCGCCTCGATTAGCAGCTTGGAAGGCATGCAACCCACCCGGGCACAGATTGTTCCCCATGGGCCGTGGTTGATGAGGATAAAATTACTCGTACGCTTTTTTACTTCCCGCAATGCGGCGAGGCCTGCAGTGCCGGCCCCGACAATAATGACATCAAATATTTTATTCATAAAGATTTCACCCGTGAAGATATGATATGTCAACGTGCCTGATCTAGCTTGGCTGCTTCAGAAATTCGTATGGGCTTCTGTCGAGTAGTTGAGGATGACAAAGATGTGGCCCACTGCAGATAATTGTTGATAACTGAAGCGGCTATCACTTGTCAACGCGGAAAGAAATTCTATATCGTGGCCCACCTCATCGAGAAAGCGGCAAACCCCTTCCCTTGAGAATTCGGCTGCATCAACCGCGCAGGGATTAATTCTTGGTAAGCGGGAATAGAGCACTCCCCCAAGGCGCCGGCACTTCATTTTCATTATTGGGCTGCTTCCGATTCAGTCCGGCCAAAGGGAGCGGTGGCAGTGTCAGGTTGTGTCTTCGTCGTGTCAGACTTGTGCGGTTTGGGCTTGGGTCGCGAGGCGAGCCATTCACGGGAAATCTTTTGTGCTTGCGCAAGTTGTTTAGTACTGAGAGATTTCATGACTTCATCCCGGACCAGTACGGCCTGCTTGATGCCGGCAGCGGCTGCGAGATTCAACCACATGTAGCTCTGCACCTGATCAGTAGCAAGACCATACCCAGTGCGATAAATGAGACCCAATTCATACTGTGCGAGCGCGTAGCCTTGCTCTGCCGCCAATTTGAGCCATTTCGCAGCTTCGGCGAAGTCTTGCAGGGCACCATTTCCCGTAAGGTACAGCAGACCAAGTTTGTACTGCGCATCGCTATCCCCATTTTCTGCGCTTTCTTGATACAACTGGACTGCGAAGTGATGGTCGTCCGTAAGCTTTGGCACTGGTGTAGCGGGCTTAGCTGACTTCGCTGACTTCGCAACGGCAGCAATCTGTGCATTATTAGAAGGTCGTACGTTGTAGACATCCACCGCGTCCAGATGCGGTGTGGAATTCCGGTTGAGCTTGGCGGCATCGGAAACGTTGGGTGGCGGTGGCTCGGTTTCCGATGCTGGGGAAATGTACTGATCAGACATGTTGTCCTTTATAATCAGCCAAACCACGCCAATAAACAATGCACTTACCGCCAGCATTGCTCCTGCCGTCAAATAGGCGTTTGGATTTGACACCCAAAAGCGTTCTTTGCAGTCGCGGCAGCGTACTGGTCTGAGGAACAGCATACCTATGGTGCGCTCACCGGGCCGCACACGAGAGCCGTGCGTTTTTTCACTCCCGCACTTAATGCATTTCGCGTACATAATTCCCCGTATTGTTCTGCCGTTCTGCTCGAAAATGCCAGATATTTTAATATTTCCCTACAGTCTAAGTATTGACTGGTCGGGCGTCAACTCGGCTGAGAGATATTTGGTGCTTCAGGCATCGCAAAAGGTTGTTTTAATCACTTTAAACACTTTTGCGCGATGATAATCAAGAGCGAGTATAACCGCATGGAGACCACTTCCTGCAACGGGTCCTGATGAGGTCAGCGTCATGCGCCGGCATCGCGTTGGTTTCACTCGGACCTCTGAATAAGTTCCTGAGTTCGCGAGCAAACATCCACGAAGGATTTATTGGGAGATCCGATTCCCTAGATTCCGGCACCGCCGTCGAACATCTCATTGCGTATTTGTGCCTGCGAGATGCTGCTGCCGGGTGGGACGCTGCGCGTGAGCCAGACGTTGCCGCCAATGGTCGAACCACGGCCAATCGTGATGCGGCCGAGAATGGTGGCGCCAGCGTAAATGACTACATCGTCCTCTACGATGGGATGCCGTATATTGCCCTTTACCAATGCACCATGCTCATCCACAGGAAAACGCTTGGCACCAAGAGTTACTGCCTGATATAGCCGCACGTGTTCGCCAATAATAGCGGTTTCGCCGATGACAACACCGGTACCATGATCAATGAAAAAACTGCCGCTAATCTTCGCACCTGGATGAATCTCGATACCGGTGGCGGAATGGGCAATTTCGGAAATCATGCGAGCAATCAATGGGGCGCCCAGACGATGCAGTTCATGAGCCAGCCGATAATGCGTGATAGCGGTAAATCCGGGATAACAAACCAGTATTTCATCGATGCTTCGCGCGGCTGGATCTCCCTCGTAAGCTGCCTGAATGTCACTCTCCAGCAAACTGCGTATATGCGGCAATTGCTTGGCAAACTCCTGGGTAATGGCAGAGGCCTGCTCTCGATCCGCATTGCTCGTGGCTTCCAGACCGGACACAAAGCGCAGTTCACGGCGCACTTGTACCAGGAGATCCCTGAGTGTCACATCCAGCGTGTGTCCCACATAATAGTCGACGCTTTCATCAGTAAGTTCCGGTAAGCCCAAGCGGTTAGGAAACAGCACGGCGCTCAGTCCATCCGCGATGCCGATCAGTGCTTTGCGGGAGGGAAGCTTAGGCGGTTTATCGCGTCTCTGCCGGTTTTCCAGTGATTCCACACGCAAGGCGCGCAACTCGGCAACAACCGTATCGATTTCCAAGCGTGTTCCTTTCCATGACAAGTACTCTGGTTCTTCGAATTTTGCCATTATGGCTCCAACTCCCGAGTGTCGAACACGTCTTCGAAAAGGATGGAACTCAAGTAACGCTCCCCTGAATCCGGCAGAATGACCACGATCGTTTTGCCCGTATTTTCAGGTCGTTGGGCATACCGTGCCGCTACCGCTACAGCGGCTCCACATGAAACTCCGGAGATAATGCCCTCCTCCCGCGCCAGGCGGCGTGCGTAATGCATTGCCTCCTCATTGCAGACCTGCTCGATTTCATCTACCAGGGAGAGATCTACATTTTCCGGTACGAAACCAGCACCGATTCCGGGAATCTTGTGCGGGCCGGGTTTTAGCGGTTCACCGGCGCGGTGCTGGGTGAGTACGGGGCTGGCGGATGGCTCAACTGCAACTGAAATAATCGCTTTTCCTTTCGTCTTCTTGATATAGCGCGATACGCCGGTTATAGTGCCCCCTGTGCCTACCCCGGAAACGAAGATATCAACGGCGCCATCTGTGTCATTCCAGATTTCCGGCCCCGTAGTTCGTTCATGGATGGCCGGGTTGGCGGGATTCGTGAATTGCTGGAGTAATACGTACCGGCCAGGATCAGAAGCAACAATTTCCTCGGCTTTCGCTACCGCGCCTTTCATTCCGCGCGCCCCGTCTGTCAGGATCAATTTTGCGCCATAAGCGGCGAGTAGCTTGCGGCGTTCCAGGCTCATGGTTTCCGGCATGGTCAAAGTCAATGGAATGCCGCGCGCGGCCGCAACAAATGCCAGCGCAATGCCAGTGTTGCCGCTCGTTGGTTCCACCAGTTCTTTTCCGGGACCGAGCAGTCCGCGGTATACCGCATCCTCGATCATCGCGGTGCCAATGCGACATTTTACTGAATATGCGGGATTACGCCCTTCTATCTTAGCCAACACTATCGCGGGTGCGCCGACAGTGATGCGATTAAGCCGAACCAGCGGGGTGTTTCCAATGGATTGTGAATTATCTTTGAACCAATGCGGCATTCTGGGATTTCCCTTTAAGTATGGGTCAACGGGCTCAATCATTCCGTGAGAATGCGGGATTTTGCCTATGCATGGTTAAGTGGTCAATATTGGTTACGAGTTCTCCATTAGTTCTATGAGAGTGTTTGGAGAGTTTATTACAATAGCGGGTTCTTTCGCTAAAATTCCGAGCCATCCGCTATTATTACCGTGAATTATCGTATTCTTTAATAATATAAAGTACTTTGGGTAAATTAGAGGGGGTTTACTTCAACGCCCCGCTGACGATGAAGCGGAGTAAAGGCAACTAGGCAATTACCCGGTTCACGTAAGTAACGGAAACTCGCAATTTGGATTTACAGAGGTCTTTAAAGTGATCGTTTCAGAGAAATGTCGTGAGTTTTCTTGATCTCCCGGCGGTTAAGACCGCTGAGGGTGTCATAAGCCTGCCTGGCTCCAAGAGCATTTCCAATCGTATTCTGCTCCTTGCGGCGCTGGCGGATGGTGTTACCCATATACGGGGCTTACTTGCGTCCGATGATGTAGCGCGGATGCTGGACGCACTGAAGACTTTAGGGGTTTCTATCGTTCAGATTGATAAAAATGATTATCAAGTGGAGGGCGTTGGTGGGAGATTTCCCCTCGGTTTTCCCGTAAAGGAAGCGAATTTGTTTTTGGGCAATGCAGGCACTGCTCTCCGTCCCTTGACTGCAGTACTGGCTTTGGCGCAGGGTTGCTATCGATTATCTGGTGTGTCGCGCATGCATGAACGTCCCATTGGCGACCTGGTAAATGCGCTACGCCAGTTAGGGGCGGATATAACGTATCTCGGCGAGGAAGGGTTCCCGCCATTGCAAATCAGACCCGCCAACATTCATGCGAATGCCATAACAGTGAAGGGTGACGTATCCAGTCAGTTCCTGACCGGTTTGCTGATGGCCCTACCTCTATCTGGATCGGTTGAAGATGAAATGCTGACAATAACGGTAATAGGAGAACTGATCTCACGACCTTATATCGAGCTGACAATTGCCTTGATGGCGCGTTTCGGCGTGCGGGTTGAACGAGAGGAATGGGAGCATTTTGCCCTCCCCCCCGGGCAACGTTACCGCAGTCCCGGCAGTATATTTGTCGAAGGAGATGCGTCCTCGGCTTCTTATTTTCTCGCGGCCGGAGCTATTGGTACCGGCCCGATACGGGTAGAAGGGTTAGGGCTTGGCAGTCTCCAGGGAGACGTCCGTTTTGCTGAAGCATTAGAAAGAATGGGGGCGCGTATCAGGTGGGGAGACAACTGGATTGAGACTCGTGGACCGGAAGCCGGTTGCCTCCGGGCGATTGATCTTGATTGTAATCACATTCCCGATGCCGCCATGACGCTTGCAGTCGCGGCATTGTTCGCCGACGGTACCACCACGCTTAGGAACGTTGCCAGCTGGCGCGTGAAGGAAAGCGACCGCCTTGCTGCGATGGCGAAGGAACTGCGAAAGTTGGGTGCTGCGGTGGAGGAGGGGTCGGATTTTCTACGGATCACCCCGCCGCCAATTGAAAGCCTTCGCGCAAATGCAGCAATTGATACGTATGACGATCACCGCATGGCCATGTGTTTTTCCCTCGCGTCCTTCGGGGTTCCCGTGCGTATCAACGACCCTGAGTGCGTGACTAAGACGTTTCCCGATTATTTTGAGAAGTTTGCAGGGATAGTCAAAGCCTGATCTGATACGCTGGATAGAAACGAGGTTTTTCATGAATTTTAGTGATATTCCGGTTATAGCGATTGACGGCCCCTCTGCCTCTGGCAAGGGTACGGTCGCGCAGCGCGTGGCAAGAAAACTGGGGTTTCATTACCTTGACAGTGGCGCGCTCTATCGCCTGGTGGCGCTGTCCGCAATGCGCTCGAAGCTCGATCTGGCTGACGAGGGTATGCTCAGTGATGTTGCCATACGTCTCGATGTCGTTTTTGAAGATGCGGAGATACGCCTAGGGAACGAAAACGTTGCTGACGCAATTCGTACAGAGAGGTGCAGTAACGCGGCGTCCAGAATCGCTGCCTATCCGCAGGTTAGAAAGGCGCTATTGGCACGGCAGCGTGCATTTCGTTGCCTTCCTGGCCTGGTTGCGGACGGACGGGACATGGGTTCGATTGTGTTTCCTGATGCCGTTCTCAAGATATTTCTTACCGCGAGCGCTCAAACAAGAGCGCAACGGCGGTATAAACAGTTGATGGAGAAAGGGATAGATGCTAATATTTCAACCCTTTTTCAGGATATACAGGAACGCGACGCACGGGACAGTAATCGCAGCGCAGCACCCTTGCATCAGGATGCGGGTGCGAGTTTATTGAACACGACTGAGCTCGATATTGGACAGGCGGTAGATAGCGTATTGAATCAGTACGCTGAAGTATGCACAAAAGGGCACCTCTAAAAAATCAAAGTTTCAGCCAGGTTCATTAGGCACAGAATTAGTGAATGAAGGATGAGCAACACGCCATATCCATTTTGGATGCAGAAAAGACTCTCTGAAACCAGTAAAATGTGAGGTATTGCCGCAAAAGCAGTAATTTTTTACAAGCAGCCAAAGGCGTTTGAATATCGCCAGATGGAGAAAGTCGCATCTGGTATTCAGACAATTATTAACCTACTAGCCCCGTCGGAATTTTGTTTGAACGGGATTTTCAAATCAGGTATTTTCTCCAATGACTATTGCTTCTACTATTGCTTCATCCGCCACAGATTCCCCAGAAAGTTTTGCAGCGCTGTTTGAAGAAAGTCTTTCTCGCCAGGAAATGCGTATTGGTGAGGTGATCACCGCCGAGGTTGTTCGAGTTGATTACAACATCGTAGTCGTGAACGCAGGACTCAAATCCGAAAGTTTTATCCCCGTCGAAGAATTCAAGAATGACAAGGGTGAAATCGAAGTCAAGCCTGGTGATTTCATTAGTGTCGCGATCGAGGCGCTAGAAGACGGCTATGGTGAGACCCGTCTGTCACGGGATAAGGCGAAGCGTCTGACAGCCTGGCATGACCTGGAAGCTGCGATGGAAAGCGGCGCCATTGTGTGCGGCCTGGTAAGCGGTAAAGTCAAAGGCGGCCTGACCGCCATGATTAACGGTATTCGCGCCTTTCTGCCTGGTTCGCTGGTGGATATCCGTCCGGTCAAGGACACCACGCCGTACGAAAATAAGGAAATGGAGTTCAAGGTCATCAAACTTGATCGCAAGCGCAACAATGTAGTGGTGTCGCGCCGCGCCGTTCTGGAAGAGAGTCAAGGAGCCGATCGCCAGTCGTTGCTTGCAAATCTGACGGAAGGCGCGATCGTCAAGGGTATTGTCAAGAACATCACCGATTACGGCGCTTTTGTGGATTTGGGTGGTATAGATGGCTTGTTGCATATCACGGATCTCGCATGGCGGCGAGTGAAACATCCTTCTGAGGTTATAGGCGTCGGCGATGAAGTGACGGCCAAAGTACTCAAATTCGATCAGGAAAAAAATCGCGTCTCGCTGGGTATGAAGCAGTTGAGCGAAGACCCATGGGTAGGACTCTCAAGGCGTTATCCGCAAAATACTCGTCTATTCGGCAAAGTCAGTAATCTGACGGATTACGGTGCATTTGTTGAAATAGAGCAGGGTATTGAAGGACTCGTGCATGTGTCCGAAATGGATTGGACCAACAAGAATGTGTATCCCTCCAAGGTAGTACAGCTGGGTGATGAAGTAGAAGTCATGATTCTAGAGATTGATGAGGAACGGAGGCGCATCTCGCTCGGTATGAAACAATGCAAGGTTAATCCCTGGGATGACTTTGCCATGAATCATCAAAAAGGCGATAAGGTACGCGGGCAAATCAAATCCATTACCGATTTTGGCGTTTTCATCGGTTTACAGGGGGGTATAGACGGACTGGTGCATCTGTCTGATCTTTCATGGAATCAGCCGGGTGAAGAAGCGGTACGCAATTACAAGAAGGGCGATGAGGTTGAGGCGATGGTACTGTCCATTGATGTCGAGCGTGAGCGCATTTCGCTGGGCATCAAGCAGATGGAGGGGGATCCATTCAATAGCTTTGTCGCGCTGAACGATAAGAACAGCATTGTCAAAGGTACAGTCAAATCAATTGATGCCAAAGGCGTAGTGGTTGCGCTAGAGAATGATGTGGAAGGTTATCTTCGCGCGTCGGAAGTATCGCGCGACCGAGTGGAAGACATCCGGACACATTTGAAGGAGGGTGATGCGGTTGAGGCGATGATAATCAACGTTGATCGCAAGAACCGCAGTATTAACCTTTCCATCAAAGCCAAGGATATGCTGGAGGAGTCCGATGCCATGCAAAAGGTTACGGGCGATACTACTGCCGCAAGTGCCGGAACCACTAGTCTGGGTGCGCTCCTAAAAGCGAAGATGGATGTTAAAAATACTGAACAATAAAGGATGCCCATGACAAAGTCGGAATTGATCTCAAGGCTTGCAGCCCGCTATCCGCAGTTGGTGGCGAAGGATGCGGAGCTCGCAGTCAAGGTGATACTTGATGCCATGGCCAAGAGTTTGTCACAGGGGCAGCGCATTGAAATTCGTGGATTTGGCAGTTTTGATCTGAACTACCGTCCGCCGCGTATCGGGCGCAACCCAAAATCCGGAGAAAAAGTGCGGGTTCCGGAGAAGTATGTTCCACATTTTAAGGCCGGGAAAGAAATGCGCGAGCGGGTTGATCACAAGAACTAAAAAAATTTTCACGATAGATAACTATTGGGCGGCGGGTTGCAAGATCATGCCGCCTTTTGTCTTTTTATATGCACGGCTGAAGTAAATCTCACCTGTTGGGCGAAGACGGATTCCCTCCGGTGTGTGCAGTCGGCTTTCGGAACATCAATCATGCGTTACCTGACATGGTTCTTGCGCAGTGTCCTGTTTCTGTTGCTGCTCGGCTTTACCGTGAGGAATGCCGAGACGGTAACGTTACACTATTATTTTGGCGTCGAATGGCAAGCGCCTCTAATATTGATATTGTTGTTATTTTTTACCCTAGGAGTAACGATTGGCGTTCTATCTTGCCTCGGCAAGATATTCAGGCAAAGACGGATAATCACTTCATTAAAGAAAAAATATCCCTCCGCGCTGGATGAGCACGAATAACAAGCACTCACTGGTCTTTCTTCTTCGAATGACTTTTTTTCAACTTATTGAAGGTGCTTTACTGACCACATGAACGATCCCCGTATTATCGTAGCGCTTGATTTTCCCGGTGCTGAACAGACGCTCGCTTTCATAGCGAAGCTTGATCCTGCGTTGTGCAGGGTTAAAGTGGGAAAAGAGCTTTTTACTGCCGCGGGACCGCAGGTCGTGGAAAAGATAATGGGCAAAGGGTTCGAAATTTTTCTCGATTTGAAATTTCACGATATTCCCAACACCGTGGTGAATGCATGCAAAACCGCAGCAGCTCTAGGTGTCTGGATGATAAACGTTCATGCACTCGGTGGAAAACGAATGCTGCTTGCTGCGCGGGAGGCCGTGCCAGTGGGGACGGTCAGGCTCATAGCCGTGACTCTGCTCACCAGCATGGAACGCAGCGATCTGAACGAGATTGGCCTGCACGAAGACCCGCAGCAAGTGGTACAGCGATTAGCGTTGCTGGCGGGGGATTGTGGACTGGATGGAGTAGTGAGTTCCGCGCTGGAAGTCCCGGAGTTGCGGCAAATCATGGGTAAGAATTTTTGCCTTGTAACGCCCGGAATAAGGCCGATTGATGTTTCTGTGGACGAGCAGAAGCGGATAACTACGCCGCGTCAGGCGATTGAAAATGGTTCAGACTATTTGGTTATTGGCAGACCTATTACCCGCGCTAGAGACCCGCTTTCCATGTTGCAGCGACTGAACGAGGAAATTGAAGGATAGGGTGGTTCTAACAGCCGAAGGTTAGAAGTAACATTACTGCTTCTACTTATTTGCCCGCTTACGAGTCTTCAAAAAAAGCCAACGCTTCGTTTAGTTAGCGTACGGCGTTGTCCAAACCTCATTGACCCGTCATCCTGTTGGGCGTAGAGTTGAATTGTATTATTAGAATTCAAATTTATATCTATTTACTACGCTGGAGGATAACGCCATGTCCGATTATCACGTCCTTCCCACACGGCGCCTTATGGGTGCTGTGCGGGTTGCTTCTCCTGCTCCGCCCAAAGCTGTAACCCTGAAATCGCCCGCAATTGATGTCATGACCGATCTACGACACACCCAAGCTGCCGTAATTGAGCTGCATATGACGATGGAATCGGCCAACGCATACATGATGCAGCGTGGTGTGCGCTCCCTGCTCGTACTGAATCAGGATGACATTCTTGCGGGTATCATCACCGCGAGCGATATTCTCGGTGAAAAACCACTCCGTTTCATTCAGGAGCGGCGTGTAAAGCATAAGGAGATCCTGGTTTCCGACATCATGACTCCGCTTGATCGGCTGGAAGCCATTTCCATGGGAGATATTCAGCACGCCATGGTCGGAGATGTTGTCGTCAGTCTGCTTGATGCTGGCCGGCAGCATGCCTTCGTGATAGAGAACGGTGCTGATAGCAAGCCGGCAGTGTGTGGTATTTTCTCATTGACGCAAATCGAGAAGCAACTCGGTGTCTCCATTCCCTCCACGGAAGTTGCCCGGACCTTTACCGAGATCGAGGCAACATTAATCGCGCATTAAGTGGCGGCTGAGTACTGCAACGCGCCCGGCAAATTTAAGCAGGTTAAACTTAAGATGGGAATTGTCTCCAGCTCGGCAGGTTTTAACTGTGCATTCTGGCAGCCGATGAAGGTATGACAGTCTAGGTCAGGCTGTCTTTTGAATAGATGAAAGTTCTCGACGACGTTCAATGCACACGCCCAGTTTTTTCACGCCACGTATTGCATTGAGTTTGGCCACGCTAACCTTGGCCCAGGGTGCCCCAAATTCCTTCAGGATAATTTGCGCTATGTGCTCAGCCACAGCTTCCAGCAGAGCGAAATGTTTTTGCGAAAGCGTTTCCTTGATGCGATGGACAATAAGGGCGTAATCCAGTGCATCCTCGAAATTGTCTGTATGACAGGGACGGCTCGAAGGCAGCGCAATTTCAAGGTCGAGTTGGAGGGTTTGTGCAACTTTGCACTCCCACGGATAAATACCAATCAAGGTTTTGATCTTGAGTTCATGGAGAAAAATTATGTCCATCTTAAGCGCGCCTCTGAATAAGTCTCTCCAAGTTTACCATTAAGAAGCTCGCCGCCGGTTTGCGGTTGGATTCTTAACAGATAAGCGAGGGGACGAATAGTCGAATTCAAATAACGATTCTTCAGGCTAGCAGCTACACAAAATAATTCCCCAGAAGTTGCCCTATGTACACCATCGCAGTGGTTTGCGCAAAAATCTTGCGCCCAATCAACGGCGTTGCATCCTTCAACATCCAAACCCCAGTTACGGCCTCTACCCCTTTTGTAAAAGGCCTGCGAGCATCAAGATTGTCAGCAATACGTTCTACGAGGACGGGTCGAGAGGTTCCCAGGATTGAGAAATTGAGGTGAAGCCTGATCCATTGTTTACGCCGTTTTTCACGTAGAATCGGCGCGAAGAATTTTATTCTATTGTAGATATGACGCTAACGCCATGACACTGCTGGCTTTCATACTGGTAGCTTACCTGATGGGCTCAATTTCTTTTGGCTTGCTGGCGAGCTGGATCTTCCAGCTGCCTGACCCGCGTACCTATGGCTCGAAAAACCCGGGGGCCACCAACGTGCTGCGAAGTGGTAAAAAAGCGGCAGCCGTCCTGACGTTATTGGGCGATGCGGGTAAAGGCTGGCTGGCGGTAGCATTGGCGCAATATTTCGCGCCAGTTTGGCGATTGGGCGATGGAGCGATTGCCGTTGTAGCTATGGCCGTATTTTTGGGTCATCTATTTCCAATATTTTTACGGTTTAAAGGTGGAAAGGGGGTCGCTACAGCACTTGGCGTTTTGTTTGCATTTAATCCATGGGTGGGACTGTTGGCGATCGCTACATGGCTCATGGTCGCGGTGATCTGGCGGGTATCTTCGCTATCGGCCTTGGCGGCAGCAGTATTCGCGCCATTTTATACATTATATTTTCTTGGCTGGGGAGTGAATACCCTGGTAGTTCTCATCATGTCGCTGTTGCTCATCTGGCGGCACAAGTCGAACATTGCCAATCTAATGGCAGGGAAAGAGGCGCGTATCGGCAAGAGTGGCGTGCCTTAAATTATGTTTCCACAACCTGCATCTCCAGATCCCAGCGTGCTTTTATCGAAAAGGTATCTACCGGCTCCCTATTCCGAGTTGCTGGTAGCTGCAACCGCATTGCTCCCGCAAATGCGATCATGGCGCCATTATCCGTACAAAATTCGAGTTCAGGAAAAAAAACTTGGGCGCCTATCTCCTCGGTTCTGCGGCATAGGCTCTCGCGCAGTTGATGGTTTGCGCCTACTCCGCCGGCGACTACTAATTGATTAAGGCCGGTTTTTGTCAGTGCCGCCAGCGATTTCTCCGTTAGCACGTCAACCACAGCTTCCTGGAACGCCAGTGCAATGCCGGCCCTGGTTTGGCCAGTGATCTCGTGTTTATTCATCAGCGTCAGCACCGCAGTTTTCAGCCCGCTAAAACTGAAATTTAGATCGCCGCTATGAAGCATGGGGCGGGGTAATTTGAAACACTTCGGTTGACCCGATTTCAAAAATTCATCCGCGAATTTTGATAGCGCGGGTCCACCGGGATATCCCAGGCCCAGTAGCTTCGCGGTCTTGTCGAAGGCTTCTCCCGCAGCATCATCTACGGTTTCGCCGAGTAATTTGTATAGCCCGAGACCACTTACTTCCATCAATTGGGTGTGACCGCCCGATACCAGCAGGGCTACGAAGGGAAAGACAGGGGCAGGGGTGGATAACAGGGGAGATAGCAGATGGCCTTCAAGGTGGTGTATGCCTAATACCGGAATCTTAAGGGCGAAGCCCAGGGCGGTGGCAATACTCGCACCCACCAGCAGCGCACCCGCCAACCCCGGTCCACAAGTATAGGCAATGGCATTGAGTTCCCGCAGATCGAGTCCGGTCGCGCCAAAGGTTTGTCTAATAAGAGGCAGTACCCGCCGGATATGATCGCGAGAGGCGAGTTCAGGCACCACCCCCCCATACTCGCCATGCATTTCCGTTTGTGAATAGAGGGCATGGCTCAGCAGTCCGCGCTCCGTGTGGTAGAGTGCGATGCCGGTTTCGTCGCAGGAAGTTTCGATGCCAAGTACAAGCAATTGAGTGTAGGGGAAATTAGTCTTTTACAATAGAATTCAGCACTGTTATATAATGCCGAGTTTTCTACCCGCACCAGTAATACCTATCATTCTTTTTCAGCCATTTAACTTAAGAAAGGGGACTACATCTTCATGACCACTATTAAAGTCAAGGAAAACGAGCCATTTGAAGTCGCCATGCGTCGTTTCAAGCGTACCATAGAAAAAACCGGACTGCTTACTGAGTTGCGTGCTCGGGAATTTTATGAAAAACCTACTGCTGAACGCAAGCGCAAGCTAGCCGCCGCAGTTAAACGTACTTACAAACGCCTGCGCAGCCAGTTGCTCCCCCCGAAACTTTATTAATGAAAGTTAGTCAAACTCAAATAAGAACAGAAGCGAGATTATTCCTGAAGCTTCTTTGCGAAGATCAGGGGCTGATTCGTCTAATGTTGTACTGAACTGTTTCGTTTGCTGATTCGTTGCAATGTGTGCAGATAGTTCCCCCGGAAATCAATAATAACAATGTGTCTGGTCCATAGCAATTAAACGAAATAGTCTCCATTGTGACCCTAAAACAACAAATCACTGAAGATACGAAGGCTGCAATGCGTGCGGGTGATGCCAAGCGACGCGATGCTATCCGCCTGTTGCAAGCCGCGATCAAACAGCGCGAGGTGGATGAGCGTATTGAGCTGGATGACGCGGCAGTAGTTTCGGCGATCGAAAAAATGCTCAAGCAGCGCCGGGATTCTATCGCCCAATACGAGGCAGCGCATCGTCAAGACCTGGCCGATGCGGAGAAATATGAGATGAACGTGTTGCAAGTTTATATGCCTAAGGCATTAAGCGATATCGAGGTGGACGATGCGGTAACCGAAGCGATCTCCGCTACAGGTGCTAAAGGACAGCAGGACATGGGACGGGTGATGACAGCGCTCAAGGCGCGACTATCCGGGCGCGCCGATATGGCCAAAGTATCTGCGCTGGTCAGGATAAAACTTCTGGCCTGATGTCCAGGTACTGACATCCGAGATCATCACCGCAGCCTCGGTTTCAGATTTTCCCTGCGGCCGCATTGGGTGATTGGTTTGCATTTTGAGAAAACATCCTATAATCAAATTGTCTTATTAGGTTTTCTTGGTTTTACTACGCTTGAATATTATTGATTTTATCCGCTATAGATGATTTCACAATCATTCATCCAGGATTTGCTCAACCGCGTAGATATCGTGGATGTGATCGAACGTGATGTGCCGCTGAAGAAAGCCGGTGCAAATTACACCGCCTGCTGTCCGTTTCACAGTGAAAAAACTCCTTCATTCACTGTGACCCCTACCAAGCAGTTTTATCATTGTTTTGGCTGCGGTGCGCATGGCAGCGCCATCGGTTTCATGATGGAATATGGTGGCTTGAGCTTTGTCGAGGCCGTAAAAGATCTTGCGGCCCGAGTGGGAATGCAGATGCCTGTTCAGGAATCGGAGCTCCGTCCTGGGATACCCGATCCTGGATCTCAATTTCGATCGTCGGAAGGTAGTCTACGGAAAACAAAAAATTCCTTTCAGGATTTGCTTGAGGCAATGAATATCGCCGCCCAGTTTTATCGGGAACAGCTCAAGCACTCTAAAAGTGCCATCGCTTACCTGAAAAAACGTGGTTTGACAGGCGAGACCGCCGTCCGTTTTGGAATTGGTTACGCGCCGTCCGGTTGGCAGAGTCTGGAGGAGGCATTTCCCGATTTCGCTGGAAAGTCACCGACAAGCCCGTTGGTAGAGGCTGGTCTTGTAATTGAGAGCGATGACGGCAAGCGCTATGATCGCTTCCGAGATCGTATTATGTTTCCCATTCTTAACCTTAAAGGAATGATTGTAGGTTTTGGTGGACGAGTGTTGGAACATGGCGAGCCCAAGTATCTCAACTCTCCTGAAACACCGCTATTCGAGAAAGGGCGGGAACTCTATAACTTATTCGCGGCGCGCAGGGCTATTCGCGAAGCGGGACGGGTAATCGTGGTGGAGGGGTATATGGATGTTGTGGCGCTCTCGCAGCATGGCATTGAATACGTGGTAGCCGCGTTGGGAACCGCCACCACGCCTTATCACGTACAGAAACTCTTGCGCCAAACCGATAATGTAGTGTTTTGTTTCGATGGTGATAACGCAGGTCGAAAAGCGGCGTGGCGGGCATTGGAAGATACTCTTGCACAGCTTGTTGACGGTAAAAACGTCGGGTTTCTCTTTCTGCCTGAGGGTGAGGATCCAGACAGTTACGTTCGCAATTTCGGCAAGGAAGCTTTTGAGGGGTTGCTCAAACAAACCTTGCCTCTGTCCATTTTTCTGTTTAGAGAACTATCGGCACGCGTGGACCTTTCAACCAGCGAAGGCCGCGCCAAACTGGTACAGGATGCAAAACCGCTGCTTGCGCGAGTCGCGGCACCAGGGCTTGCGCTGATGCTGTTAAAGCGACTGGCGGAAATCAGCGGTGCCACCCAGAATGAGTTGGAGGGTTTGCTAAAGATCAGGCGTGTCTCCTCCTATCCGTCTCGTGAAAGAGTGGAAAGGGCGCCACGCCCGCAACCTGCCTCTCCGTACCGCTGGCTCATGCAAATATTGTTATACGATCCGAGTTATATCCGCAAGATGGAGAGAGATCTGCTCACAGAAGGTCGAGAATACCCTGAAGAAATGGCGGTTCTGACGGCACTGGTTGAATTTATCGATTCTCACCCCCATCTTGCTGAGAATACCGCCATACCTTCGGCTATTACATATTTTCATGATAGTCCCCATCGGACGCTTCTGCAAAAGGCTGAAAGCGAGACTCTGATGTGGGACAGCGATATAGATCTGGAAGCGGAATTTGCCGGCGCTCTGGCGCGATTGAGGGAAATGAAACGTAAGCAACGCATGACAAAATTACATAACAAATCCTTGAGTGCACTCACGCCCGAGGAAAAACTGGAGCTTCAGCGATTGGCCGTTCCCTGAAGGGAACAGCGACAAGCTGAACAGGGTCGCGGAATCTTGATATAATCGAAAAATTTTACGCTTCAGCTAGCCATAGTAGCTAGCCATTTTATTTGGAAACCGACATGGTAAAAGTAAAAGCACAAGCCAAAGTAGCGGTAAAAGCTAAATCGAAGACTACGACTTCAGCGGCTGCGGATTTGGATCGTCCCGCCGACAAAGTCAAGATGGCGGGGAAAAAGGAAGCAAATGATATCGTTAAGAAATCGTCCAAAGGGTCAGCAAAAGTGGCCGATGAAGCGTTGGGAAATAAAATTAAGACAGTTGCAAAATCATCTAAGGCAGCGCCTCACGTGACCGAGATCGCGGGGGCGGTTATGGCGGTCAAGGAACCAAGCCTGCTTACCGCAAAACCAGCCAAAGGCAAGGCGGTAAAAGAAGGTAGAGGTCAAGTAAAAGACGCAGAGAAACTCCTGCTCGCCCCACAAGACCTGGAGGCGCGGCGCATGCGTCTCAAGAGCCTGATCGTGCAAGGCAAGGAGCGCGGCTATCTTACTTATGCCGAGATCAATGATCACCTTCCGGATGATATGCTGGATGCGGAGCAGATCGAAAACATCATAAGTATGATCAATGACGTAGGCATCTCTGTTTATGATGAGGCGCCCGACGCCGAAACGCTCCTGATGTCCGAAACGGCGCCTACGGTGGCCGATGAGGACGTTGTGGAGGAAGCGGAGGCGGCGCTTTCTACCGTGGACTCGGAATTTGGCCGTACTACCGATCCAGTGCGTATGTATATGCGGGAAATGGGTTCGGTAGAATTGCTTACACGCGAAAGCGAAATCGAAATCGCAAAGCGTATCGAGGATGGATTGAAGCATATGATTCAGGCGATTTCTGCCTGTCCTACTACCATCGCTGGAATTCTCGATCTTGCCAATAAAGTGACCCGGGATGAGATGCGTATTGATGAGCTGGTGGATGGATTGCTCGACCCCAATGCCCAGGAAATGGTTAGCGAAGAAATTTCAGATGAATTTCTGGAACAGGAATTGGGCGCGGAGAATGCGGAAGATGAAGATATTGCTGCGATAGCAAGTGCAAATTTACTCAAATTAAAAAATGATGCGCTGGTGCGTTTCGCGGTGATTCAGCAGGCATATGCTGAAATGCAGAAGGCCTTGGCAAAGAAAGGATCTGGAAACAAGGCATATAAAGACATACAGGAAAATATTTTATCTGAACTCATGGCTATCCGTTTTTCAGCAAAGATGGTGGAAAAGCTATGTGATACCCAGCGGGGGTTGGTGGATGAAATGCGTGGCTATGAACGTAAAATCATGGAATTATGCGTAACTAAGGCCGGAATGCCGCGTAATCATTTTATCAAGGTTTTTCCAGGTAACGAGAGCAACTTCGACTGGGTGGAACAAGAGGTCGTGATTGGCAAATCTTACAGTCAAACGCTAGGACGCTACCAGCCTGCCATCGTTGAGCAGCAGCAGAACTTACTCACGCTGCAGAAACGAGTAGGTATTTCCCTAAAAGAGCTAAAGGAAATTAACCGCCGGATGTCTACCGGCGAGGCCAAGGCGCGCCGCGCCAAACGAGAAATGACTGAAGCCAATTTGCGGCTGGTAATTTCTATTGCTAAAAAATATACGAATCGCGGTTTACAATTCCTTGATCTTATACAGGAAGGTAATATCGGGCTCATGAAAGCAGTAGATAAGTTTGAATATCGGCGTGGCTATAAATTTTCGACTTATGCTACATGGTGGATTCGCCAAGCCATAACCCGTTCTATCGCCGATCAGGCGCGTACTATCCGCATTCCGGTGCATATGATTGAAACCATTAACAAGATGAACCGTATCTCTCGCCAGATTCTGCAGGAAACCGGACAGGAGCCGGAACCCGCGCTGCTGGCACAGAAAATGGAAATGCCGGAAGAGAAAATCCGCAAAATTCTCAAGATTTCCAAGGAACCGATCTCCATGGAGACGCCTATTGGCGACGACGAAGACTCTCATCTTGGCGATTTCATCGAGGATTCTGCTACCATGGCGCCTGCGGATGCCGCAGTCTATGCCAGCCTGCGGGATGTTACTAAAGATATCCTTGATTCTCTTACGCCCCGGGAAGCAAAAGTGCTACGCATGCGCTTTGGCATAGAGATGAACACCGATCATACGCTTGAGGAGGTAGGTAAACAATTTGACGTGACTCGTGAGCGTATTCGGCAGATAGAGGCCAAGGCCCTGCGCAAACTGCGTCATCCTTCGCGTTCTGAACGTCTGCGTAGTTTTTTGGATACTGAAGGCTGATCGGTATTCGGTATATATTTCCATTTCGGGTGCTTAAATAGGGTCTGTAGCTCAGTTGGTTAGAGCAGGGGACTCATAATCCCTTGGTCGCTGGTTCGAGTCCAGCCAGACCCACCAGTAAAACAAGCACTTAGTGCAATTTCGGCTAGGTGCTTTTCTTTTGTGGGACACTAGCGGGGCATTTTAGTTATTAATCTTCCATGCCGGGAAAACGGATAACGGTGTATCAAGCGCGTACCGATGGATACCTTAGTTCTACCCCAAGCTGACGTTAAAGCCCCCGGCCTCCTTTCCCTGTAGATAAAGCCTTTACACTCGAAACCCCTAATTTATTTACAACCAATATGTGCTTCGTATCTACCATGAAAGTTAAGTAGCGCCTGATTAAGCTGCCATACACAACATTTGAATATTTCTCCGATGGGTACCTCCCCCAACTGCCAACAATAGCTTCCCTTTCACCAGTACCCCTTTTCACTATTTACCCCTAGAATTAACTGTTTCTCTTTCACCCTTTATGTACTACACAGAAAAGGTCGTGCCTAAATACCCTATACCAGCGCCACGCTAACCGCTATCCTGTAGCCTATGCTTACCCGCGAACGATAAATGATATTTACTTCTATCATGAGTATTTTTCTCGTTACTCTTGCCGTGTTAATTCACTATGAGGCGCTGAATAAATTGTCTCTTGTTATTCCAAGGATTGCATACCGGCATCGAATACGCATCCTAGTTGGTGTTTTTGGTGCTCTGCTTGCACATGTTATCGAAATATGGTTATTCGCTTCTGCTTACTATTTCATGGTCCATTATGGATTCGGTTCATTGGAAGGAAATTTTAATAAAACCTTTATGGATTGCAGTTACTTTTCTTTTAGCACATATACTTCCCTTGGCTATGGTGATATTGAACCTATCGGTGATATTCGTTTTTTAGCTAGCCTGGAGGCGCTTACAGGTTTGTTGTTGATCGCTTGGACCGCATCATTCATGTTTATGGAAATGCAGAAACTATGGAGAGATAAATAGCTGGAACCGAGCGCTCACCGCAGGACCCCGCAACGGAAGAGTTAGCATACTCATATCCTGCTGCATCCCATATGCATTGCCGAATAAAATAGATGCAGGATGTCCCATAATTGCCCTTAACTGTCCCGTTAATGCCCCACAATATAAATAAGACTTTATAACATATTGTATATAAACTATATAAAGAATAATAACATGGGTTAGTTAATCCCATGTTGTTGTGAATTGCGGGCGGGCATCGGTCAGTTACAATCCGCGAGCACGGCGGGCATCACACAGACACAGTTGTGAATTGCGGGCGGGCATCGGTCAGTTACAATCCTCTTGAAGCAACATGGACTCCAGGTAGAGTTGTGAAT
>JACCWK010000096.1 GCA_013697655.1 Nitrosospira sp.
GAAAAATAAGGTTGTGGCGTAAATCCGCCGCCACAGCCGCGCACTGAATCGAATCCATAATTCGATGCGTTAGAAAGCGGACACTCTATTTGCTACCAAACCGGACAATTCTATTTGTTGCTAACAGTCTCAACTGACTTTGCTGGGTGCCGATCCACTATTCCCGTTAAAGACCGGCTCCTCCTTCCGTGATCCGTGGGCATGAGCGTAGACTCGAGTAAATTCCGCTCCCAGCAAAAAGATCTGAGCCGAGTAATACACCCATACCAGCACAACCACCAGCGAACCTGCGGCGCCAAATCCAGAACTAATGGCGCTCTTTCCAATATAAATACCAATAAGGATTTTTCCTATTGTAAAAAGTAATGCGGTAACCGTTGCGCCAGCCCAGACGTCCCGCCAATGAATCCTAATCCGTGGCATGAATTTATAAAGCATTGCGAACATGGCTGTCATTAAAACAAAGCTGAATACGAAGTTCAGTATAGTAGCGAGCGCTTCCAAATTCGAAAACAGAGGTCCCCACCATTTACCCAATGCAGCCATTACTGCACTGAATATAAGGGATACCATCATCAGGAATCCGATCCCCAATATTATTCCGAAAGATAATAGCCTTGCGCGGATTAATTGCCACACTCCGCCCGTCTTGTTTCTATCCGGAACACGCCAGATACGGTCGAAAGCGTCCTGCAATTCCCCAAATACGGTGGTAGCACCGATCAACAACAGGACCGTGCCTATAATGGTGCCGGCCATTCCCTCTTTCGGCTCGCTAACGCTTTCAAGCAAACCTTGCACTGCCTGAGCTCCCTGATCACCCATCAAACCTTGCAGTTGGCCGAAAATTTCGCCGCGGACAGCTTCTTCACCAAAGATGAGCCCTGCTGTCGAAATTACGATCAATATCAGGGGAGCTATCGAAAACATTGTGTAATACGCGAGCGCCGCACCCATGCTCGGGGCATAATCATTGAGCCAGGATGAAAAGGCAGCTTTGGAAAGTGTCCAAATTTGCATGATACTTACGCGATCTCGGAAGAAAATGAAGGGCTTACGAAGGAGAAAATAGCCCACCCGTTATGTGAGATTTGCCGGAATCACCGATAAACGAGAAAAATTGTCGTAGCAGATTTCGACGATAAAAATAGCTATCTACTGCTAAGTCCCGCAATGGGTCGTTATTGCATCGTAAAATTACTATTCCAGCGAGCGAAACAGAGCCTCGGACGCAGCATGACGTTAGAGATGCGGAGCAGCTGGATGATTAACGCGCTCCCAATAGGGGAGCCTGTGTAAGACGAGGTAACTTTTACGGAGTAGCAGCCGATCCTTTAAATCTATGAGGATTAAACGATATCCTTCAGGGGCTACTTACCTGGTCCGCCGCAGACGTTAATACCGACCCAGTGGATCCGGGCCTGATCCTTCGAAATTCTTTCTCTTATCACGATCTATAATAGATCCCTTGCCGGGCTTGGCCTCCTGTTTATTATTGGATCGATCCGATTTATTCTTTGCGGCCTCGCTCTTGTGAGGTTCACCCTTTTTAATGATGCCGTATTTCTGCCCGGTAGGAGTCTCTCCCTGTTTATATTGTCCATCCGAAGATTGTCCGGGCGAGGGACTATCCATTGGATTTCCCTGGGCATGAACTGATCCGTATGCGAAAAAAACCAATACCAAAACCAGCACGGTAACAATCGGCTCGGAGATACGCAGCAAAGAATGCGGCGCTTCATTTCTAAACGTTGAAGGATATTTCATGATGAGTCCTTTACCTTTCCAGCAATAGCGCTGTGTTTAAATCTTACGCAGCAGCCGCTGACCCTTCAGTGCGCTACCGTACGAGACGCGTCAATATTTTATGGGGGACCGACTCCCCGCCAGCCTTATAGACGAATCAGGCAGCAACTCGAGGTATCCGGAATGTACTGATGGGTTGAGCGTGAACTGGCAGACGCAGCCGTCATGGGAGAGTCGAACATGATGTGTTCGGATTTCCAGACGCAAGAAGCAGTGGTGAAACTCGGATTTTCCGAAACATCTATCATAATTTCAATAGCTTGAAAAGACAACCGCCCTGTCTCAGAGTGAGCAGAATGTGTGGATCCTGCTATTGCAGCGCGGGCGCTGTCTCGGTTTTGGGGTCGCATTTGATTTCCCAAATAAGACGCGAAGATGTGACCTCTCCGATTCGATTCATAATGGGACGTGATATTTCAGAATTGAGGGTATATCCAGATCCGCACAAATTAGTGACGTCGATATCCATGGACTTGACAGCCTGCTCTCTTGATCCTGGCTCTCCATCATATAAGCTTATAATCGAGTAAACCCTTGAGCCGTCTTCCGCCATAATGGGAGTGCGGTCGGCCAGCATCGAACCACAACCTGCTAGGAAGGGAATTGCCCACAAAGCATTTTTCATAAGTTTAAATCTTGGTTAGCAAGATTTGCCGTTCTTCATCGGCAGCGGTGTTAAATCGATATTATGCTCGACGACTCTCATTCCGGTCTTTCTAATTAAAAAACCACCGCATGGGTGGTTTTTATTGGTAGTGAGGTCCATCGAATATACCACTGAAATGCTTATTAAGCATAGCTTTCAATACTCAGTCGACATTTGCACCCGAAAATTTATCCCCAGACATACACAATCTCCGCAACTGTCGAGAATATTTCCAGTTAACAATATTTACGCCGCCGCACTTCATCTATATGGATGATTTAAGATCGTTTTTCTGATGTGGCCTGATAATTGCTTATCGTAAAGAGCAACGACCACAAGACAGACGATCATGTCGGCGCCGATATCAAATGAAACCAAGATGCGGAAGTAATGACTAGCGCCGCGGACGAACAATACAGCTGCAGCCTTAGGAAATGATCTGGACCTAGGATTTCTGAGTGATTGCTGAAATGAGTATGCAATCCGTACCAAACTTAAATTGCAATTGTCATAAATTTTTCGGAGATTTGGTGATGAGAATACCGTCCATATACAAGAAATTACAGATAGCTGGTGCTGCAACTATTCTCGTGCTGGGGATAAGTCTGCCGGCTGCGGCATCCCAAGCCTTTATTGTCGACCCGAATGCTGCTTTTGGCGGACCTCAGGGCCCTTTCCAAGCAGACTTCATCACCGGCAACTCCTCCACTCTCGTAGCGCTAAATGCCGATCATCAGACGGCAACCGGGTCAGGATGGGTGAATTTTTTGTCCTTCGTCGACAATGGTTCCAATGTGCTCGGTAGCGTTAGTGGCTTGAACAACAACTGGCAAATGTGGGCCGAATTCAGCTATACGCTACAACTGACCAGCGGCACCTATGCTGCTGTAGATAGTACCTACACCGTCACTGGCCTGCATGCGAACTTCTGGGTCGATCCTTCTATCGCCACTGCCACTACCTTCACCCAGGCAACCAATGGAGGCGATGCTGCTACCGTCACCCATGGTGCGGACAGTTTTCTGTTTGCTAATGCAGATCTGATCGTAGGAGTGGCAAACATTAATTCTCTAGGCGGAACGACCTTTAACTCCACAACCGATTTCGCGCTGACCGATGCGGGCAACCACTTATTTATCGATCCTGTTCCATTTTACAAATTTTCGTTCAATGAGTTCAACAATACCACCGGTGGCGTTTTTCTAACCGGCAATTACATAACGATCAACCAAACTAGTGGGGGCTTCGATTTTGCAGCCCCCATCCCAGAGCCGGAAACCTACGCTATGCTGTTAGCTGGCCTTGGACTACTCGGATGGAAATTGCGTCGGGCGTAGAATATCTAGGGCCTGTTAACACAATCTAAGTCCTTCGACGATCAAGGCGAAATGGATGAAGCCAATGAACATCACATCCAGTTTCTCGAAGCGCGAGAAGATGCGCCGGAATCCCTTCAGTCTTCTGAACAG
>JACCWK010000098.1 GCA_013697655.1 Nitrosospira sp.
GAAAAATAAGGTTGTGGCGTAAATCCGCCGCCACAGCCGCGCACTGAATCGAATCCATAATTCGATGCGTTAGAAAGCAGACACTCTATTTGCTACCAAACCGGACAATTCTATTTGTTGCTAACACCAAAATGTGAGTCGAGATAAGTGCCGCGCACCTCGTTACGCTTCCCGTAGTTAATAATCACCGCGATGATCGAAGGCCAACCGGTGAGAAAAGTCGTAATGATAAGCGCTGGCCCGAGAATACCCATCAGGACGCTAAAACCGTGCAACAAATAAATAATATGCGTAAGACGGGCGAGGCCGTTCGCTGGAACATTAACTACAACTCGTGAATTGCGTTGGACCATGTTTTACGCAGGTTACTACCGCCAATTTAGCCGACAACACGCTTAACCGACTTGATCAGATGCTTCACGTCTCTTCAAGAGTCTTCCGTATTCCCTGCATCCGCAGGTTGATCCGGGTTCTCTCCCGGCTCAGTCTTATTTTTATCCAGCTTACGCTGTCTTTTCTCTTCCTGCTTCTTCTTTTTTATTAAATCTTTTTGACGCTTTTCATATTGAAAATTAGGCTGTGCCAAGTTATTACCCCCTTAGAGATATTTTTGATGTGAAAGAATCCGAGGAATCTATCTTTTTTGCAAGGAATTCTATTCATAGGGATTAAATAATCCGAATGCAATGGATTCTCCGAACAGGTTCAATAACAGGTCCCTCGCTCAGATTTAATGCCGTTTTAGAAAAGATTACAATTTGTTTGCGAAGCATACCGTCTATCCAAGCCGTTCGCAGGGAATATTTACTGGCGTTGATCTGCTGCGGCACAAAATAATGAGTTAACCCTGGACCACAAGAAAAATATTTTTGTGTGCCAGATTACTTCAGCTGTTTCATCATTTTTTTGTAAACTGAAGGAATGTACAGGATCCCGTACACGTGCTGATGACGTTTCCGCCGCCGCGATTGTCCCACTTATTTTAGAGGGTAACCATATTCATCCGTTTCAATTCCTCGGTCACACTGGTCAAGGCTTTTAGGAAATTTTCCACCTGTATCGGTGAGTTACTGCCGCCCAAACTTACTCTCACCGCACAACGTGCCAGCGCTGAGTCTACCCCCATCGCTTCCAGAACATGGCTCTGTCCAGGGTTTACGCTGGAGCAGGCGGCCCCACTCGCTACTGCGAAACCTGCCTTGTCGAGACGGACAACCAAGGTATCACCCTCGATACCTGGCAATGCGAAATAACAAGTGTTAGGTAAACGTAATGCACCCAAACCAAAAATAACCGCGCCCATCTCAACCAACCCCTGCTCTAGCCGCGCGCGCATGGCCGCGATGCGGATAGCGCTTTCTGCCACCCGTGATTTAGCTAATCCGCAGGCTACACCAAACCCCACAATGGCGGGAACATTTTCGGTACCCGAACGCAATCCGTGCTCATGGCCACCTCCGTAAATAAGTGGCTTAAGCAATAACCGCTTGTCTATAACTAGTGCCGCGGCGCCCTTTGGGCCATGAATCTTGTGAGCGGACAATGTCATGGCGTGCACTTTAAGCGAAGCGAAATCTACTGGGATTTTACCAAATGCCTGCACCGCATCGGTATGCATCCACGCACCGCATGCCCTGGCTTGCTCAGAAATCGCTGTCACGTCCTGGATTACGCCCGTTTCATTGTTCGCCAGCATCACAGATACCAGGCCAGGTTGCTGTTCCGTCACCGCGATGCCGACATCAGCGAGATTCACTCGCCCCAAATTATCCACCGTCAGTCGGCGCAAATTCCACTTCCTGCTTGCGTTCCGTGCCAATTCCTGGGCTGCTCGCATGACACACGGGTGTTCAACCGCACTGACAATAACCCGCGTGGGTTTCAGATAGCCTGCCCCGCCTTGGATAAATAGATTATTAGCCTCTGACCCACCGCCGGTAAAAACTACTTGCGCAGGTTGAACACCGACCGAATCCGCTACCTGTTCGCGTGCAGAATTCACCGCCTGGCGAGCAACCCTCCCATGAACATGGCGGCTGGAAGGGTTACCGAATTCCTTCTGAAAATACGGCAACATGGCATCCAGCACCGCGTCATCGACGGCCGTGGTGGCGTTATGGTCAAAGTATGCGTAGGTCACTTTCCTTTCATTCTCATCGAGCGCATTCTCCAATGCGTTTAGAATTATGGAGATTCACACCAATTGTTGATATCTGACCAGCAATTAGGCCAGAACCGTTTCTTCCGGTTGCTTGCACGCTCTCATATCTTGCAATACCGCGATATCTTTCACTTTAGGGCTTGCCACCAGTTGTTCCAGCGTGACCAGCGCCAGATAATCTCGTATCCTGGCATTAAGACTGGCCCACAAGTCGTGAGTCATGCAGCGCTGATCATTGTGGCAGTTTTCCTTGCCTCCGCATTGGGTTGCATCAATCGGCTCATCCACCGCGAGAATAATATCAACTACGGATACTTCACTCATCGGTTTCGCCAGACAGTAACCACCACCGGGACCGCGCACGCTGCCGACCAACTTATTACGCCGCAGTTTTCCAAATAATTGCTCCAGATAAGACAGCGAAATCTTCTGACGTTCGCTGATGCCCGCCAACGTAACAGGCCCATGGCCGCTGTGCAAGGCGAGATCAATCATTGCCGTTACCGCAAAACGCCCCTTAGTCGTCAATCGCATTTTCTGCTCCCCGTGAGAATTAATACAGAATTAATACTTTGTGTAAATTTCTTGGGTTATCGGCGGAATACCCGACAACGTTTGTCAAGTATATAAAGTCCCTTTACTTCAGTCAACTATTTTGTTCAGGTAGCCGGAATCGAACTATCCTGTGATTTGCTGACATAGACTTTATGAATATGGAGTGAAGTCGTTCAAGTCATTACCCATGGGAGGACCCTGAAAAAGTCCCTGTGTGTGCGTGCTTGCAAGCCATGGATTTTTTCAGAAGTCCATCAGTGTGATTGGACCCATTTTTCGAGGGCGCTCAGAACGCCGCGCAGTATCTTCACTTCTTCTTTTTCCAGTCGCGCACGAGCAAATAACCGGCGCATCCGCCGCATAAATCGTTTCGGTTCCTGAGGGTCCAGAAAATCACAACCAATCGCTACCCGCTCAAGATGACTGTAGAGTGATTCGACGTCATTAAACTCCGCCGCCACGCCTGCTGCAGGCGGAAGAGATTCGAGTCCCGAAAGCGCCATGCGCAATTCATACGCCATTATTTGCACGGCGCTCGCGAGATTGAGAGAGGAGTAGTCCGGATTGGCCGGAATATGCACCACAACCTGACACTTGCCTACTTCCGCAGTGGTGAGGCCGGACATTTCCGTGCCGAAAACCAACGCAACTGGATATTGCCGCGCATGATGGAGCATTTCCAATGCTCCCTGGCGCGCATCAAAAACTTCATGCGAAAGATCGCGTGGACGGGCAGTGATTGCCGCCGCCAGAGCCGTGCCGTCCAAAGCCTGGTCGAGACTCGCGCAAACCCGGGTATTGTTCAGTATATCCCATGCCCCCGCCGCACGCGCTTCCGCTTCCTTGTCGGGAAACGACTTAGGATTCACCAGGTAGAGCGAACTCAACCCCATCGTTTTCATTGCCCGCGCCGTTGCGCCGATATTACCGGGATGGCTGGGATGGCTTAACACTACGCGGACTTTATCAAGCGTGCAGGGGGAATTCATATTAAAATCGCAATCTGCTCAATTCTGAATCCAAAAAATGCATCCTATGCTCACCATTGCGGTTAAAGCCGCTCGCCGCGCAGGCGCCATTATCAATCGTGCTGCGCAGAACCTTGATTTGTTGCACGTTTCACGTAAGGCGCACAATGACTTTGTCAGTGAAGTGGATGGGGCAGCGGAAGAGGCCATCATCAAGATGCTGCTGGACACCTATCCGAACCATTCGATTCTAGCAGAAGAAAGCGGCGCTCAAGGTGAGTCGGAATACCAATGGATTATCGACCCGCTCGACGGTACCACCAACTTTCTCCATGGTTTTCCACATTATTCGGTTTCCATCGCGCTGATGCATAAAAACATACCGACCCAGGCGGTCGTATACAACCCCTCCGCCAATGAGTTATTCACCGCCAGCCGCGGACGAGGTGCTTATCTGAACGATCATCGTTTGCGCGTAAGCAAACGCACCTATCTCGCCGACTGCCTGATCGGCACCGGCTTCCCGTTTCGGGAGTTCTCGCACGCGGACGCCTACATCGCCATGTTCAAGGATGTCATGCCCAGAGTTGCCGGCATTCGCCGTCCCGGCTCCGCAGCGCTGGACTTGGCCTACCTGGCTGCCGGACGCTACGACGGATTCTGGGAACTGGGATTATCGCCATGGGACATCGCTGCCGGTTGCCTGCTCATCACCGAAGCGGGTGGACTGGTTGGCGACCTGGAAGGCAATGCCACTCATATGCGCAGCGGCAACCTGCTTGCCGGTAATCCGAAAATTTTTGGACAACTGCTGCAAGTGATTGCGCCGCATCTGACGAAGGAATTGAAAACAAACACAGAGAACGATCAATGATCGTCCATGCCGCGCATTGACAATTGCCGAACAACTGCCGGATGCTGTCCACTTCGGTCGCGCAACCTGTTGCGATCTGGAGCAGACCAGTCGACGTGAATGGTGGTAACTCCTCGTCATGGCAAGCCGGTGGAGATCAATGCATTGTGGTACAACTCGCTCATAAGCATGGTGGAATTCAGCCGCTTGCTGGGAAAAGAATCTGAAGTTTTCGGGACGCTGGCCGCAAAGACACGCGCCGGATTTTCCCGTTTCCTGAAATCGGAGTGCGGTCTGTACGATGTGCTGGATGGACCGGCGGGTAATGACTCGAGCGTACGCCCTAATCAAATTCTGGCGGCAAGTCTGCAGTACTCTCCGTTGGCACCTAAAGTTCAGGCACGGGTGGTGGCGGAGGTGAGGCGGCACCTTCTTACTTCTTATGGTTTGCGCTCATTGGCGCCGGAGCATCCCAGCTATCGGCCGCGCTACGAAGGCGGTGTACGGGATCGTGATTCCGCGTATCATCAGGGAACGGCATGGGCCTGGCTGTTGCCTCATTATGCATTGGCGGAGTACCGGACCACTGGCAATGCCGAGCTGGCTCAATCCCGCCTTGCCCCTATCCGGGACCACCTGCCGGATGCGGGCTTGGGTACGATATCGGAAATTTTCGATGGTGAGCCGCCTCATGCCGCGCGTGGCGCTCCATCGCAGGCGTGGAGCGTAGCTTGTGCATACTTGGATGCCTGGGTCAAACTGGAGCGTGCCCGCCGGGGCACAGCACACAAGGAGTAACGTCATGCCCACCCAACCGGATGCGGAACGGCAGCGACTGGAAAACCAGCGGCATGGCACAGAGGACTGGCGTTTGTGGGGACCTTATCTGGCCGAGCGTGCCTGGGGAACCGTTCGCGAAGATTACAGCCCGGGCGGCAGTGCCTGGGAGTACTTTGATCACGATCAATCCCGTTCGCGCACCTATCGCTGGAATGAAGATGGCCTGGGCGGTATCTCGGACAACATGCAGCGGATCTGTTTTGGGCTAGCGCTGTGGAATGGCAAGGATTCCATTCTAAAAGAGCGTGCCTTCGGCCTCACTGGCAATCAGGGCAATCGCGGCGAGGATGTGAAAGAATGCTATTTTTATCTTGACGCCACCCCTTCGCATTCCTGGCTTCATTATCTCTACAAATATCCTCAATCCGCGTTCCCTTACTCGCGCTTGGTGGAGGAAAACGCGCGCCGTTCGCGTCAGGATTCTTCGTTTGGCCTGATTGATAGCGGCGCTTTCGCCGATGGGCGCTACTGGGACGTGGAAGTATTCTACGCCAAGGCGTCCCCGGACGAATTGCATATCCGTATTGTCGCGAGTAATCGGGGAAAGGATGAGGCCACATTATGGCTGTTGCCGCAAATGTGGTTTCGCAATGACTGGTCGTGGTTAAAGAAAGGTACCCCGAAACCGCTTCTGCGCACCCTCCCCGCTCCCAGCGGCGCTGCCTGGGCGGCCGCCGCCGAGCACCCGACGCTGGGAACATATCATCTCTATGGGCGACAGCACGCCGACCTCCTTTATACCGAAAATGAGAGTAACCACTCCCGATTGTGGGGTTTAGCCAACGCCCGGCCTTATGTCAAAGACGCATTTCACCGCTACCTTGTCGATGGCGAACGTACGGCGGTGAATCCGGCGCAACAGGGAACCAAATTTGGTGCCGTTCATAAACTCACGGTTGCGCCTGGACAAACGGGTACGATCGAATTGGTATTGTCGGCCGCATCCCGGCCTCAGCCATTCATCCATCATGAACAGGTTTTTGCCCTGCGCCGCTCCGAAGCCGATGTTTTTTTTAAGGGACTGTTGCCGGAAGCCACCGTCCAGGACCACCGTATTTTGCGCCAGGCCCTGGCCGGCATGATATGGAATAAGCAGTTCTTTCATTATGACGTATCGACCTGGCTAAAGGGCGACGGTGTGCCGCCCCCCCCATCGAGAAAACACGGACGCAACCACAGTTGGCGCCACCTCAGGGCAAGCCATGTGATTTCGATGCCGGACGCTTGGGAATACCCCTGGTTTGCCGCCTGGGATCTGGCTTTTCATTGCGCCGTACTGGCACTCATTGACGTGGACTTCGCCAAGGAACAGGTTGAGCTGCTGCTACATGAAAACTATCTCCACCCCAGCGGTCAGATCCCCGCGTATGAGTGGGCATTTGGCGACGTGAATCCTCCGGTTCACGCTATGGCTGCTCTTAAGGTGTTCCGCGCAGAGCGAGTGCAGCGCGGCAAGGGCGATATTTCTTTTCTCAAACGTGTACTGCACAAGCTGCTGCTGAATCATACCTGGTGGATTAATCTCAAGGATGCCACCGGCATGAATGTCTTTGAAGGTGGTTTCCTGGGGCTGGACAATATTTCGGTTTATGACCGATCTAAACCGTTGCCCGAAGGCTATGCGCTGAAGCAAGCCGATGCCACCGGGTGGATGGCGATGTTTTCCCTGCAACTTACGGTGATTGCCCTGGAAATTACTGCTGAAGATCCGGCCTACGAAGATATCGCCATCCAGTGTTACAGCCAGTTTCTGGCGATTGCCAATACCATCGCCGGTCACACCGGTGCCGGCGTGTCCCTGTGGGATGACGCGGATGGCTTCTTCAAGGATCTTGTGGTGGACCCCAATGGCACTGCGCATCGTATCGACGTTT
Source organism: Nitrosospira sp. (assembly GCA_013697655.1). Classification (GTDB taxonomy): domain Bacteria; phylum Pseudomonadota; class Gammaproteobacteria; order Burkholderiales; family Nitrosomonadaceae; genus Nitrosospira. The sequence goes on from JACCWK010000098.1 coordinate 7,252, forward strand.
TTTCCTGGGTGGGCATTATTCCGCTTTTTGCCTGCGAGGTGGTGGATGCGCGCTTGCTGGCGAAATGTAAACGCTTTACCGCGTTGCTTTGGGAACACAAAGGCGGCATGTTTGACGGAAGTGTCATATGTGCCTGCCCGGTGGATACAAACGAACGTGGAGAGCATTTATTGTCGCTCGTGACCGCCTCCATGCTGGTAAAGATCTTGCCGCGTCTCTTCAACGAAGAGGAATTCTTTTCCCTTCACGGGGTGCGTAGCGTCTCCAAACGTCACGCCACCGAAAAGAATTTGGGGCATATCCCCGGCATAGGCAGTGCTATCATCCATTATGAGCCGGGTGAATCCGTCTCTGCATTGTTCGGTGGCAACTCCAACTGGCGCGGACCGGTATGGATGCCGACCAACTATTTACTCGTTCAGGCGATCGAAAAACTGCATCGCTACCTGGGTGATGCCTTTACTTTTCCGGCACCCTGCCTGAACGGGTATGAAATTAACCTGAAATACGCCGCCACGATACTGGCTGAGCGGCTCGCGGATATTTTCCGCCGCGACGAAGCCGACCTGATTCCCGCCTTTCCTCTGGACAGTCCGCATCAGACCGACCCGCACTGGCGCGACCTGCTGCTATTCCACGAATATTTTCACGGCGAAACCGGCCAAGGTCTGGGCGCTGCCCACCAAACCGGTTGGAGTGGGCTGGCGGCAAATCTGGTGATGCGCCGCTATCATCAGGATATTCCGGACTTCTGGAAGCGGCAGGCCGCTGCCGCCCCGTCAAAACCAGTTTGAAAGTGACTGGGTGAGGACAGATCTTGACGATTTTGAAGACCAACAGCCCTGTACCCAGTACCCTTGAATCAAAGCAGAATATGCGATAGCATAAATATGGATTCCCATATTTATGGAGACGAAAATGAAGACCACCATTGAAATGCCTGACGACCTGTTCCGCCAAGCCAAAGCCGTAGCCGCCCTGCGTGGCCAGAGTATGAAGCAGTTCGTCACCCAATCCATCATGGCATCGCTGCACAACCCGATCAATGCGCCATCGATTCCCGACGGGGCGGCCGACACCGTGGCCGCAGACACGTTCAGCCGGGAGCTCGCCACGCTTGCCGCACAAATATCGACAGCATGGCAAGGCCCGCATGATGCCGAGACAGCGATACGAGAGCAACGTCGCGAACTCGGCAACGATGGTCATTGATGCCTCGGTTTGGGTAGCCGCCTTACTGACTAACGATGTCCACCACGATGCGAGCGCCACATTATTACGGACACTGGTGCAACGCAAGCAACAAGCCGCCGCACCTGTACTGGCCTGGCCTGAGATTGCCGGCGCAATTGCTCGACGAACTGGCGACAACGAATTGGCCAAGGCTGCAGTTGCTTTTCTCAACAGACAGGCATGGCTCGAATACGTGCCGCTTGACGAGCCGCTTGCTCGCTACGCTATAGCCATAGCTACCGAGCAACGCCTGCGCGGGGCCGATGCGGTTTATGTCGCGCTGGCATCGCAGCGGGATGGAATGCTCATCACCCTCGACCGTGAAATGCTGGAACGCGCTCCAACGTCCGTGACCGCACGCACACCGATTGACTGGCTCCACAATACCTGAACGAAAGGGGACAAAAAGCATGTCATCGCCAGAAAGCGATATCGAACGCCGTGAGAGGGTTCAAGCCGCACTAAAAGCATTTACTGACACGCCGATGGCGAAGGCGGCCACGCAACTACTCAATACGCTCGGCTACGCCAGCGGAAAAACTGCCGATCTCGGCGACAATGCGGAGGCACTGCTCTCCAGCATTGAACAATTCAAACCCGAACTTGGCCCGATTGACCGCAACAAGGTACAGGCCGAACGCTGGAAAGATGCCAATTGGTAGTCAATTAAAGAGCAGCGTGAAGAACACGGGGTCGCATTCTTCTTCAAGCAATGGGGTGGATGGGGTGCGGACGGGAAAAAACGTTCCAAGAAAGATAACGGGCGAGTTCTCGCTGGTAAAACTTGGGATCAAATGCCTGCTTCGATCTGAAATATAAGATACCTTTACGATGTAAGCAGCACCCCGGCAACAAGAAATGGAACACAAGAATGCCGACATTAAACTGGATTGGGAAAGAGGCGGTGGTGAATCATCACCAGCAAGTTCCCTTTCATTTGCTCAAGGACGTGCCCGAACTCGCCTGCGGTGAACCGGGTGACGGCAATCTCATCGTGCAGGGTGACAACCTTGTCGCGCTCAAGGCGCTGCTGCCCTACTACGTTGGGCAAGTGAAGTGTATCTACATTGATCCGCCGTACAACACGGGCAACGAAGGCTGGGCTTATAACGACAACGTCAATAGCCCGGTGATCCGCGAATGGCTCGGCAAAGCCATCGGCAAAGAAGGTGAGACGCTCGACCGGCACGACCGCTGGCTGTGCATGATGTATCCACGGCTCGCGTTGCTGAAACGCTTTCTCCGGCGCGATGGCTCCATCTGGATTTCCATGGACGACTCAGAAGCCGCGCTACTCCGCGTGGTGATGGACGAAATTTTCGGACGCGAGCGATTCATCGCCTGCAACGTCTGGCAGAAACGCTATTCACGGGAGAATCGGGAAGCCATCGGCGACGTTCACGAATATCTGCTCGTCTATGCGATGGATCCGGAGCGGTTCAAAGCGACGAGGAACCGAATCCCGCTCACCGAGGAGCAGGCAAGGATTTACAAGAATCTAACCAACGATCCGAAAGGTCGGTGGCGCGGCATCCCGATGACAGCACAAGGTTGGCGACCGAATCAGATGTATGAGATCGAAACGCCTGCTGGTGTTGTCCATCGTCCGCCGGAGGGTCGCTGTTGGTCGATGATTGAACCGGAGTTCAAGAAGCTGTGCGCTGAGGGCCGGATTTACTTCGGCAAGGACGGCAAATCGCAGCCGAGCGTGATTCGCTATCTCGACGAGGTGGACGGCTTTGTGCCGTGGACATGGTGGCCGCACGAGGAAGTCGGTCATACCGACGAAGCGCGGAAAGAGATTCAGGGATTGTTCAAGACGCAGACAGCGTTCGACACACCGAAGCCCACGCGGCTGCTGGAGCGCGTGTTGCAAATCGCCACGAATCCCGGCGACTTGATCCTCGATTCCTTCGCTGGCTCGGGCACGACCGGGCACGCCGTCTTGAATCTAAACCAAGCCGTGCCGGAACAGGCACCGCGCCGCTTCATTCTCGTTGAAATGGAGCCGAAAATCGCGCGCGAAGTGACGGCCGAGCGCGTGCGCCGCGTGGCCGAAGGCTACACGCACGCCAAGGGAGGCGACATGGCGAGCGTCGGCGGCACCTTCCGCTTCTGCGAATTGGGCGAACCGCTGTTCGACGAGAGCGGAAAGATACGCGAGACGGTGCGCTTCGCCGACCTCGCGCGCCATGTCTATTTCACTGAAACGGGCGAGCCGTTGCCGCGCGAGCGTGTGACGAAGTCGCCCTTCATCGGCGCGTGTCGCGGCGTCGGTATTTATCTGCTTTACAACGGCATCCTCGGTGACAAGAGTGCGCAGGGCGGCAACGTATTGACGCGCGCGGTGCTCGCCAAGCTTCCATCCTTCGAGGGGCAGAAAGTTATTTATTGCGCCGGTTGCCTGCTCGGGCGCGGCCGGTTGCAAGCTGAACGCATCATCGTGCGGCAGACTCCCTACGAGATCAAAGTGTCATGATCACGCTCAAGGATTACCAGTTACGGGTGCTCGATTCGCTGCGCGATTTTTTCCGCCAGTGTTCAAGGGATGGTCGGCCTGAAGCGGCGTTCCAGGCGGTGCAGTTGCGCAATGGCCGCACGCCGCTGCCTTACATTCCAGTGTCGGCGGCGGGTTTGGCTCCGGGCATGCCTTACGTGTGTCTGCGCGTGCCAACGGGCGGCGGCAAAACCCTGCTCGCCTGTCACGCCGCCGGGTTGGCGATGGAAGGCTACATGTGCGCCGAACGCGCCGTGGTGCTGTGGCTGGTGCCGAGCAACACCATCCTTGATCAGACCGCCGATGCGCTGCGCGACCCGCGCCATCCCTACCGCCGTGCGCTGGAATTGGCGTGCGGCACGGTGGAGGTCGTGACCATCGAGGAAGCGCTGCGCCTCTCGCGCGCCACCGTGGAAGGACAGACGGTGGTCATCGTGGCGACGATTCAATCCTTCCGCGTGGAAGACACCACGGGGCGCAAGGTGTATGACCAGAACGGCGTTTTTGCGGAACATTTGCTGAATGTGCCTGCCGACCGGCTCGCAGATTTGCTGCCGGGCGCGGACGGCAAGCCGAAGCCTTCGCTGGTAAATATGTTGCGGCTGCGCCGTCCTGTCGTGATTGTGGACGAAGCGCACAACGCGCGCACCGACCTTTCCTTCGCCACGCTCGGCAATGTGCTGCCTTCGTGCATTGTCGAATTCACCGCCACACCGGCGCGCAAAGGCACGCCGTCGAACGTGCTGCATCACGTTTCGGCGGCGGAGCTGAAAGCGGCGGAGATGGTGAAGCTGCCGCTGCGTGTCATCACGCGTCACCCCAGCCAGCGCGGCCAATTGCTCGCTGAAGCGATCACGCTGCGCGCCGACCTCGAAAAGATTTCGTTGGCGGAGGCGCAAAATACCGGCGAATATCTGCGGCCTATCATGTTGCTCCAGGCCGAGCGCGTGGATGGGTGCGAGTCGCTGCGCGACCGGCTGGTGAGAGAATTCGGCATCGCGAAGGATGAGGTGAAGATTTCCGTTGGCACCCTCGACGAGTTGAAGAATGTGCGCGACATCGCATCGCCGAAGTGCGCGGTGCGGTTCATTATTACTGTGCAGAAATTACGCGAGGGGTGGGATTGCCCATTCGCTTATGTGCTGTGCAGCCTCAGGGAGACGCGCTCGGCTACGGCCATCGAGCAGATCGTCGGGCGCATTTTGCGGCTTCCGCGCGCGCAGGCGAAACAACATCCCGACCTGAACTGTGCTTACGCCTTCTCTATATCGGATTCACTGCCCGAGGTGCTGAACGAGTTACGCGAGGCGTTGGAGAGCAACGGCTTCACCACTGCCGAGGCAGAGCGCATCATCATTCCCATGCTGCAAGGCGCGCTGCCGCTCGGCATGCAACCGAAGACCGTGCAATTCGAGCCGGGTAAGGAAATCGATGCCGAGGTGGCACAAGTGCAGGTTGCTGCGCTGGCTGGCAAGGTACGCATCGACACAGCGAAGGGCGAAATCACCGTCCTCGTGCCGCTCGACAAAAATGAGACTTCGCTGCTGGCAAGTTGCGTGAAGACCCCCGAGGCCAAGGCGAAGGTGGCGGAAATGGTCGCGCTCGTGCGTGAGGCGGAGATGGCGTTCGGCGGCAGCGGGCAGACGCGCGTGCCTTCGCCCTACGAACGGCAACTCGACTTTATCGTGCCGCTGTTGTGTGTGCGGGAGAACAAGGAGCTGTTCGAGTTCGAGGACACTTACCTGCTTGAGTACCCGTGGAGGCTCAGCGAAAAAGACGCTACGCTCGCGGCAGGCTACAACCCGTTGGAGCGGCCTACTGGCAAGGCTGGCGTGGTGGATGTTGGCAGCAAAGGGGAAGTGGTCACCGGTGTGATGCAGGATAGCGCACAGTATTTTGTATCCACGGTGCATCAGCAGGTGCTGCAACTGGGCGGCTCAGGCGACTGGACATTGGAAACGCTGGTGGCGTGGCTCGACCGGCATATAGACCATCAGGATATTCCTGTCGGCGAGTCGGCAGAGTTTCTGCGCAAAGTCATTCGCGGGCTGATGGCGAAGCATGGCATCACCGATTTGAGCGTGCTTGCGCTCGACCGTTTCCGCTTGCGCGACGAGATTGAGGCGCGCATCCAGCAACACCGTGACAATGAACAGAAGGTAGCGTTCCAGCAATTCCTGCTGCCGGATTCGACGCTCACCGTCAGCGACGAGCGCGCGATCAATTTCAAGACCATGCAATATGAGCCGAGCTGGCTTTACGAGGGGGGCTTTCAGTTCAAGAAACACTACTTTGGCCCGAAGCCGGGCGAGCTGCGCGAAACGACAGCAGGCGGCGTGCAGACGGAGGAATTCAAATGCGCGCAGTTCCTAGACGGTCTGCCGGAAGTGAAGTTCTGGATGCGCAACCTTTCAGGAAAATTTACATCGTTCCGTCTGCAAACGTCGAAGTATCGCTTCTATCCGGATTTCCTCTGCCAGCTCGTTGATGGGCGAGTGCTGGCGGTGGAATACAAGGGCGCGCACCTGTGGGCAGACGCAGAGGAAAAGCGTGCGGTCGGCACAGTGTGGGCGTCGCGAAGTGGCGGGCGTTGCCTGTTCGTCATGCCTACGGAGGGAGATTTCTCTGTTATCTCCAAGGTGGTGAAGCAGGTGGCATGACGGCGCTACGCTGCACGCAAACCGGTGCCCGCGCCTGCGAGTTGTATCGGGCCAAGGGGTATGGCAGTTAAAAACATGAATTATTAAAAAAATCGGAGACGCCATGTTGACCGAAGATCAATTGAAGGAATTGTTGCTGGATTTAGAAACAGACCGCATTGAGCGAACAGAATCTGTAACCAATACGGATAAATTCGGTCAGGTGATATGCGCTTTTGCCAACGATCTGCCCAATCATCGCCAGCCAGGATACTTGCTTATCGGTGTCAAGGACGACGGAACGCTCTCCGGTTTGACCGTAACCGATGAACTTCTGAATAACCTTGGGGGAATTCGATCTGATGGAAATGTTTTACCCCAACCACTCATGAATATAGCCAAATTCTCTCTTGATGGCGGCAATTTGGCGGTTGTAGAAGTGTACCTATCGGATCTCCCCCCCGTGCGTTACAAGGGCCGCGTTCACATTCGCGTGGGTCCGCGCAAGGCAATCGCCAACGAACAAGAAGAACGAGTTCTTACCGAACGACGGGTTGCGCTGGCGCACTCCTTTGACGCACGCCCGTGCCTCGAAGCGACTCTTGATGAATTGGCGCTGGGCCAATTCGACGCCTATCGTCGCGAGGTTATCGACCTGGAAACCATTTCTGGCAACCACCGGCCGGTGGAACAACAACTCGCCTCCCTCAGGCTGTACGACCCGGAACGCGCCTGCCCAACTCATGCAGGTATTTTATTATTCGGGAAGAACCCCCGCTTCTTTCTGCCGGGTGCCTATGTCCAGTACCTCAAGTTGCCTGGTGCCGAACTGACCGATATACCTGAAGATCAAGCCGAAATATCAGGTGATCTTCACTCGATGCTGCGTGAACTGGAAGGCCGGCTCAAGCTCCTCATTCAGACGACGATGCATGCCATCAGCGCACTTGAGGAGAAGTTGCTGCCGGATTATCCAGAATGGGCGCTGCGCGAACTATTGATGAATGCTGTCATGCACCGAAACTACAACAGTAACACGCCTATTCGTTTTTATGCCTTTAGCGACCACATCGAGATTCAGAGTCCCGGTGGCTTGTATGGGGAGGCTACGCCGGAAAATTTCCCCACACGTAATAGCTACCGCAACCCCGTGATTGCTGAAGCGATGAAATCTTTCGGCTTTGTGAACCGGTTTGGCTACGGCGTTCAGCGTGCTAAGGCGCTACTGTCACAGAACGGCAACCCCCCTGCTGAATTCGAATTCGACGAACATTCCGTATTAGTCAAGATATACAGGAGGTCCGAATGAAGACCGTTGCTTTCTTCAACAACAAGGGGGGGGTGGGCAAAACTTCGCTCGTCTATCACCTTGCATGGATGTTTGCAGACCATGGGGTCAAGACACTTGCTGTTGATCTGGACCCGCAAGCCAACCTCACCGCCATGTTTCTGGATGAGGAACGCTTGGAAGATTTGTGGCCTGATGATGAACACCCTAATACTGTCTACGGCGCAATCCGGCCGATTCTACGCGGTATCGGCGACATTGCTTCCCCCCACGTAGAGAAGATTAACCCCAATCTTGGCCTCATTGCAGGCGATCTTGGCCTCTCCCGGTTTGAGGATAAGCTCTCGGATGCCTGGCCTCGTTGCCAGTTGGGTGACGAATCCGCTTTTCGCACCATGACCGCGTTTCATCGCCTTGTCCAACGTGATGCAGATTTTGGCGCAGAACTCGTATTGATCGACGTCGGCCCCAACCTGGGCGCCATCAATCGCTCGGCACTGATCGCCTCTGATCAGGTTTGCCTACCTTTAGCACCAGACCTCTTCTCTTTGCAAGGCCTGAAAAATTTGGGGCCAACCCTACGTGAGTGGCGTTCCGTCTGGAGCGGCCTTCTTACCAAGGCGCCGTCCGGCCTACCAATGCCCAAAGGCACGATGCAACCCCTCGGCTACATTGTCATGCAACACGGCATCCTCGATACCCGGCCCGTGAAGGCATACAAACGCTGGATGGACCGTATCCCAAGTGTTTATCGTGAGGCTGTACTGAATGAGAGAATCCAATCCATGCCGGTTGTGGCGGAAGATCCCTATTGCCTTTCTTTGCTCAAGCATTACCGAAGTCTGATGCCAATGGCGATGGAAGCGCGCAAGCCGATTTTTTTCCTTAAATCCGCAGATGGCGCAATTGGTGCCCATATTGAAGCAGTCAGAAGTTGTTACCAGGATTTTCAAAAGCTCGCAGCAAAAATAGCAATAAATGCGGACATCGCTTTTACTTGATCCCTGAGTCAATAATTGAACTTACATGGGTAAGCCACACACAGAGACAAGTCATTGAATCCCATACATGGAAATAACGAAATTGGGGGAATGGGAAAACACACTCCCATGATGCAGCAATACCTGCGCATCAAGGCCCAGCACCCTGACATGCTGATGTTTTATCGCATGGGAGATTTCTACGAGCTATTCTTTGAAGACGCAGAAAAAGCTTCGAAACTACTCGGCATTACCCTGACCCATCGCGGCACGTCGGCGGGAGAGCCAATCAAGATGGCGGGTGTGCCTTATCATTCCGCCGAACAGTATTTGGCAAAACTCGTAAGGCTCGGCGAATCGGTGGCGATTTGCGAACAGATCGGTGACCCATCTACCGCCAAGGGCCCCGTGGAACGCCAAGTCGCGCGAATAATCACGCCTGGCACGCTTACCGATGCGGCGTTGCTCGAAGAGAAACGTGATTGCACGTTGCTTGCCTTGTGCATTTATGAATCAAAGCTAGGATTGGCGTGGCTCAATCTGGCGGCAGGACAATTCTACGTGATGGAAACTTCGCCCGATCATCTGGCGAGCGAGCTCGAACGCTTGAAACCAGCGGAGATTCTCTTACCAGACTCCTTAGATACCCTTTTTGGCCCCAATGGCATCAACACCTCAAAGAAAATAAGTCTCAAGCGTTTACCTTTATGGCAGTTCGATGGCGAGGCCGCTGTTCGCAATCTTTCCCAGCAATTTGGAACCCGCGATCTTTCAGGTTTCGGTTGCGAAGGTTTGCATTCATCGCTCGGTGCGGCGAGCGCGCTGCTCGATTATGCCCGCCTCACTCAGGGCACCAGCATTGCCCACATCAAGGCGCTGCGGGTGGAGCGAGACAGCGCCTATCTGCGCATGGATGCCGTTACCCGCCGCAATCTTGAAATTTCCGAAACCATACTTGGCGATGCGTCGCCTACATTGCTATCCCTGCTCGACACTTGTTCAACCAACATGGGTAGCCGGTTGCTGCGGCACTGGCTCCATCATCCGCTGCGCGACCGCACGGTGATTCAGAAACGACTTGATGGCGTATGCTTTCTGATCGGTGAAACGGGCTCGGAACCGTATCTTCCGGTGCGGGAATGTCTAAAGCGTGTGGCCGATATAGAGCGCATTACCGCACGTATTGCACTGAGATCCGCCCGTCCACGGGATTTGTCGGGATTGCGCGATAGTTTGAAGCGGTTGCCCCACGTCATTGCTCCGATTGCAGGAAGCGCCAGTGAACATATTGCTGAGTTGGCATTAATGATGGTGCCGAATGCGGCGCTTGTCACGCTGCTGGAAGAATCGTTGCGCGAAGAACCGGCGGTCGTATTGCGTAGCGGAGGGGTAATCGCCGATGGCTATGACCCCGAACTGGATGAATTACGCAGCATACAGAACAATTGTGGAGAATTTTTACTTCAACTCGAAACACGCGAAAGAACGCGCACCGGCATTTCGAATCTCAAAGTTGAATATAACCGATTACACGGTTTTTATATTGAAGTTACCCACACTCACAGCGAGAAAATCCCCGACGACTATCGCAGAAGGCAGACACTGAAGAATGCCGAACGCTACATTACACCAGAACTTAAAACTTTCGAGGACAAGGCCCTATCCGCCGAGGATCGCGCGCTGGAACGAGAGAAGTTTTTATACGATGCACTGCTGGATAGTCTTTCATCACACATCGGTGATTTACAGGAAGTTGCTCGTGGTGTCGCTGAACTGGATGTGTTGGCGACCTTCGCCGAACGCGCGCTCGCTCTTGACTATATTTCGCCGATTTTCACCAGCGAGGAGCTTATAGAAGTCCAGGCCGGACGGCATCCCGTGGTGGAAAACCAGATAGAGAATTTTATCGCCAACGATGTGCGACTCGGTGCCTGCGATACAAGACGACAAATGCTTGTTATTACCGGCCCTAACATGGGCGGAAAATCGACTTATATGCGCCAAATCGCGCTGATCGCGTTGCTCGCACATTGCGGCAGTTTCGTTCCCGCCAAAAGCGTTCGCATTGGCCCACTGGACCAGATTTTTACGCGTATTGGCGCATCCGATGATCTTGCGGGGGGGCGGTCAACTTTCATGATGGAAATGACCGAGGCTGCCAACATCTTGCACAATGCCAGCCCACAAAGCCTGGTATTGATGGATGAAGTAGGACGAGGTACTTCTACTTTTGATGGCTTGGCGCTGGCTTTTGCAATTGCCCGATATTTGTTGGAAAAGAACCGCAGCTACACGTTATTCGCAACGCATTATTTTGAACTGACAAGTCTTGCGGAGGAATTCGCCGACGTTGTCAATGTGCATCTGGATGCAGTGGAACATAAACACGACATAGTGTTCCTGCACGCAGTCACTGAGGGGCCCGCCAGCCAAAGCTACGGTCTTCAAGTTGCCGCACTGGCGGGTGTCCCAGAGCCAGTGATCAAGACAGCGAGAAAATATCTGATAAAACTCGAGCAGGAAAGCGTGGACAAGCAACCGCAAAGGGATTTATTTTCGAAAACCGTCGCTCCCGCCCAAGAGCCGTCAGAACATCCTGCTCTTACGCTATTACGTGCAATCGTGCCGGACGAATTAAGCCCGAGGCAAGCACTGGAGAACCTCTATGCATTGAAGAATGCAGTCGGGAAAGAATAGCTGGCAAAAACTTATCTCTAAGAATAGGTATTATTTCTCGCCTGAGGCACAATGATCGCAGTTTGGGCTGCGATTCCGCGTTCCAACCGCTGTAACGCCATGCGCCTGGACTTGGGTATAATTCAGAAAAATTTAATGCTCGTGCCCATGGGCTCCATGGACGTGGCCGTGAGACAGTTCTTCTGCGGTGGCGGGACGGACCTCCGTAACGATACAATCGAAACGCAAGGTCATGCCGGCGAACGGATGGTTGCCGTCCACGACCACCTTGTCTTCGGCAATATCGGTTACAGTAAAAATCAAGATTTCGTCGGAACCTTCTTCGCCGCCTTCAAACTGCATTCCGACGACAATGTCATCGGGAAAAGCATCGCGCGGTTCTACCCGTACCAATTGACTGTCATATTCGCCAAAGGTATTTTCCGGCTCCATAAAAACAGAACAGCTGTAGCCCATCTCCTTGTTCTGGAGCTCTTCTTCCACCATTGGGAAGATTCCGTCATAACCACCGTGCAGATAACTAATCGGCGAACTGGGTTTTTCCATGACTTTACCAGTCAAATCCGATAGTTCGTAGTTGAGTGATACCACAGTATTTTTTTCAATAAGCATATATTCAGATTTAATTTAAGTTGTCCGCAACAATAGGTTGCCTAATCGCTTCTTGCACTACTCTAATTTTTGCTGGCTCACAAGCTTCACGAATTCCCGTCAACTCAGGCTTGCAGATGGTGATTATTATTACATTAGTAATTATGAATTAAAATAGTTCCTTCTCAAACATGGGATCAAATTTTCTCTATCGAAGTTTTACAGTTCCAGATCAGATCTCTCACCGGCGCGAAACTACGCCGGTGCACACTTGACGCCCCATGAACCTGTAGCGCCGCAATGTGTTGTTCTGTGGAATACCCTTTATGCCGGTCAAAACCATAGTGTGGAAAGCGCTGATGTAATGCCACCATTACAGCGTCACGCGCCGTCTTGGCCAAGATCGAAGCAGCGGAAATTTCCGGTATCAGACTATCACCTCTAACAACGGTGCTGACGGGAAAGCGCAATCGAGGGCTATGGTTTCCGTCCACCAATACTCTGTCGGGAACAAATGACAGACTTTCCACCGCGCGCTTCATGGCCAGCAAGCTGGCCTGAAGAATATTTATCCGGTCGATTTCTTTAACAGATGCTGAAGCGATAGCCCACGCCATCGAATGGGTTTTAATGGCAAGGGTCAGCTTGTTGCGCTGAACTTCACTAAGAACCTTGGAATCCGCCAACCCTTCAATTCTATAGTCTGGATTGAGCACCACGCAAGCAGCAAATACCGGTCCCGCCAACGGTCCTCGGCCTGCCTCATCCACACCACAAATCCAGTTGAACCCATCGGCTCGCACTTAGCACGACTCCTTTTTTCAATCTCGATAGTGGTAACGACACCGCTATCACTAACAATCGGCGACGACCAGTGATTGCTGAAAATAGTCAGTCCCGAAGTCTCTGAAATTCGTTACTCGAGGGGCTAATGCCCCTTAGCCTGCAATTGCCAGACGTTACTGCTTGCTGCGCATTGTGCACATCAACTCGGCCTCCGTAACGACCCGACCATCCACCTCCGCCTGGGTGGAATACTTCCAGATCCCGATTCTCTGGCGCTCTATCGTTGCCTTGAGTATCAACTGGTCACCCGCCTGTACCGGGCGTTTGAAACGAGCCTTATCTATCCCGACAAAATAATAAACTGAATTATCATCGGTTGCTAAATTCATGGTCTTAAGAGTCAGGAGAGCCGCCGCCTGGGCCAGTGCTTCTATAATCAGCACGCCTGGCATCACCGGATGATGAGGAAAATGACCAGCAAAAAAGGGCTCGTTAATGGTCACGTTCTTGAGCGCCACTATGCTTTTTCCCAAGTCGCAGGATAAAACTTTATCCACCAGCAAGAAAGGATAGCGATGAGGCAAATACTTTAAAATTTCATGAATATCCATGGTAGTTTCAATTTTCTCCATCTTTTCCTTTACACCTTCGATATCTTTCCTACGTTATGGAACCTGTGATAAGTCTTCGAACTTGTCAGTGGCGCCCACCACGAAGGATTTTATTCACGGCTTCTTATGAGTTGACAATGGCTTACAGGGTAATTATCTGGTTAAAAACACAATAGTGCTACTCGTTTGCCAGCGCCCTGATAACCTTTTCGGTGATATCCATGCGCTGACTGCGGAAAACCAGATCGCGCAAAGGCAATATAAGATCATACTTCTCTGCCTCCGCGATCACTTGAATAGCCTTGCTGGCGCTCAACTGAAGCGTGGCAACTTCGTCGTTCTGGCGCAAACTCAGGTCTTCCCGCATCTGCCGTTGAGCACGCTGGTATTCACGGTTGAGCGTGGCAAGGTCGCGCTCCTTATTGCGCCGATCTGCTTCCGGTATAGTCTTCCCGTCTTTTTCCAATGTATCCTGTAGCGCCTTCGCTTGCGACGCCATCTTTTTGATTTCCTGGTCGCGCGGCAGGAACTCTTTTTCGATCTTTTTTAATGCTCTTACTGCCGGTGCAGATTCGGCAAGGACTCTTTCTGTATCGACAACGCCAATCTTAATCTCATTCGCATGCGCGCAAAGAGATCCGCTAGCGGAAGCGAGAACAATACACGCCGCCATTAAAGTTCGTTGCCAGTGAACCTTGTGCTTCAATTTTTATCTCCCGATGTCCATGTGATTTAGAACTGCTGCCCAAATTGAAATTGAAATCGTTGCAAGTTGTCACCAGGCTGGTTATTTATGGGTTGAGCGACGCTGACTTTAAGCGGCCCCATTGGAGAAATCCACGTAACAGCGATTCCCGTGGAATAGCGCAGACCTTCGAGGTCCGGTCTTGTCCCGCCAGGACCGAATACAGTGCCACCATCCAGAAACGCGCTCAGGCGTACTGATCTGTCGTTTCGCATGCCGGGCATGGGAAACAGTATTTCGATGCTGCCCACTACGCGTTTATTGCCTCCCAAGGTTCTATTATTATTGTCGCGGGGACCTAACGAGCTGATATTGTAACCACGAACCGAGGTGTTGCCGCCAGCAAAGAAATTCTTGAAAAAGGGCAAGTCTTTTCCAGCGTAACCATCACCGTATCCGAGTTCCCCATTCAGCATAAGCGTGAAAGTATCCGTGAGCGGATAATACCACCTGAGATCGTAACTCAACTTGTAATAAGTGAGGTCGCCGCCTGGCATACCCGATTCGGCAAATACTCGCTGCGTTGTACCTGAGGTCGTCCAGATGGCACTGTCCCGGCCATCACGCCGCCAGCTGAGAGTGAGGGGTATGTTGATAGTGCTTCGCCCAAATTGATTTACGAAGTCGATATTACGTTGTGGACTGTTGGGACCCAAGGCGAGCACTGTATTTTCCGCTCCAAGACCCGCCTGAATACTGTCATTTTCGTTAAGGGGGATGCCAAAACGCACGCCGGCGCCCGTCGTGTCGGTATTAAAATTGTTTACTGATGACAAGCTACTCGTGTTAAGCGTGCGTTTGTAAAGGTCAAAACCACCTGATACCCCGTCACGGGTAAAATATGGATCGGTATATGACAGTGAGTAGGTCTTGTTAACACTCCCGGTATTGACCATGAGATTGACAAATTTACCGGTGCCGAAAATGTTGTCCTGAGCCACAGAACCGCTTAGTATCAGACCTTCCATATTGGAGTAGCCTGCTCCAAACATTACAGCGCCAGTAGCCTTCTCCTTCACCTCAACGTTTATGTCGATTTTATCGGTAGCCCCTTCAACCGCTGGGGTTTCCACGTTGACGGAATTAAAATAATTTAGCCTGTCTACACGTTGTTTGGAGCGATTGATCTTGGAAGTTGAATACCATCCGCCTTCGAATTGACGCATTTCCCGGCGAATTACTTCGTCCCGGGTGCGATTATTGCCTGTTATATTGATACGCCTCACGTAAACTCGGCGGCCTGGATCTATAAAAAAAGTAAACGCCACCTGTTGCTTTTCTTTGTCCAGTTGCGGCGACGCATTGACGTTAGCAAACGCATAGCCATCGTCACCAAGCCGGTCGGTAATGAGCTTGACGGATTCAGTCAGCTTTTCGCGTGAAAACACTTCACCTGGACCAAGCTTTATGAGGTTGCGCAACTCGACTTCCGGCACCAGCAACTCACCTGCAAGTTTTATCTCGGAAACCTTGTATTGCGGTCCCTCAGCAATATTTACCGTAATGTAAATATCCTGCATGTCGGCAGTGATCGAGACTTGGGTGGACTCGATGCTGAATTCAAGATAACCGCGATTGAGATAGTATGAGCGCAGTGACTCCAGATCAGCGCCCAACTTTTGTTTTGAATACTGGTCTTCCTTGGTGAACCATGTCAAGAGGCCCGGGGTTCTCAATACGAACGCACTCAGGAGGTCTTTTTCCTGGAACGCTTTATTGCCGACGATATTGATTTTTCGAATCTTGGCGGTTTTCCCTTCATCCACCTGAAAATTAATTCCTACACGATTACGGTCAAGCGGAGTAGTCGTAGTAGTAATCTTTACGGCATATTTCCCACGACTGAGGTACTGCTGCTTCAATTCCTGCTCGGCTTTTTCCAGCATTGACCGATCAAAGATGCGTGATTCCGCCAGGCCCGCCTGTTTTAGGCCTTCCTTAAGCTTATCCTTCTCGAATTCCTTGGCACCGACAATAGTAATCTGTGCAATTGCCGGACGTTCCTCCACCACTACGAGCAGGACACCATCTTCGGATTCCAGCCGCACATCTTTAAAAAAGCCGGTGGCATAAAGTGCCTTAATCGCAGCCGCAGCTTTCTCGTCGTCAAGCGTATCGCCAACTTTCACCGGTAAATAACTAAACACCGTCCCAGCTTCGGTGCGCTGTATGCCATCCACACGTATGTCCTTAACTACGAACGGCTCGCGCGCCCATGAAACCGAAGCGCAGGAGACAAAAGCAAGCGCCACGAGATATTTGAACTTCATACTTGACATTCATACTTTAACTGGATATTAGCCGACTGACATCGTTATATATGGCAAAGGCCATCAAGGTAAATAACAGTAACATCCCGACCTGCTGACCAATCTCCGTGGCTTTGACAGAAAGCGGACTTCCCTTGACGATTTCGACGACATAATACATTAAATGCCCCCCATCCAGCATGGGAATGGGCAACAAATTCAAGACCCCCAGACTAATGCTGATAAGCGCAAGAAACCCCAGGTAAGACGAAAGCCCCATTTGCGCCGACTTACCCGCATAGTCTGCGATAGTAATAGGCCCACTTACATTTTTCCATGACACCTCCCCCGCCACCATCTTCCAGAGCATTTGCAATGTAAATACCGATGTTTCCCAGGTTTTATCTATTGCCCTGAGCATGGCTGTAGCGGGCGGATAGCTAATTTCCACCAGCAGTTTTTCCAATTCGTTACGGTCAATTTGTGGCCCGATACCTATCTTGCCGATTTTTTCCCCACTTTCAGTGTGAGCATCGGGAATAACTTCTATATTGATGGTGGTATTGCCACGCTGGAGTTCCAGCACGAGGGGAATTCCCGGGCTGACACGTATCTGTTGCACCAGTTCTTCCCATAAGGTGATTTTCTTACCGCTGACTGCGAGAATTTCATCGCCTTCCAACAAACCAGCGCGGTTGCCTGCGCTATCCGGAACAACTTTGGCGACAATGGGTTTCATTGCTGGTTGATAAACACTCAGGCCAATTTTTTTCAGGAAATCCGCATCCAGGTCGTTCGCCTCGATTCGACTTAAATCCAATCGGCGCCGAACTATTTCTCCCCCCTGGGTGAGAGTTTCCACGTTCAGGGAAAGTGCTCTCTCTACGGCATGTGAGAGTAGAAGCCAGCGGGCGTCCTGCCACGTAACGACGGGTTCGACGCCAATTTTGGTTATGGTTTCTCCCATTTCGAAATTTGCGAATGCAGCGGGTGTCGCAGGTGTCACCGGTCCCAGCATTGGTTTCATACCGCTGACTCCTAGCATAAACAATAGCCAGTAGAGCGCTATTGCCAGCAAAAAATTAGCGATCGGGCCCGCCGCGACAATCGCAAACCGTTGCGCAACGGGTTTGCGATTGAATGATCGAGCTAAATCCTTGGGTGCAACTTCATCTTCACGCTCATCCAGCATTTTGACGTAGCCGCCAAGAGGAACAATTGCCACCACCCATTCGGTTTCATCCTTACCCCACCGCTTCCGCAGTAATGGCCGTCCAAAACCGACCGAAAATCGCAGCACCTTTACACCGCACCAGCGTGCCACCAGGTAATGGCCGAGCTCATGAAATACGATCAGCAGGCCCAAGGCAACTACAAATGCGATTATTGTGGAAAAAAATGTCATGTCCATGTCCGACGATGGCGAACATGACGCGAAAGAGTTTTCAGAATTCCCGTGATATGGACGAGGTGTGTCGTCATCTGCTGAAAAAGGAGTCTGGGAGCAAAGACAGGGGAGAAGAGGATTGTACGGCTGTCAAACAAGAAATAAGAGAGGTGTGGAAGTTTGCTAATGATGCGGTCGTTATCCATTTGTCGCAGATGCGCCGTGGCCTCATCTCTAGCTTTGGACATTCGGACTCGCATCCCATCCTTGGCAAATGCGTGGCGGCATGACCCATTGTACTGGCCGGTAGCCCGAGGCACCTTACGCCAGACACGCCAGCCATTCATGGGCGGCTTCACGCGTCGCGCCGTCCGCGGCCAGCACGTCCTTAAGAGTGGCGATATCCTTACGGGTGACCGTCTGCATTATTTCTTCAATCATAACTGGAATCGCGGTAAATGGCATGCGACACTTGAGAAAAGATTCCACCGCCACTTCATTAGCTGCGTTAAGTATTGCCGGCGCGCTACCGCCAGCGGCAAGCGCTTGATAGGCAAGTCTCAGACAGGGATACCGTCTAAAGTCAGGAGCCTCGAAATCCAATCGAGCCACTTTGAACATATCCAGAGGCGTCACACCAGCTTCAATTCGCTCCGGAAAACCTAAGGCATGCGCAATCGGGGTACGCATATCGGGATTACCAAGCTGCGCCAACACTGAACCATCCACATATTCGACCATGGAATGAATAATACTTTGTGGATGGATTACGACCTGGATTTGCTCCGGTGCAGCATTAAACAACCAGTGTGCCTCAATAACTTCCAAACCCTTGTTCATCATGGTGGCGGAGTCAACCGAAATCTTCTGACCCATCACCCAATTGGGATGAGCGCAAGCTTGGCTCGGCGTTACTTCCTCCAGCGAGTTCAGCGACAATTGCCGGAAAGGTCCGCCCGACGCGGTCAGAAGAATTCTGCGCACTCCGACCGCCCCTAAATTCCCGGAGAAATTATGCGGCAGCGATTGGAAGATCGCGTTGTGTTCACTGTCTATCGGAAACAGAGTGGCATGATTCTGTTTAACCACATCCATAAAAATCCGCCCAGCCATAACCATAGTTTCTTTATTGGCAAGCAGCACACGCTTCCCAGCACCGGCAGCGGCAAATGTAGGACGTATGCCGGCCGCACCAACAATCGCCGCCATTACCGTATCCACGTCAGGCAGCGACGCCACTCTTTCCAGCGACTCGACGCCAGATAGCACTTCGGTCGCAAGACCCGCCGTGCGGATTTCTGCCTGCAACCATTCAGCGCTGGCGGCCTCCAGCATTACAGCGTAACGCGGCTGGAAACGGCGGCATTGCTCCAGCATTTTTTTGGAATTATTATTGGCGGTAAGCGCAACAACATGAAATCGGTCTGGGTGACGTGCAACCACATCCAACGTGTTTACTCCAATAGTCCCGGTAGAGCCCAGAATAGTGAGATGACGGACAGTTATCATAGTTCAGATTGTAAAAATAAGAGGGACAAAACAGCTATCGGCAGGGTGGAAGTAAGTGCATCAATACGATCAAGTATACCACCGTGGCCAGGCAAAATATTGCCGCTATCCTTTACCCCGGCATGACGTTTCATCAAAGATTCGAACAAATCACCAATGATTCCCATCATAACAAGTACCAGTAATAGCGGAACCAGTAATATGCCATGGGCCTCTTTTCCGACGATATAACTCCATGCCAGCGCATAAATAGAAACCGCGACCAGCGCTCCCGCCACACCTTCCCAAGTCTTGCCGGGGCTGATGTTAGGCGCGAGCTTATGTTTTCCCACTGCGCGCCCTGTGAAATATGCCGCGCTATCGGAAATCCATACAGCAGCCAGAAAGCCCAGCAGGATCAGGGGGTCGATGGCCCGCAACTGGTAAAGGGCAAGGCAAGTAGGCAATAGCAATAGCCAACCGGTCAACGCCAGTAGAAGAGGATTCTGAATGGGGCGATTTGACTTCAGCAATACTGGTACGCCTAGCGTCCAGAATACCAACGATGCGACGTAGAACCATAGAAAAGATGGCGTATAGGGATCAGCCAAAACCACCTCGCTCAACACAAACAGCAGTTCTCCACCCAGCATTGCGGTAAGTACCAGATAAACAATGGAACTCATTAGGGAAAACTTTGCAAGCTGACTCCATTCCCATGAGCCAATCACTGTCAGGGCAAGCAGCAATACCATCCAGAAAATCGATGGCAAGTAAAATAATGCCGCCAGAAACAGGAATAACATGATGCCGGCGGTTAAAATCCGGATCCTAAGCATGACGAGAGAATATCAAGACGGAAGCAGTACCGGTTAAGAAAGAAGGATAGGAGCTACGCCATTCTTGTGGCAACAATCTCTCTCCCGTTGGTACCTGACGCCATTTGCAACTGCTCACTGGTGCGTCCAAAGCGGCGCTCGCGTTGCTGATAGGATTGAATAGCCAGATCGAGCGCACGAGCATCAAAATCCGGCCATAAGGTATCGGTGAAATACAGCTCAGTATAGGCTAACTGCCATAACAGAAAATTACTGATGCGTTTTTCACCGCCGGTGCGGATAAAAAGATCGGGCTCCGGGGCATAGTTCAATGAAAAATACTGCATCAAGTCTTTTTCATCAAAACCTGTGGCCAATTCGGGCCGTTGATCAAGCATTTTGCGAACGGCTTGCATGATATCCCAACGTCCTCCGTAATTGGCTGCGATGGTAAGCGTAAATTTTGTGTTATCCGCGGTCAGGGCCTCACCATTCCGAATAAATTCAACTATTCTAGGCTCGAACTTCGACAAATCTCCAATTACCTTAAAGCAAATACCGTTCTCGTGCAGTTTTGCAACTTCCTGCTCCAGCACAGTTATGAAAAGTTGCATCAGGAATGTAACTTCGTCTGTCGGGCGCCGCCAATTTTCGCTGCTGAAAGCAAATAAGGTGAGATATTCCACTCCGCGCTCGACGCAAGCTTTGATAGCAGAGCGCACTGTTTCCACTCCGCGTTTATGCCCCGCAACCCTAGGCAGGAAGGAACTCTTCGCCCAACGGCCATTGCCGTCCATGATGATGGCAATGTGCCTGGGGATCGTGCCGGTTTCAGGAATTTCGCGAGTTGAGCTTGTGGTAAGGGACATGGGGAGAATACGGTTGAATTAAGGGCATAACAAAATCCAAATTCATGAACTTCCATTCGCGGATTTACATGCTTTACCCTGCGGCGTTGCAATGGTTCGACTGCTCAGATTGCCATCAACTCGACTTCTTTAGCCTGCAATAGTCTGTCGATTTCTGCGATGTGGCGATCAGTGAGTTTCTGAATTTCCTCCTGCCCGCGGCGCTCATCATCCTCGGCGATCTTTTTTTCCTTCAGTAAATCCTTCAAATGGACATTTGCATCACGGCGGATATTGCGCATTGCTACTCGCGCAGTTTCAGCCTCATGCTTCACTACCTTGGCGAGAGCGCGGCGGCGTTCCTCGGTGAGTGACGGCATCGGAACACGGATCATTTCACCTACGGTTACGGGATTTAATCCTAAGTCGGAATTTCGAATCGCTTTTTCAATCACACTCAACATCTTCTTTTCCCAAGGCGCAACGCTGATGGTACGAGCGTCCGTCAAATTCACATTAGCCACCTGACTGAGCAGCGTCGGCGCACCATAGTAATCAACGGTAATATGATCGAGGAGACCAGTATGCGCCCGGCCGGTTCGCACTTTGCCCAGATCCAGTTTCAACGCCTCCAGGCTCTTCTGCATCTTTATTTCAGCGGATTTCTTAATATCGGCGATCATAATGTTTCGATCATAAAGTTCGTCCATTACAGAGAAGGCGAAGAGCAAACATTGCCGCGGCGCTGCTTTTTGTTTGCAACACTCGGAACCCGAATGAATTCAAACCTGAACCAGCGTTCCCTCGTCTTCGCCCATCACTACTCGTTTCAATGCTCCGGCCTTAAAGATGCTGAACACTTTGAGCGGCAGTTTCTGGTCGCGGCAAAGAGTCAGTGCCGTAGCGTCCATCACCTTAAGATTTTGGGCAATGGCGACATCAAATGATAAATTCTGGTAACGAACGGCGCTGGGATCCGTCTTGGGATCGGTGTTGTACACGCCATCCACTTTAGTAGCCTTGAGCACAATATCCACGTTCATCTCCATTCCGCGCAACGCCGCAGCAGTGTCGGTGGTAAAAAATGGATTTCCGGTACCCGCAGCGAAAATCACCACCTTGCCAGCGTCCAGATAGCGTATCGCCTTGCCGCGAATGTAGGGCTCTACCACTTGATCAATACGCAACGCAGACTGCACTCGGCTTACCAAGCCGGCACGGCGCATGGCATCCTGCAGCGCCAGGGCATTCATGACGGTAGCCAGCATCCCCATGTAGTCGGCAGTGGCACGATCCATCCCATCTTCAGCGAACGTCATACCGCGAAAAATATTGCCGCCGCCGATAACGACCGCAATCTGGACGCCTAGTCGGCTGATTTCTGTTATTTCGGCGACAATTCGTTCAATGACTGTGCGGTTGATGCCATAGTTGTCATCACCCATCAGGGCTTCGCCGGAGAGCTTCAGAAGAATACGCTTGTAAGCGGTGGTCGTCATGGTGGTTTTTAGCTTGACTGTGAAGCTTTATCTTCTTTCATCTGACTGACTTGAGCCATCACCTCAGCAGCGAAATCGCCAGATTTCTTCTCAATACCTTCCCCTACGACGAATAAGGTAAAGTTATTAACCTGGGCCGATTTTGACGCAAGCAGTTTTCCCACAGTCTGATCCGGATCCTTGACAAAGGGCTGACCGAGCAACGTGACTTCTGCGAGATATTTAGCAATGCGCCCCTCCACCATTTTCGCGACGATATCGGCAGGCTTACCGCTTTCGGCTGCTTGCGCACTATAAATCACGCGTTCACGCGCCAACAAATCGGGCGAAATCTGCTCAGCTGAAACACAAACGGGCTTACTCGCAGCAATGTGCATCGCCAAGTCCTTACCCAGCGTCTCGTCACCGCCTCTGTAATCGACTATTACACCCATTTTTGCACCATGCAGATATGAAGCAAGACGTCCCTGCGTCCCATAACGCACGAAACGGCGGACGTTAATATTTTCACCCAACTTCATTATCAGCGCTTTCCGGGACTCATCCACATTTTCGCCGTTTGGCAAGGCTGCGACCGCCAACGCTTCCGTATCCACTGGATTTTTAGCGGCCACCAACTGTGCCAGACCGCGGACGAAATTGATAAAATCCTCATTCCTGGCAACAAAGTCAGTTTCACAATTAACTTCGACTAACGCACCATTTTTGCTATCGGGCGTAATGTATGCACCTACCATTCCTTCCGCCGCGATTCGACCGGCGGCCTTGCTCGCCTTCGCGCCACTTTTGATTCGCAGTTGATCCTCGGCCGCTTTCATGTCGCCGCCGGTTTCGGTCAATGCTTTTTTACACTCCATCATGCCCAGACCGGTCGTGTCACGCAATTCCTTCACCATCCGTGCGGTAATATCCGCCATATTCACTCCAAACCTAAATAGTTAAAATGCCGCAGCCCGCTCACCTTGCCGCCATGACTCTACCGAAGCAAGGTGATGGGCAGCTGTCACGCAGCCCCATCTGATGGCTATTCCGTTGCTATGGCGTCATCCATTTCCGCAGATTCGTTTCTGACAATTTCTTGCACGATCTGATTGCGTCCTTCCAGAATTGCGTCAGCCACGCCGCGTGCATACAGGCGTATCGCCTGACTGGAATCATCGTTGCCGGGAATTACGTAATCTATCCCTTCAGGATTGTGGTTGGTATCCACCACACCCACTATCGGAATCCCGAGTTTTCTGGCTTCGGTGATAGCACCTTTCTGATATCCCACATCAATTACAAACATGGCATCGGGGACTCCTTTCATGTCCTTGATGCCACCCAAGCTCCGATTAAGTTTCTCCAATTCGCGCTGAATACCAAGCGCCTCTTTCTTGGAAAGCTTATCGAGAGTGCCATCCTCCACCATCGTTTCCATGTCATGCAGGCGCTTGACGGAAAGCTTTATCGTCTTGAAATTGGTGAGCATTCCACCTAACCACCGCTGATCGACGTAAGGAGAACCACAACGAAGCGCTTCCTCACGCACGATATCACGCGCCTGGCGCTTGGTACCTACGAACAGAATATTGCCTTTGTTTGCCGATAACTGACGCACGTATTTCATCGCGTCCTGATACATCGCTAAGGTTTTTTCCAGATTAATGATATGTATTTTGTTGCGATGCCCAAAAATATATTGAGCCATCCTGGGGTTCCAGAAACGAGTTTGATGTCCAAAATGAACACCCGCTTCCAGCATTTGCCGCATGGTTACTGACATGAATTTCTCCTTTAGGGTTGAGCCTCCATCCGCCATAGCAGCTCTTGGGAGAGCACCCTTGGAATAGGCGGATGTGCGAATTTAAACTGATATTTAAGCGGTTGTAAGAACGAGGTTTGCCGCAAAAAAATCAGATTAGCGTGAATTATATCATTTTTGCCGGGGCTCGCTCAATTTGAACCTGCGTAATACCGAATATGCCTGCACACGTTGATAGATAACGGGAGACCTTGCCAGCTATACGACACACTCAGGCCTCTGTACCTGATATGGAAGTAAAGGATAGGTATGGAAATAAGCCAAACGATTAAAAATCAATTTGATTATTATGTGTGTCAACGTACATACCGGAATTGGCAATTGCGGGAAACTCGGGTTCATGCTGAAATACAGCATATTTCTATTAAAAAAGGAGCTAACAATGGCAAACGATACTTCCAGCAATAAGACAGGCGACGCACAGGCTGCGGCGGAAAATCTGGCGAACCGGGCAGGCGCGGCCGCACAGAAGGTGGGCGGGGCCGCCCGATCG
>JACCWK010000111.1 GCA_013697655.1 Nitrosospira sp.
AGTATCTCAATGAGTTCTGTTACCGCTTCAACCGGCGGGAATGGGAAGCAGAGTTGCCATTACGCCTCCTCAACGCTTGCCTGACGCATACTCAGATAAAACTGAAAATGGTTTAGAGGCATAAAAATTAATAGCATTCTCCTGCTCGAAGCGTCGGACCGATTCGGGGGCCGCATAGAAACGTGGTCCTTGCTCAGAAGTGACGAAAAGAATGGGGAAGCCATTGGATTTGACGATACGTGGGACCCCTGCAATTGGGATTTTACGAACGGCAAACCAGATGCGCTTGAACCGCAAGGCGATAAGAAATCTCCCTATAGAGCTCCCATCGAAAGGCAACTGAATAAAAACAGTGTTGGCAAAGATGTTGAGGAGCTATCCAGGAACGAATATTTTCGCGCGGAATTTGGGCCCATGAGAATTGAGCCCCGTCACCAGCCTTTATTGCAGGCCTTGCTTGAGGAACTAAAAATCAAAGAACCCGTTCCAGGTGCAGAAGAAAGTCTCGATGATTTGGTGCCATTCTCTTCTTACGCGTCCGAAGACCCGATGGAACCTCGATTTACCCTTCACGATGAGGAAGCCAAGCAAAAAACTCCCTTTGACTTGATGATATTGGCTCTCAGGCGCATCTTTGAACTCGTCGATCTCAATAATATTAGAACACCATGGAAGACCGACGCAGCCAACGAACAGTGGCAAAACCTGAAGGACGAAAAATTCTTTTATCGTCACTACTGGAAAGGAGAATTGCTTGAGTGGATTCATAATATTACTGACGAAGATCTGGAAGTCATTAGAAAAACAGCCAGTTTCAGAAGTCAACCGCTTTGGAATCTGGGCTTCTGGAACGTACTCAGCGATGTGTTAAGCCACTACGCTGCAGTCAAGATAAGGGATTGGGGGAGTTACTACCATTTCGTACATGAAAATTTGAATGCTGCGGAGTGGATCATTTTCTGGCTTAGGGCGATTAGAAGCTCGGGGTCGCTTCGTGGCATTCGTGGAGGAATGAGCCGGATCATCTGGAAGCTTTTGGAAGAGCTTTATAAAGAAAGAGAAAATAATCCTTCGTTATGCATTCAGAAAGGGCGGAAAGTATTAGGCCTTCAATCTGATGATCATGGGATCAGCGTCATAGTCGAGAATGAGAAAGAAGTCATCAAGGCGCGCAGAGTGATTCTGGCCATGCCGAAACGCCCCCTTGAAGAAATCTCCTGGAATGGAAGGTTGCCGCAAAGAAAACTCAAAGAGGCCTTGAATGCCGTCGCTTGCCTTCCATTGTTAAAGTGCTTTTTCGTTATCGAAAGACCTTGGTGGGAGGATAACAGGCCCCTCAATCGCAATGCGGCGGACTTACCTACACGAGAGTTGCTCTATGTAAAAAGTAACGATAGGACAAAAGGTCTGATCATGATCTACACAGACCGCCCGGCCATCACATTCTGGTCTGACTATCTGAGGACGAAGGAATTCGATCACAATCTGCCCGATCAAGAACCGACGGAAGACCCTCAGCTTGAGAGTCAGGAAATAGCCAGGACCTGGTTCTTGAGGTTGAAAAAGGACCCACTCCACCCAGATGCGCCCCAGGAAAACCGGGTTGTTGTGAAAGAGTCGGGCTATCCTCGTTTATGGCAGCGTTTTGTGCAATTTGCAAGAGACTACGAGCATCATGATTTTACCCAGGACCGTCTCCTCGCCTGCGGTATGCGCGACTGGGGCAAGAGCCCTTTTGGGGCGGCCGCGCATGGATGGCTGCCGGGTGTGATGTCCTGGAAACATATTGAGTTCCTTGAGGCGTTTTCCTTGAATGAGGATTTGTCCGAAATAAAGAATATCCATATTTGCGGGGAAGCATTTTCAGATTACCAAGGTTTTATAGAAGGTTCACTTCGATCCGCAAAACGTGTTCTACATAGCATTGAGATGCAGTCTAAATCCATTAGCTAGCCTGCTATGCCGGCGGAGCTAGGCAAAATACCGTTAGCGGCATGATAGAATCCAGCCTCTACCGGAAACGTAGCCCAGCCATGAACGAAACCCCTCGCGCAGCATTGCTGCAAGACCTCCTTACCCGCCGCATTCTGATGCTGGACGGCGCCATGGGCACGATGATCCAGGGTTACAAGCTCAACGAAGCGGATTATCGTGGCACACGTTTTGCCGATTTTCCGCACGATCTCAAAGGCAATAACGATCTTCTGACGCTCACCCAGCCACAGATTATTCGCTCCATTCATATAGGCTATCTGGAAGCGGGCGCGGATATCATCGAGACCAACACCTTCAATTCCACCGCGGCCTCAATGT
The DNA here is from genome assembly GCA_013697655.1 of Nitrosospira sp. GTDB lineage: Bacteria > Pseudomonadota > Gammaproteobacteria > Burkholderiales > Nitrosomonadaceae > Nitrosospira. Next base: position 2,314 of record JACCWK010000111.1, read on the forward strand.
CGGATTACCATATGGAGGATCTGGTATACGAACTTAATTTTGCGGGAGCCAAATTGGCACGGGAAGCCGTGCAAGAAATGGAGGCGAGAACGCCGGACAGGCCACGCTTTGTCGCCGGGGTGCTGGGACCGACGACCAAAACCGCTTCGATCTCCCCGGATGTTAACGATCCAGGCTTTCGCGGCATCACCTTTGATCAACTCGTAGCGGATTATTCTGAATCCATTCGGGGTTTGATTAACGGCGGAGCCGATATCCTGCTGGTTGAAACGATATTCGATACCCTAAATGCCAAAGCCGCTCTATTTGCCGTCGACCAATATTTTGAGACGCACGGTATAAAGCTTCCCATCATGATTTCTGCAACGATCACCGATGCTTCGGGGCGCACACTGTCCGGACAAACGCCTGAAGCTTTCTGGAATTCTGTAAGTAGCGCGCGTCCATTATCAGTAGGACTTAACTGCGCTTTGGGAGCAGAATTGATGCGTCCCTACATCGAAGAACTATCCAAGGTTGCTGCTGTGTATGTCAGTGCGCATCCCAATGCCGGATTGCCCAATCCGCTGGCGGAAACTGGCTATGACGAGTCACCCGAGTACACCGCAAGCCTGATCGAGGGATTTGCCAAATCGGGTTTTGTTAATATCGTCGGCGGCTGCTGCGGTACTACGCTCGCGCACATTAAGGCTATCGCTGATGCAATAAAAAACATTGCGCCGCGAACCGTTCCCGATATTCCAAAAAAATTGCGTCTGTCCGGTCTTGAGCCCCTTACCATCGGCGACGACTCACTGTTCGTAAATGTGGGTGAGCGAACTAATGTTACCGGCTCGAAAGCCTTTGCGCGTTTGATTCTGGGTAACAATTATCCGGAAGCGTTGAGTGTCGCCCGCAACCAGGTCGAAAATGGGGCGCAGATAATCGACATCAACATGGATGAGGCGATGCTCGATTCGCAGAAGGCGATGGTTACGTTCCTGAACCTTATTGCCGCCGAGCCGGATATCAGCCGTGTACCGGTAATGATAGATTCGAGCAAATGGTCAGTGATCGAAGCGGGCCTTAAATGCGTGCAAGGCAAGGCCGTAATCAACTCCATCAGTTTAAAGGAAGGCGAAAAGGAGTTTATCGAACATGCAAAACTTGCCCGTCGCTACGGCGCGGCGGTAATTGTAATGGCTTTTGATGAATCGGGTCAGGCCGACACAAAGGAACGTAAAGTAGAGATTTGCAAGCGTTGCTACCGCATCCTAGTTGATCAGATAGGTTTCCCGCCTGAAGACATCATTTTTGACCCGAATATTTTTGCGGTCGCTACTGGCATCGAGGAGCATAACAATTACGGCGTTGATTTTATCGACGCCACTCGAATCATCAAGCAAACGTTGCCCTACGCCAAGATAAGCGGCGGCGTATCCAATGTTTCCTTCTCTTTCCGTGGCAACGAGCCGGTGCGGGAAGCGATCCACACCGCATTTCTTTATCATGCCGTCCAGGCGGGCATGACGATGGGTATCGTTAACGCCGGACAATTGGGCGTTTATTCCGATATTCCACCAGACCTGCTGGAACGGGTTGAGGATGTTTTGCTCAACCGCGCAACTGCAGCTGCAGGAGAAATGAGTCCCACCGAGCGGCTGGTGGAATTCGCGGAGAGCTTCAAGGGTCAGAGCAAGGAAAACATCGAAGACCTTTCATGGCGGGATCAGCCAGTGCAGGAGCGACTGACTCACGCGCTGGTGAGGGGCATCACCAAGTATATCGTCGAGGATACCGAGGAAGCGCGGGTCGAAATCAGTAACCAGGGCGGACGCACGATCCAGGTAATCGAGGGTCCGCTTATGAATGGCATGAACGTGGTTGGCGATTTGTTCGGCTCAGGCAAAATGTTTCTACCGCAAGTCGTTAAGTCGGCGCGGGTAATGAAGCAGGCAGTAGCGCACTTGCTACCGTATATCGAGGCAGAAAAGAAATTATCTGGCGATTCCAGACCCAAGGGAAAGATCGTCATCGCTACCGTGAAGGGCGATGTGCATGACATCGGCAAAAACATTGTTACGGTGGTGCTCCAATGCAACAATTATGAAGTCGTGAATATGGGGGTAATGGTCCCATGTGCACAGATTCTAGATATGGCGCGGCGCGAGCAGGCAGATATGATCGGCCTGTCGGGCCTGATTACGCCTTCGTTGGAAGAAATGGCGCATGTGGCGAAGGAAATGCAACGTGAAGGCTTTACCATTCCGCTGCTGATCGGCGGCGCCACAACTTCGCGAGTGCATACTGCCGTAAAGGTCGCCCCGCATTACAGCGGTGTTACCGTGTGGGTACCGGATGCGAGCCGGGCTGTAGGCGTGTGCAGCAACTTGCTTTCGCGGGATTTGCGGGCGGACTATGTGCAGGGTATTCAGGCGGAGTATGAGAAAGTCCGGACCCAGCACAAGAACAAGAAAGGGGCGGCACCTATGCTGACCATTGAGGAGGCGCGGAAAAATGCATTTAAAACCGACTGGGAGAACTATAGTCCTCCTGAACCGGATTTTATTGGGGTAAGATCGTTAAAAAACTACCCGCTGGAAAAAATCGTACCTCATATCGACTGGACCCCATTTTTTCAAGCGTGGGAATTGTCGGGACGCTATCCAGCAATTCTTCAAGACGAGATAGTGGGAGAGGCTGCCACCACACTTTTCCGCGATGCCCAAGCAATGCTCAAGAAGATCATTGGCCAGAAATGGCTCGGCGCCAATGCCGTAGTAGGCCTGTTTCCCGCCAATACCGTAGATACGGACGACATTGAAATTTATGCCGATAAAGCCCGTACCAAGGTTGCGATGACTTTTCACAATCTGCGGCAGCAAACCACGAAACCGGCGGGGCGCCCAAATTTATGCCTTGCTGACTTTATCGCACCCAAAGAAACGGGGCTCAGGGATGCTATCGGCGCATTCGCTGTGACTGCGGGGATTGGCATAGACGCGCGTGTTAAGGCATTTGAGGATGCCCATGATGATTACAGCGCAATTATATTGAAAGCGCTGGCTGATCGTCTGGCCGAAGCTTTTGCCGAGCACATGCACTGGCGGGTTCGACGCGAATTCTGGGGCTTTGTCAAAGATGAAAATCTGAGCAACGATCAACTTGTCGCCGAGGAATATCGCGGTATCCGTCCCGCGCCGGGTTACCCGGCTTGCCCTGATCACACCGAGAAAGGGCCATTGTTTGAACTGCTGAAAGCGCCGGAAAACGCGGGGATTATCGTGACCGAATCTTACGCCATGGTGCCTACCGCGGCGGTATCGGGCTTCTATTTTTCCCACCCCGAAGCTGACTACTTTGCCGTTGGCAAAATAAATAAGGATCAGGTGGAGGATTATGCAAAACGCAAGGATTGGGAACTGGACGAAACCGAAAAATGGCTGGCGCCGGTATTAGCCTATGAACGATAGCAAGTACGTAGGCCAAATGTAAAATAAGCCATCGCTCGCCAATCACGGCGAAAAGTTTGAGCAGAGTGAAAATGAATGCGGTTGAATCAGCCCTTCATACGGCTAATTTTTGCGACTTCCGGAATACGCCTCAAACCGCGCATAACTTGTGCGAGATGATAGCGATTGCGGACCTGCAACATGAAGTTCATGGTGGTGTAGGCGCCCTCTCCTTCCATGGCAACGTTGTCAATGTTAGAACCGGCCCCGGCGATTGCCGCCGCCACTCTTGCCAATACACCTCGCTCATTGGCTACCACTGTTTTGATATTGACCTCGAACTGCCGTGCAATATCTTTACCCCATGCCACATCCAGCCAGTTGTCCAAATGTCCGCGGTTTTTGGAGATTGCTGGACAATCATGGATATGGATTACCAGCCCCTGATCTTTCTTGATGAAACCGACGATGGAATCCCCCGGAATCGGGCGGCAACATTTGGCAAATTGTACCGCCATGCCTTCGGTGCCGAGGATAGTGATGACATCGCTAATCCGATTTGTACCGGAAGCGGACTCTCCCGGGGATGCTAGCCGCCTTGCTACAACTACCGGAAGATGCTTACCTAAACCCATATCTGCCAGTAAATCTTTTTTAGATTTGGCGCCGCTCTCGCGCGCCAACTTCTCCCATTGCGACGCATTTATAGTCTGCGGATCAACTTTGAACGACATTAAAGCCTGGTTTAGCAAACGCTCTCCCAATCGGGCTGACTCTTCATATTGCATGGTCTTGAGGAAACGACGAATATGCGAACGCGCCTTGCCGGTAACCACATAATTAAGCCAGGAAGGGTTGGGTTTTGCGTGTGACGCGGTAACAATCTCCACGCGATCACCACTCCTGAGATTGGTACGCAAGGGTGCATTCTCACCATTTATTTTTGCGGCCACGCAACAGTCGCCAATATCCGTGTGGACCGCATAGGCGAAATCCACAGCGGTAGATTCTTTGGGCAGCGCCAATATCTTGCCTTGGGGTGTGAATACATAAACTTCCCCAGGAAACAGATCAACCTTGAGGTGCTCCAGAAATTCTAGAGAATCAGTGGAATCACTCAGGGTTTCCAGCAAACTCTGCAGCCACAGGTGGGTTTTCATGTGCAGGTCGTTGATATCCGCATCGGTGCTCTTATAAAGCCAGTGCGAAGCAACGCCGGCCTCGGCAATTCGATGCATATCGGCCGTACGAATCTGCACTTCGATGGGAGTGCCATAAGGCCCCCACAAAGTGTTGTGCAGTGACTGATAGCCGTTTGCCTTGGGGATCGCGATATAGTCCTTGAATTTCCCGGGAATGGGGTTGTACAGGCTATGCAGCGCGCCCAAGGCGATATAGCATGAAGGCACATTCTTGACGACAACGCGAAAACCGTAAATATCGAGTACCTCGGAAAACGTAAGGTGTTTTTCCGCCATTTTCTTATAGATACTGTAAAGCTGCTTTTCGCGTCCAGTCACTTCAGCATCCAATCCGCCCGCCTGTAGACGCTGCTTGATGGCATCAAGGATTTTAGTCACCACCTCGCGGCGATTTCCGCGCGCTGCTTTGGTAGCATTGGCCAGAACTCTGTAGCGTGTGGGGAAAAGATAGCGGAAGCTGAGCTCCTGTAGCTCCTGATAGATATTGTTGAGCCCGAGCCGGTTGGCGATAGGCGCGTAGATTTCCATGGTTTCGCGAGCGATGCGGCGCCGTTTCTCGAGCCGCATCGCTTCCAATGTACGCATGTTGTGCAGCCGGTCGGCCAATTTGATGAGTATGACACGCACATCTCGCGCCATTGCCAACAGCATCTTGCGAAAATTCTCCGCCTGGGCGTCCGCATGGGTTTGAAACTCGATCTTGTCGAGCTTTGAAACGCCATCCACCAGCTCCGCCACCGGCTTGCCAAATCTGTTGCTTATCTCGGTCTTGGAGACATGGGTATCCTCCATTACATCGTGCAATAACGCGGCGGTCAGCGTCTGCGGGTCGAGGCGTAATTTACCGAGTATGCTGGCTACCGCCAGCGGATGGGAAATGTAAGGTTCACCGGATTTTCGGAATTGCCCGGAATGAGCGCTTTTACTGAAGAGATACGCATTCTGAAGCTCAGAAATATCCTCCGGCTTGAGGTAACTGGATAATTCACCAAATAGGAAATCCGCCTCGGGTAAGGTAGCAGAGGAATCCGGGAGACCTCGCGCGCTCATGGTAATTTCCTTCACTCTCTGTGATAACCCTGCTATGTGGGTTTCTCAGGATGACAATACCCTCATGACAGGCTATAAATTAAATATGCAGATGTCCTGCGTGATAAAATGAGTCAATCGAATTCTTTTATAGGATTAGATAGAGGTGCATCAAGTAAATTAAAGAGTGCCCATAGTGAGAATTTCGACGCCGACCTTTCCCTGAGCCAGTTCGCGCAATGCTATTACGGTAGGCTTGTCCCGAGCGGGCTCCACCATGGGAGATCCGCCAATTGAGAGCTGTCTTGCTCGAATGGTTGCAACCAAAGTCATATCGAAGCGGTTGGGAATTCTCTTCAAGCAATCGTCAACGGTAATTCGTGCCATAAATTTACTCCCAGTGTAATACACCAGAACAATAGTATAAGATCTTTAATGAAATAACGGCAATCGACTTAAGATCGCTTAGAAGGGACGCGTATCGACTCCGTCGAGGTGTGCAGCGAATACCCGAATCATTGCCGATTTACGGCAGGAACTTTTCCGAGTTGTATTACCAGATCTTGATGACGAACAAGCTGGTTCGCCATTCTCAAACGTTCGGCCTTTACGATGCATGCCAAATCTTGCAGTGCTTTGTCCAGCTCTTCATTGATAATAACATAATCATACTCGTTCATATGATTCATCTCCTCACGGGCAGCAGCCAGACGCCGCGTGATTGCCTCAGGACTATCCTGGCCCCGGCGTCTTAAGCGCGTTTCCAGCATTTCCAGTGATGGCGGCAGCACAAAAATTCCCACTGCCTTGGGGAAAATTCTGCGCACCTGCTGGGCACCCTGACTGTCAATTTCCAGAAGAATGTCATGTCCCGACGTTATGCTATCGTTTATCCATTTTTGCGAAGTACCATAGAAATTTCCATAAAGCTGCGCGCTTTCCAGAAATTCACCCTTTTTTCGCAGCTGTTCAAAAATTTCCCAGCTCACGAAATGATAGTCGCGTCCAGGCACTTCTTCGGCACGCGCCGGTCGGGATGTGTACGAAATAGAGAGGCTCAGGTCGATACCGGTTTTCAGCAGCGCCTTAACCAGGCTTGTTTTTCCGGCGCCTGATGGAGCACTGACAATAAACAAGTTGCCTGGGGTCATTTTATAATCGCTTTTCCAAGTGTAGGAATAGGCAGCTTCCGTCTGGTTCACTCTTAGTGGGCACGAGCCCAGCGCACAATATCCTGAACCGACATGGCGCCAGGCTGCCGCGCAATCTCACGCCCATTCCTGAACAGAGCTAAAGTAGGAATGCTACGAATGTTATATTGCGCGCCCAACGCTGGCTCGGCCTCTGTATTCACTTTAGCCAAGCGAACGTGCGGCTCCAATATACCCGCTGCCTGCGTAAAGGCAGGTGCCATAACCTTGCAGGGGCCGCACCACGGAGCCCAGAAATCCACAAGCACCGGAATATCGTCGCGACCCACATGTAGGGCAAAGGTGACAGCGGTTAGCTCTACCGGCTGACCTGTGAACAATGGCTGGTGACACTGTCCGCAATTGGGTTGCTGTCCCAGACGTCCAGCTGGAACGCGATTGACCGCTTGGCATTGGGGACAGACGAGGTGCGAGGAATCGCTCATGAGATTCTCTATTTCTGTAAGGTAATAGAATAACTTAGATGATTGCTCCTGTCGCTCTGAAGGTAATCATATTATTGTGGAAGCCCCTGTATCTTTAGGCGTGGTTCTGGGGGCTAACAATGGGATTCTAGTCTAAACGGCCTCGCGGCCAATGTCGACCTTCCCCGGAAGTGCATCCAAACCGAAAGGTAAAGCTTGCATGCTCTCAATGCGAGGAAGCGACTTATGACGGGCTTTACAACAGCGTCATACCGAAATAGAGGCGCTTATGCTGAAAGTTGTTCAAGAATTATTTGTTGCTGCCACTTCCTCACCATATTTACTCGCAACGAAGCAACGCATGGCGGCGATTAGCTTTGGAGTATGTACCGGTAGACGGTTCTGTCGCATTAAGTCTGTTGAGCCGGATTCGGATAAGCTAAGCTTCTTTCAAAAGAAGGGGTGACGCGACATGCCCGATATTAGAAGGATGCGATTCCCACTGGATGTTATCCTGGTATGCAT
>JACCWK010000112.1 GCA_013697655.1 Nitrosospira sp.
TCCAGCGCAACCCTTGACCTTGAACTGACTACTGAAAATCTTGCGTTTCTTCTCACTCATTTACCTGCTCCTCCTTACAGCAGGCTACCATCTTAAATCATTGTCCGGAAATCGGGGTCCACTATACGTCCCATATCTTCGTTTTTTCAATTAACGCGACAGAACCACCTATATAGATAAATAATCCCTTATAAGGATCTGCAACAGCGGTTGCTGCGGTTTGCTCAGGCACTTATCATTCAAACGGAATATATTTCAATAGGGAATCACCATTATACAGTCGGGTCGATCCTTCTATCGACAGTGCAATCAGCTTCACACATGCAACCACCACTGGCGCACGTATTCAAGATGCGAGGCGAAGCAGGGCGGAACACTCGATTACGAATCAGATCCAATGCTGGTGGCGATACCAGTTCACTGCGTCCCGTGCGGATTCCTCAATCGGTCGCGGAGTCAGACCTAGTTCGGCAAAGGTTACCGAGGGATCGAAGTGCATGGAACGTCTTGTAAGACGCACACCTGTGACCGTCGCCATCGGCATGCGATGTGAAATGTGATCGGCCCACAGCTCACTGCACCAGCCAATTGCGAGTGCCGCCGGATAGGGAATTGTCCACTGTGGCGCCGAGCGATTCATGATATCTCCAATGACTTGAAGCCATTCGATCAACTGATAGTTGTGCCCCCCGAGTAAATATCGAATGCCGGTCCGGCCTCCCAGCATTGCGCGCACCAAACCATCAGCGGCGTCGCGTACATCAATAAGGTTTAATTGGCAGTCAAGATATGCGGGAAGCTTTCCCTGACAGAATGCAACGGCAAGACGAGTGGGAGGCGTTTGATTTCTATCGCCAGGTCCTATAGGCAAGGTGGGACTGCAAACGATCACAGGGGCTCCCGCCTCAGCAAGTTTGAACACCGCTTGCTCTGCGCGGAATTTACTCAAGCAGTAAGGTCCAATCATGTCCTCTTCGCGAAAGCGCGCAGTCTCAACGGCGCCACCACGGGATTGGTCTGAAGTAAGAATGCTCTCGGTGCTTACATATAACGCTCGACTCACTCCACTGTCGAGGGCGGCATGCATGACATTGAGAGTGCCTACATGATTTATCTCGTCAAATTCACGACGGTTATGCCGCCAAAGATTGGGATCAGCCGCCAGATGATAGACACGATCGCAGCCCCGCGTCAAATTGCGCACAGCGCTTGAGTCCCGGATATCCGCTCGAACAAGTTCAATGCGTTCAAGAGGTAGATGACTCACCACAGCAGAGGGATGTTCTAGTACCCGCACCGATTCGTTACTATCGAGTAATTGTTGCACGAGATGAGAACCGATAAACCCTGCTCCGCCTGTTACCAGATTCATTACAACATTCCATCTGGCAGCGACATCGCCAGGGCATGAAGGTGCGCGCGTGACTGTGGGAGGCGTTCACAAGAGATTCGGTCAACAAGTTGGATAACGGCCTTATTGATTGGGCAGGGAAAGTCTCCTGCAAGTCGGATAAGGTGTCCGTTGTAGGCATCAATTTCTGTGTGACCGCTTCCCATGTCCGGACTCATCGAACAATAGGTTCCACGCAAGGAAGGACGGAAGAATAGACCCAAGAGTTTGGGCAAGAATGGAGTTTGCAAGATGCGCATGACTACGTCGGGATGAAATGGGCCGATCTTTTCCAGAGTGAGGCCGGCATGACGCAGGATAGAATAATTTTCCTGCAGCAAAGCGAAGAAGAGTTTTTGTGTGAGTGGATCGATGAGTAATTGCGCATTATCAACGCCAGCACTTGCCGCCAGCGGCGAAATGGCTGAGTTATACATCAGTTTCGTTGATTTAAATGGAGCAATATCCGCCACTCTCTTGACTGGAAATAGCTCACCTTTGGCAAATGCCGAGCTAATGATATCGAGGCGTGCGTGTTCGTCGACATTTACTTTTCGTCTTGGACCCAAATGCAAGGAACCGGGGCGGGTAATGCGAGCATTAAGGCCATCAACCGGACAATCGGAAACAAAGGAAGCAATGGCTTCAATAGGGTGATTAGACTCCTCAAGTTTTTTGTCATAACCGTTTTGAATGGGAACCAATGTTTGGGTGTTCACGATGCGCTGCAGAATCGAAGCGTTGTCAAATGTCTTAGTACATAGCAAAACCACCTGTTCCGTTGGTAGCTCCCACTCATCAAAGGAGACAAAGCGAACGCCGTGAATGGGCTCCCCATTGAGCATCATTTCATTGCGGCGCCCAGCGGCAACTTTTACGGGGTTTGCCTCAACCATAGTTACATCCCAGCCAGCGCGCTTCAGACACGCTGCTGCCACGATGCCAATACCGCCGGCGCCAACAATTTGCGCGGAGGTTTTCATCTAGGAAATGTGCCGCCTTTCTGTAGTAAAACCAGAAAGGAATTGGCTTTCACATGAGGGGATATTTGAATCATCACTTTGAAGTAATTTTTTATGTTCAAAAATTGTTGTGCTGACTCTGATTAGTTATGGAATTATTTTTTGCATCTGCAAGTTAGCGGCCCAATAGCTCACCTATGGGTTTGACCCGCTCGATTCGATCACATACTACTTTAAGAATAGCAAGAAGTGGGGTTCTGTCGCATTAAGTCTGTTGAGCCGGATTCGGATAAGCTAAGCTTCTTTCAAAAGAAGGGGTGACGCGACATGCCTGATATTAGAAGGATGCGATTCCCACTGGATGTTATCCTGGTATGCAT
>JACCWK010000120.1 GCA_013697655.1 Nitrosospira sp.
ACCATTATTGAAATAGAAGGAGAAAGCTATCGGAAAAAACAGAGCTTAAAAAAGTAACCCATTTCTTTTAACCAAAACCGGCCAGGGTAATTGTCGCCGACCGGTCAAGATAATTGACGCCGGACACCGAAGGGATGTAGCATCGCACGCAAGGAAACAGTAGCAGGAGATACCGTAGATATTCATTCCGAAGTTGACTTATAACGTCTTTTTTCTCAAGCGCAACGCATTCCCGATCACCGAGACTGAACTCAGGCTCATCGCTGCGCTGGCAATCATCGGACTCAACACAATGCCGGTCCACGGGAACAGAACGCCCGCAGCGATGGGCACGCCGATGAAGTTATAGATGAATGCAAAAAATAGATTTTCACGAATGTTCTTCATCGTATGCTGGCTGAGCAGGCGTGCCTTCACGATACCGCGTAAATCTCCCTTGACCAGTACGATGCGCGCACTGTTCATGGCGACATCCGTGCCGGTGCCCATCGCGATCCCTACATTCGCTTGAGCGAGCGCAGGGGCATCATTGACCCCATCCCCCGCCATCGCAACGATTCGTCCCTCTGCCTGTAAGGCTTTTAAATAATTCAGTTTATCTTCCGGCATGACCTCCGCCTTGAAGTCATCGAGGCCAAGTTGCTTGGCAACCGCTGCTGCTGTGATGGCGTTGTCTCCGGTGAGCATCACTATCCTGATGCTTGCGGCATGCAATTGCTCAATTGCGCTACGGGTGGTCGATTTAATCGGGTCCGCAATACTGATGAGGCCTGCCAGTTGGCCTTCGACAGCCACAAACACGACGGTTTGTGCAAGCTCCTGCAGCATTTGCATCTCCGCCTTCATGGCTGAAACATCAATCGCGTCCGCTTCCATCAAACTTATATTGCCGACTGAAACACGTCTGTTATCGATATTGCCGCGCACACCCTTTCCCGTTACAGATTCAAATTGAGCCGCTGCTTGAAGCGATAGATTTCGCTCCTTCGCATGAGTGACGATGGCCGCTGCCAGCGGATGTTCGCTTAATGCGTCGAGGCTGGCGGCATAGAAGAGTACTTTCTCCTGGGTGTAGCCTTCCATCGCGCTCACCCGCTGCACTTTCGGCTTGCCTTCCGTTAGGGTCCCGGTCTTATCGATCACCAGGGTGTCGACTTTTTCCATCAGCTCAAGTGCCTCGGCGTCATTGATGAGCACGCCTTCGGTTGCGCCTCGTCCAACTCCGACCATTATGGAAATCGGCGTAGCCAAGCCCAACGCACAAGGGCAGGCAATGATCAACACCGATACCGCCGCAACTAATCCATTTGCCAGGGTAGGCGAGGGACCGAAGATTGCCCATATTGCAAAAGCAAGCACGGCAATGCCGATTACAGCCGGCACGAACCAACTGGCTACCTGATCGGCCAATTTCTGGATGGGTGCGCGTGAGCGACCCGCTTCATTGACCATCTGAACAATACGCGACAGCAAGGTATCCGCGCCTACTTTGTCTGCTCGGAGCAGGAAGGCGCCCGTCTGGTTTACTGTACCCGCGCTAACCTTATCGCCTACCTGTTTTACCACCGGCAAGGGTTCACCGGTAATCATGGATTCGTCAATGTAGGAATGACCCTCTGTCAATTGACCATCTACGGGAACCTTGCCACCCGGCTTAACGCGCAATATGTCCCCTACCTGAATGAGATCGAGATGGACCTCTTCTTCCGTGCCATCAGGTCTTACGCGCAACGCTGTATTTGGCGCCAGCTCCAGCAGCGATTTAATAGCGCTGCTGGTCTGGGAACGGGCACGAAGTTCCAGCACTTGGCCCAGTAATACCAAGGTTACAATGACGGCCGCCGCTTCAAAATAGAGCGGAAGCATACCGTCCATCTTGAAGGCTTCGGGCAAAGCAGCCGGAAACAACAGCGTAAAAATGCTGAATAGGAAAGCCGCGCCCGTGCCTAGCGCGATCAAGCTGAACATATTGAGACGCCACGTCCTGAATGACTCCCAGCCGCGAACAAAGAATGGCCAGCCGCCCCATAGCACAACCGGGGTTGCGAGCATTGTCTGTAACCAGTTAAAGGTATTAATCCCTATCCGGTGGGGCAGATTCAGGCCGGGGATGAACTCGCTCATCGTGATGAACAGCAGGGGCAAACTTAGCGCACTACTCACCCAGAATCTCCGGGTCATGTCACGCAGTTCGCTCGTATCTTCTGGTGCAGCCGCATCCATGGGTTCCAACGCCATGCCGCATATGGGACAGCTGCCGGGTCCAGCTTGACGTATTTCCGGATGCATGGGACAGGTATAGAGCACATCCGTGGGTGCTGTCTTGAGCGGTGCTAAACCGTTTTGTTGTGGTAGACCCACATACTGTTCTGGAACGGCGCAAAACTTTGCTACGCAGTGCGGGCCGCAAAAATAATAGACAACCCCGGCGTGTTCAACCGATTTGGCCGGGTTAGCCATCACTTGCATTCCGCAAACGGGATCGGTATAACGCGTGTCCGTAGGCTCGGCTGAAGGGGTCCCATGATCATGACTGCAAAGTGGATGCGCCTGGTTCAAATTCCCTCCGGTAATATTGAGCCATAGACCTCATACCCGGCTCCAGTTTTAGCTGAAAACCCCATTCATGCAGGGCCATCAATTGTTAATGGCCCTTCGCACTTTGTCGAGACTGGTTGGCAGTACTTTTAAGCCGAATTACTTAGCTTCTGCTGCTATTTTTCGATGAGAATCGGCCATGGACAGATTTGCCTCCACGGCTTGCTCATAATAACGTATCAAACCCCGGCAATGCGCTTCCAGGTCCTGGGCTCGTTTTCCGTAAAGATAGCTTTTTGCTTCATAGTGTTTGAGCAGATCCTTATGTTCTTTTACTTTTAGCTGCATTTCTTTGGCTGCATTTCTTTGGCTGCGTCCTCATAGTACTTGGCCAATGCCTTCTGATCAGCACTGGTTCTGGCGTTCTGAACAGCTTGAGCCATATCCATCGGTTGCGGGCTCAGTTGAGCGCAGGAAACCAACAGACCGAGGATTGCTAAAACTGTAAAAAAAGTTTTTGTGTTCATTTCGAATCCTTTTTATTAAATGAATGAATGCATCTTTAACGACTAATAAGCTTGATTCCAGGGTGCGACAGGCCGCGTTGCGACAAAATCGGACCGCGCCCTGTTACTAAAGCTTACTTCACGGCAGTTACAACGTAGTCAGAACCTTTCTGCACGAATTCGACTTTGACTTTTTTGCCAGTCACAAGCTTGTCAAATAAAGCTTTGTCCTTGACGGAAAACCCCATGGTCATTGCTGGCCAGTTCAGGCTTTTGACCGGTTCGTGCGCAAGCGTCACCTTGCCGTGAGTCACATCCACATCTTTCACGACCGCATCCATTTGATGAGTCATTGCTTTGGACTCCAGGCTTTGAGGCTTATTGTCACTTTCTTTCATATCCATGTTCTTCATGCCGCCGGACTGCGCGGTGGCAAGGGTAGATGCGGACAAAGCGAGGATTAAAGCGAGGGTTGTGATAGGTTTCATTGCGTTTCTCCTTTGGTTGGTGGTTATGTAAAGCAAAGTTAATCAAACTTCAACAGTAAGTCAGTAAGGTAGTGCTTTATGAGACGATCGAGTCTCGGAAGATTAAAATTCAAATTAGTCAATGGGTTAAATCCATGTGGGCAACAACGATCTTCATATTTCTTTATACTTGCGAAGAGTCCATTCCTTCACTAGCGCATAGATGGCCGGGATGACGATCAAGGTAAGTATCGTCGAGGACACCATGCCCCCGACCATGGGCGCGGCGATGCGCCGCATCACTTCAGACCCCGTGCCGCTGCCCCACATGATCGGCAGCAGTCCCGCCATGATTGCCACCACCGTCATCATTTTCGGCCGCACGCGCTCGACCGCGCCTTCCATGACTGCCGCATACAGATCCGCCACCGTCGGCTTGCCGCCTGTGATCGCGCGTCGTGCCTTGATTGCGTCCCAGGCGTGGTCGAGATAGATCAGCATCACGACTCCCGTCTCCGCGGCAACACCGGCGAGCGCGATAAAGCCCACCGCTACCGCGACGCTGAGGTTATAGCCGAGCAGCCATATCAGCCAGATGCCGCCCACCAGGGAAAACGGTACCGACAGCATAACGATCAAGGTTTCGGTAAGACGCCGGAAATTGAGGTAGAGAAGCAGAAAAATGATCGACAGGGTAAGCGGCACCACCACTTTCAACTTCTGCTTGGCCCGTTGCATATACTCGAACTGGCCACTCCAGGTCGCGTAGTATCCGGGCGGAAATTTCACCTGTTCCGCCACCGCCTTCTGCGCCTCGGCCACGTAACCGCCGATGTCGCGGTTGCGGATGTCGACGAAGATATATGCCGACAACAGGGCGTTTTCGGTACGAATACTGGGGGGCGCCTTGATCGTTTTGACGCTTGCCACCTGTCCCAGTGGGATCATGCTTCCGTTAGCGATAGGTATCAGGATCTGGGTGGCGATGGCCAGAGGATCCTGCCGCAGCTCGCGTGGATAGCGCACGGCGACACCGAAGCGCTCGCGGCCTTCCACCGTGGTGGTCAGCATCTCGCTGCCAAGCGCTACCGAGATTACCTCCAGCAGATCGCCCACCGCCAATCCATAGCGCGCGAGCGCCAGGCGGTCGGGCTCGATATCGAGGTAGTAACCGCCCGTGGCGCGTTCTGCGTAGGCGCTGGTGGTTCCAGGCACCGTTTTGACGACAGCCTCGATCTGCTGGCCCAGAATTTCCATTTCGCCCAGATCCTTGCCGAATACCTTGATGCCGACCGGCGTGCGGATGCCGGTGGCGAGCATGTCGATCCTGTTCTTGATAGGCATGGTCCAGGCATTGCTGACACCGGGGATCTGCAGTGCCTGGTCCAGTTCGGCAATCAGACTATCTATCGTCACGCCGGCACGCCATTCACTTTCCGGTTTCAGGTTGATGACCGTCTCGGCCATCTCCAGCGGAGCCGGATCGGTAGCGGTATTGGCGCGCCCGGCCTTGCCGAATACCGACTCGACCTCGGGGAAGGTCTTGATGATTTTGTCCTGAGTCTGCAACAACTCGGCGGATTTCGTGACTGACAATGCCGGCAAAGTGATGGGCATATACAGCAGGCTTCCTTCGTTCAACGTCGGCATGAATTCGCTGCCCAGTTTCGTCGCCGGAAACACTGAGAGTGCGAGCGTAATCATGGCCGCCGCAATGGTGAGCTTCTTCCAGCGCATGACCCAGGCGATGACGGGACGGTAAATCCATATCAGAAAGCGGTTCACTGGGTTTTTCTGCTCGGGCATGATCTTGCCGCGAATGAACAGAAACATCAGCACCGGCACCAGCGTGATCGACAGTAGTGCAGCACCTGCCATCGCGAACGTTTTGGTGTAGGCAAGCGGTGCGAACATGCGCCCTTCCTGGGCCTCCAGGGTGAACACCGGCAGGAATGAAACCGTGATGATGAGCAGGCTGAAAAACAAAGCCGGCCCGACCTCCCGGCAGGCGTCGATAATGACCTGCAGGCGGGAAGTCTCCGGTGGCGCCCGCTCCAGATGCTTATGGGCGTTCTCGATCATGACGATTGCGGCGTCCACCATGGCGCCGATGGCAATGGCGATCCCTCCTAAGCTCATGATGTTGGAATTGAGTCCCAGCATGTGCATGGCAGTCATCGCGATGAGCACGCCGATGGGCAGCATGACAATAGCCACCAATGCACTCCTGGCGTGCATAAGAAACACAATGCACACTGCGCCCACAATGATGCTCTCCTCGATCAGCACCCGTTTCAGATTGTCGATAGCGCGATGGATCAGGTCCGAACGGTCATAAACAGCCTGCAGTGACACGCCTTCCGGCAGGCCGCTGGAGATTTCGTCAATCTTAGCTTTCAGATTGTCAATAACGTCAAGCGCATTCTGACCATAGCGTGCCACGGCGATGCCGGCGACGACTTCACCTTCACCGTTCAGCTCCGCGATGCCGCGCCGCTCGTCCGGCGCCAGTTCGACCCGCGCCACGTCGCGAATCAATACCGGGGTGCCCTGTTCCGCCTTGAGCACGAGGTTCTCAATATCAGCTATTCCGCGCAGGTAGCCTCGGCCGCGCACCACATATTCGGTCTCGGCCATCTCTATCACACGCCCGCCTACGTCACGGTTGCTGGAACGAATCACGGCAGCGACCTGACCGAGGGGAATACCGTAAGCCTGAAGCTTGCGCGGTTCCACGGTGACCTGATAGGTTTTGACAAATCCGCCGACGCTCGCCACCTCTGCCACGCCCTGGACTTTGGTAAGCTGATAACGTATAAACCAGTCCTGTATGGTGCGCAGTTCCGCAAGTGTATGCTGGGCAGCGACAACCACATACTGGTACACCCAGCCAACGCCGGTGGCGTCAGGTCCCAAGGTCGGGGTGACGCCTCGCGGCATGCGTCCCGATGCGAAATTAAGATATTCGAGCACCCGGGTGCGCGCCCAGTAGATATCCGTGCCGTCCTCGAAAATAACGTAAATAAAGGATGCACCGAACACCGACAGGCCGCGCACCACCCTGGATTTGGGCACGGCCAGCATGGCCGTGCTTAGAGGGTAGGTGATCTGGTCTTCCACTACTTGCGGGGCCTGCCCGGGGTACTCTGTGTAGATGATGACCTGCACATCCGAGAGATCCGGAATCGCATCCAGCGGTGTACGCATCACGGCGTAGATGCCGAGGCCGATCACAAACGCGGTCCCCAGCAACACCAGGAACGTATTACGCGCAGACCAGTCAATGATTCGGCCCAGCATCAGTATTTACCGCGATGGCTGGAGGCTGGGCTGGCGCCGGCTAGCTGGATGCCAACGATGACGTATTCACCGGCCGACTCCTCGACTATTTCGAAGGCAACCTTCTGACCGGGTTTGAATGGCCGCAGCAACGCCGGATCTTTGGCACGAAAATCCATGGTCATCGGCGGCCACTTGAGGCTGGCGATCGGACCGTGCGCAATGGTTATCGTCGCATGCGCCCAATCCATTGCTTCAATACTTCCCTCGCCGTGATGGCTCGCGGTCGCCGATGCGACAGACGCGCCGGACTTGACCTGCCCGCTCTCGCCAGCCGAACTTGGGGGAGGATGGCCGAAACCTTCCAGTGCTGCCTTGAGGTTGCTCTCGGCATCGATCAGAAAATTGGCGCTGACCACCACAACTTCCCCCGCCTCAAGCCCCCCCAGCACTTCTGCGTAGCCATCGGCGTGCATACCCAGTTTTACCGTGCGCGGCTCAAACCGGCCTTCGCCCAGATCCACCAGCACCAGCCGGCGTGTGCCGGTATCGAGCACCGCCGAGTCGGGCACAGCAAGCACCTTATCCTTGCTGGGAATTGATGCGAATTCCACCCTGCCATACATGGCAGGTTTTAGCAGCCCCTGAGCATTGGGCAGCTCGATGCGCACTCTGGCGGCACGGGTTTCTTGATTTACCGTAGGGTAGATAAACGTCACTTTGCCGTTGAATATCTTGTCGGGATACGTGTCAATTCGGATGGTGGCCGTCTGGCCCCGATGCACCATGGCCAGATCCTGTTCGAACACGTCCGCCAGCATCCAGACATTGGAAAGATCGGCGATCTGATACAACACTTCTCCAGGCATGAAACGTTCTCCCTGGATAGCGAGTTTTTCCAGTACGACACCGCTTCCTGCGGAGCGCAACGTAACATAATGGTTGACCTTACCTTCCCGCTGCAGCATCTGCAGGTCAACTTCCGATATGTCCCAATTGCGCAGCCTCATCAAGGCACTCTCGGCCAGTTGCTGCATTCCCGACCGAACCTCGGGGCCACTATCTTCGACGGATTTCAATCCTTTCCTGGCGCTCAGATATTCGTGTTGAGCGGTATTCAGCTCGGGACTGTACACATCCATCAGTGCCTCGCCTTTCTTTACGGCTTGTCCGGTAGTATTGACATAGAGCCGCTGTATCCAGCCTTCGAACCTGGGTGTCACGGTGTACAGCCGTCGCTCATCCGCCTGTACCGTTGCGACCGCCCGCACGGTGCGGGTGAGTTCACGCAGCGTGACAACCTCGGTTCTTACCCCCAGTTTTTGTATTTTTTCAGTGCTGATCTTCACCACGGAATTGTCGGACAAGGACCCTTCGTCTTTGTAGACCGGGAGATAAGCCATACCCATGGAGTCTTTCTTTGGCACCGGCGAGGTATCCGGTTGCCCCATCGGATTGCGGTAGTAGAGAATGTTGCGATCGGGTGTAGAGGCCTCGGGAGTGTTCGCTGCCGAAGGCATCGATTGGGTGCTACCCCACCAGTACCCTGCGGCAAGGATGGCTACGGCCAAGCCGAGAACAGCTATCAGTTTGGCGATGAATTTCACAGAGGCTCCCCTGGTAGGGTCAGGCTAACGGACGGTTTTCCGACGAGCAGATCGATTTCCGCCAACGCGTTGTTGTAACCCGTCATGGTGGTCACCCGAATGATTTCATAGTTGAACACGGTCATCTGGCTATTGAGCAGCGTCAGGAAATCGACGCGATTGACCCGATATGCGGACAATGCCGCTTCCACCGTAAGCCGGGCCTGCGGCAGGATGGCGCTCTGGTAGAGCCGTGTCGATTGAAGGTTTTGCTCGGCCAGCGCTATTTGCTGGCGTAACCTGGCGGCCACCTCATTGCGCTGCGCCTGGTACAGGTTCTGGGCCTGATCACGCAGCGCCAAAGACTCGAGGACACGGGGAGTGAGTTTGTTCTCGCGCCATACCGGCAGGTTGACCGCCACCGTCAGAGTTACCATATCAGGGCGGACCGTGCCGTCGAGCATGTTATTACGCTGGCCGTAGGACAGGCGTACATCGAAGTCAGGGTAGTAATTCCTGCGCGCCAGATCCAGCGCCTTTTCATTGCGCGCAATAATGCTTTGCAACGCCAGCAATTGCGGGCGCTGCGAAAAAGCGGTTTCGCGCAGCGATTCGAGGTTCAGGATCTCCTCGCGTAGTTGCGGCGGCTCGGGTATCGGCGCGGCAACGGCTGCGTCGCGACCAAGCGCGCGAATGAGCTCGGCTTCAAGCGTCGGCCGAGCGCGCGCGAGCCTGAGCAGCTCATCCCGCATTCGGGATACCTGCGTCTGTGCCAGCAATGCGTCGGCCTGGGTTCCTCTTCCTACCGCATAATGGTCCTGAGCGATATGCGAAAATTCTTCCAGGATCAGCTTGTTTTTTTCAACCAGCCGGGTCGTCTCAAGCGTGAGGCCCAGATCGAAATAAGCAGTCTTGATCTCGCGCACTACGCGGTTCACGGTTTCCTGGTAACCGTACTCAATACTCTGCGCATCCTGTGCGGCAACATCCTTGCGCAAACCGCGTTTTCCAGGAAACGGCAGACGCTGGGACAGACCGATCATTTTCATGGTCATGTCCTCGCGGTTAAAGGGTGATGAGGCCAGGGGCGCATTGATCACCCCCGCTTCGAGTACGGGATCATCGAGCGCTTCCGCAGGCGCTATCCGCTGGCCCGCGGCGGCGCGTTCCCGCAGCGCGGCCTGAATTTCCGGGTTGTTTTCAAGAGCTTCCGAAACCAGGGAGGCAAGAAGAGCCGAGTGATTGTCATTTATTCTTTCAGGGGCTTTGGGGGCGGCAGCCCCGAACGTCTGTATACCGGTTTCCGCGCGACCACTACCTGGAACTTCCGCTTGCGCATTTACGGGAACCATTGCCGCAACCAATATTGCCGCGATAAATCCGCCATAGATTAATGCGAGTCCCTCCTTGTTCCTGTGAAAGTTCATTTCTGCCATTTCACGATGACGTAATCTGAACCTGATTTTTCAAGGAAGAACTCTACTTTATCGCCCTCCTTCACTTGATCGGCCAACCCGCTTTCCTTCAGGCGAAAGGGCTTTATCATTTCTGGCCAATCCAGCGCGGGTATGGATTCGTGGTTTATCTTCACTGTGCCGTTGGCGCGATCCACCTTCAGCACTACTCCCTTGCCGGAGACGAGGCTCTTGGATAAGGCCGGTTTTGTGGACTCGGATGTACGCACAATCAATATTCGCGCATCCTTCCCTGGTATCAGCTTTTGCTCCTGGAGAAACGGGTCGCTGGGTAACGCAGATTCGTATTTTGTGGAAAGAGTGGCTGATATTGGATCAATTGAAGCCGCCTGAGTCATTTGTCCTGCGAGTGCCAAGGCGGACGCCCACGCGAGAACCAGCGTCAATTGAGACGTAACAGAAAACTGAACAGTCATTCGAATCTCCTAAAATTTGCACCCACCGCCCCCTGAGTCAGCGATAACCAGCTGGCGATTACAGCTTGCGACCAGACAGGCCCACGCAGCAAAAGGCGAGTCTCATGCGTCGAGGGGCGCAGGATTAATACAGATAAGGCGCTTGTTTGTCTTTGTTACAGGCGGATTTTCGGCGTTGAGAGGTTAAGCGAGAGGGGGATGCTGCGGTTGCTGCAGAATAATTGAAGTAAAGCGGGAGTTAAAAGAGGCGGAGTAAGAGGAACCGCTGACAAAAATCAGGGCGGCGTACGCCGAAGGAAGTATGGCGCTGAAACTCGTAAAACAAGGAACGCTTTCACATGGGAGGTTGAACGTCGGATCATGGGGCGCACTGCCACCGCTCATGGCAGACCTGTCATCATCATGATGAAGATCGCAGGCGGCTGTGACGGATGGAATATCAAGGTTGGCCCCAAGTTGTTTCGCCTGCACGCACAGCGGCATGATGGCGGCAATCGCGCCTTGCAGCGGAAACCACAGCATGATTAAAACCAGCAAGAGTTTTCGTCCAGTCGACATTGATTCAGTATAAGTGACTTATCCGGTGCGGGGCAAGCTGTCCATGGATGATCTTTAATGGTACACCTTTCTGGATATGGAGTACAAGTTGGATAAATGCAACATCTACACTATCATGGCGGTAGTTCCTCCAACCTCCTTCATGCCTGATATCGAATCATTTTTTGCCTCCGCCGGCCCGCTTGCCCGAACCGTGCCCGGTTATAGCATGCGCAAGCAGCAACTGGAAATGGCGCAGGCAATAGCAGGCACCATCGCCGCTAACACTGTCCTGGTCGCCGAGGCGGGCACTGGTACAGGCAAGACTTTTGCCTATCTGGTTCCGGCGTTGCTGTCTGGCGGCAAGGTAATTATTTCCACCGGAACCAAAACATTGCAGGACCAACTTTTCAACCGCGATATCCCCACCGTGCGGGCCGCGCTCAAGGCGCCGGTTACCGTGGCACTATTGAAGGGGCGGGCCAATTATGTCTGCCATTATCATCTGGAACGAACGCTGCAGGATGGGCGTGCCAGTTTTGCCAGCCGTGAGGAAGTAAAATATCTGAAGCTGATTGAGCGCTACGCAGGCGTCACGCAAAGCGGCGATAAAAGTGGCCTAAGCGAAGTACCGGAAAATGCGGCAGTCTGGCAAGCGGTGACTTCCACGCGCGAGAATTGCCTTGGTTCCGAGTGCGCTCACTACAAGAAGTGCTTCGTCATGGAGGCTCGCAAGCAGGCTCTTTCGGCGGATGTGGTGGTCGTCAATCATCATTTATTCTTTGCCGACGTCATGTTGCGCGATGAAGGCCTGTCGGAATTTCTTCCAGCCTGCAACACGGTGATATTCGACGAGGCCCATCAGTTGCCCGAAACTGCCAGCCTGTTTTTTGGCGAATCGGTAAGCACCAGCCAATTGCTGGAACTTGCCCGCGACACGGAAGCCGAAGCGCTGCAGGGCGCCAAGGATTTTGCCGCTCTGCCGCCGGCCACAGCGGCGATGGAGAAAGCGGCACGCGATTTGCGCCTTACCATCGAAGGCGAGAATACGCGCATGCCGCTGATTGCGGTGATGAAGAACGTAGGATTCGGCGATGCGCTGAATGAATTGCTGGAAAAGCTGGACGTGCTGGCAACGATGCTGGAAAGCCAGGCGGAGCGCTCCGAAGGATTGGAAAACTGCTGGCAACGCACGCGTGAAATTACCGGCAGCATAAAACGCTGGCGCGACGAAGCGGAAGCCGAAGGCTTCGTGCGCTGGGTGGAGGTATTCAGCCATGCGCTGCAACTCAATGCCACGCCGCTTTCCATTGCGGAGATATTCAACAAACAGTTGAGCGGCTCGCCGCGTGCATGGATATTCACCTCCGCAACCTTGTCTGTGAAAGGCGATTTCTCTCATTACAACAGTGAAATGGGCTTGAATGCGGGGCCGAATTCCTCGCAGTCGGCCTGTTGGGATAGCCCATTCGATTTTGCCAATCAGGCTCTGCTTTACGTGCCTACCGGCTTGCCGGAGCCGAATAGCCGCGACTACACCGACGAATTGGTAAAAGCCGCGCTACCGGTACTGAAGGCGAGCCGTGGCCGCGCATTTTTCCTTTGCACCAGCCTGCGGGCAATGCAGCGCGTGCATGAGCTGCTGCTGGTTGCTTTTGCGCGCGAAAAATTGGAGTTTCCCCTGCTGCTTCAAGGCCAGGGCTCGCGTTCTCACATGCTGGAGCGCTTTCGTAAAATGGACAATGCGGTGCTGATCGGCAGCCAATCTTTTTGGGAAGGCGTAGATGTGCGTGGCGAAGCATTATCGCTGGTGGTGATAGACAAGCTGCCTTTCGCACCGCCCGACGACCCGGTGCTTGCCGCGCGTATCGACAAGATAACCAAGGAAGGACGCAACGCCTTTATGGAATATCAGCTGCCGCGAGCTGTCATCAATCTCAAGCAGGGGGCGGGAAGGCTAATTCGCGACGAGACCGACCGGGGTGTACTGATGATCTGCGATCCTCGCCTGATCACCAAATCCTACGGCAAGAAAATCTGGCAAAGCCTGCCGCCGATGAAACGCACGCGCGAGTTGTCGGAGGTGGAGGAATTTTTTTCCAGAAGCGATGATTTCGCTCGAAGCGAATCAGTAATATAACCTGGCGCGATGTTCATATGGAGCGACTCAAGGGACCTGGTTGACCACGCCATGGTGTGTTTTGAGCCAACGGTCAAATCGTGGAGAGCTGTATGCGAATAAGAATACTCAGTCCGTCGTCTGGTTCGTTTCTCGCCATGATTTCACCACCATACAGGTGCACGGCACGATCGGCAATGGCTATCCCCGAGCCCATGCCCACCACTAAAGCGATCCCTGGCTTCCTCCACCCTTACGAACGGTTCAAATAAATGGGCAGCATTTCTTTGGGTACACCGGGTCCGTGGTCGCGTACCTGAATGATGATGTTGTGCAGATTCTGGGCGTCCGTAAGCATGTTTATTTCCACTGTCGTATCCCGTTTTGTGTACTTGATGGCATTGCGAACGACGTTTTCAATCGCGCTGTGAAGCAGCATGGCATTTGCATTGACGATTTCCGGAAAAAATCCTGCAGCTTTACCTCGCAACCCGTCAGCGTTCCTGGATGCGTAGGAGCGAAACGCATCTTTCCGCCTTTACCATGTATCCGCAAATGGGCAACGCCGCGCCGTGTCTGACAGTAGCTTTCACCTTTAGTTTGGTAAGTTCTTCGCGACGAAGGCCATGGTAGAGCAAGGTGGAGAGAATGGCCCGATCACGTTTACCTTTAAGCTTGCTGGCATCCGTAGCATTTAACAGTATAGTGGACCCCGATTTCCGGACAATGATTTAAGATGGTAGCCTGCTGTAAGGAGGAGCAGGTAAATGAGTGAGAAGAAACGCAAGATTTTCAGTAGTCAGTTCAAGGTCAAGGGTTGCGCTGGA
>JACCWK010000124.1 GCA_013697655.1 Nitrosospira sp.
TACATACCCACAACCCTGTAAAGACTATCCCCGAAGGTGCGCCAAGTCAAGCAGTTTGTCCGACGAGGCGTACAGCAATTTGTATGCCAATTTGCCTCCGCGCCTGCCTTGTGTTTCAGTTACATAAACAGATAATGATTTTGCTTCCGTCACGCAGTTATAGGGAGACAGAACTGTAATATAAATCCATCTTAGTAAAAAGGTCATTTTGAGGAAAATACTCAGCATCATTAACTCAAAATCAAGGAGACTTCAGTCCGAGATTGCGTACGTAGAGACATGCATACTCATCCCACAGCTTTAAGGCGGCCAATACATGGCCGGACGATCTGCGGTGACGAATCCTTGTGGAAAGAGCGATAAGACTATCTTGTTTCCATCAACCACTTCGATAACATGCTTTTTGATATTGAATTGTTGTTCGCAACGGATATGCCATGCATGCCCGTTACTTGTTTATACTTAGCTGAAAGAGAGACGATTGCCAGGCAAACTCTTAAGAAATAACTTATCCAGAAAAAACTGTTTATAAATTACTTATATTCTAATAGCGTATTCGGAAAACGCATCAAGCTTTGAAAGATATTTGCCACTCATTAACGCCGGTTACTTGTGTGAATTCCCCATCAATCTATCGTGGCCGCTTCGCGCCATCTCCCACCGGGCCACTACATTTCGGCTCCCTAGTAGCTGCGGTAGCAAGCTATCTGGAAGCCAGATCCCGAGATGGCGAATGGCTTGTCAGGATTGAAGATATTGACCCTGCGCGCGAGACTCCGGGTTCTTCAAAAGAAATTCTGAGCACGCTTGAAGCTTTGGGAATGGAATGGAATAGCAAGGTAGTCTATCAAAGCAGGCGAAATAAAGCCTATCAGGACGCACTTAGTCTACTGGAACAACGTGACTTGATTTACTCCTGTGTGTGCAGTCGCAAGGAAATTGCTGATTCCAGCATCACCGGCATAGAAGGGCCAATTTATCCTGGTACTTGTCGCGGGAGTCCCCTTCATGAAGCTAACTGTAGCGCGTGGCGAATAAGAACTGATAATAATCTTATCGAATTCAGCGATGCGCTGCGAGGCCGGGTTCGACAGCGGCTTGAAAGCGATGTTGGTGATTTCGTATTGCGCCGGGCCGACGGCATCTTTTCTTATCAATTGGCAGTAGTAGTGGACGATGCACAGCAAGGCATCACCCACGTGGTACGGGGCGAGGATTTGCTGAATTCCACGACTCGCCAGATTTACCTGCAACAATTATTGGGTTACCGAACTCCTGCATACATGCATCTGCCAGTGGTAGTAAATGCACGGGGGGAAAAACTCAGCAAGCAGACCCATGCTGCACCTGTTGACACGTCTGATGCGTTATTGCAATTGATAACGGCGATGCGTTTCCTTGGACAGACTCCGCCTGCGGAATTGATAGAAGGCAACGTCGCGTCATTTTGGAAATGGGCAATAAAAAACTGGAAGCCTGAGACAATTCCCCTGAAAAACGTTACTCTCTCGCCAGTTGCTCGTAAATTCTAGTCAAATGCACGTCCATCCAAAACATTCTTCTACGCTGTTGTTATGGTCGCTATTGTCGTAAATTAGAACCTGCACCTCCTCTTATTTAGAAGACCTCACGTGATGCAAGTCGGCCACGTTGAATTTTGAAAGGGGGAAATGCTGGAATTTCAAAACTAACCCCGAATTTTCGAAGGAGGACATTTTGCCTTTTATGCCATTCTATATACCTAGGCATAAGCAACTGAGAATTGTGATTGTGGGCGGGGGCTACGCGGGAATTGCGGCATTGGTCACCTTCTTGCGATACATGCCAGAGGCCAAAATTACTCTGATCGACGCCCGTACCGATCACCTCAAAATCACTCATCTACATGAAACTTTCAGGTACCCGCTACAAGATTTTTTGATAGCGTTTTCCGCTCTCGAAAACCGTTTCGGTTGCCGCCACGTCTGCGCCAAGCTAACCCTGGAAAAATCCACTCTCGAACAATGGCAGAACGATAAATTCCTTGTTATCAATGACGAGATACTGGAGTTTGATTACCTTCTTATCACTTCAGGTTCTGCTGTAGCCCAGATGAGTAAAGCAGAAAATATTTTCGATCTGCATGATTTTATGAGGATCCCCGGCTTTGACTTGTTAGCTAGTGTTTTAGATAAGAAGGAAAAAGGCGAGCGATTCATTTCTGTCATAGGCGGAGGGGCTACCGGCATTCAATTTCTTTTTGAGATCGCATATTTCCTGCGTCGCCAGAAAATTGAAAGTAAGCTCCGCCTGATCCATGGAGCAGATCGCGTACTAAATCAATTTGTAACAGGCTTTTCAACCTATGCTCAGGCACGTATGTCTGCTCTCGATATTGATTTCTATCCGAA
Organism: Nitrosospira sp.; assembly: GCA_013697655.1. GTDB lineage: Bacteria > Pseudomonadota > Gammaproteobacteria > Burkholderiales > Nitrosomonadaceae > Nitrosospira. The sequence goes on from JACCWK010000124.1 coordinate 2,391, forward strand.
TACCCATTACTACGGGCAACAAGCGGATGAAATTTCTCTGGGAGATAATGAGACAGGCCGGAAATTTCACCTGCCTTCCGCAATATCGTTCCTGTTTCTCGGCAAGCAACCGAAAACTTTGCTTTTGGCGAATGCCTTCGGACAAGTTATGGGTGAGAAGCACGCGCTGCAGAATATCTTTACTGCGGGAGATTGTTCTAACTACCATTCCTTTGGTTCTAATACTATGACCGCACAATCGGCGGTGCGCAAAGGACAGCTAGCGGCGCGAAACGTTTTGCGCCATTCGGGCTCGCTCAAATTGCTTGAGCCCTACTTGCACCGCGATTTGGGTTACGTCGTTAGTCTCGGACCGACGGATGCAGTAGGCTGGCTGGCGCTAGAAGGCAATGTGGTTACCGGGCTACCAGCTTTGATGATTAAGGAGGTAGTAGAGGCTCAGTATGATTTACTGCTGACGGGAATCGATACGTATATTGTTTGAATAACTTCTCTGCATACAGCGCCTCACCTTACCAATAACTTGAATTGTCAGACCACCGGAAATACCTAAAAGCCGTGCCGGAAACACTCAACGACTTTTCAAAATGGAGGACATAACCAATCCTTGCCGAAACCACCTCTCGATTACATACTCATAGAACTCTTGATTTCTCGGAGCGTGGCTAATGCTGGCAAGGCCTTTTCCAAAATCGGTCAAGAGAACGTGACCCAAATCCAGCTGATTACCTGTTTCCAGAAGAAATCGTATTTTTGTCGGATTTCCATGGTAAAACAAACGTGTATGTCTGCCGAATCGTTTTTTCACATACCCCACTGACTCCCAAGATATCAAACCAATGGTTTTCAGACGCACCAATGCGGGTAAATTAATTCCATGCTTTGTATAAATTTCATCTTTTATTTCATAAATCAAAGGCAGCGGTTCTCCCTGAACCCATACAAACTGACAGAGCGATATAAAGAGCTCAGCATCCTCCTTTTCAGGGACAGATGAAATTAGCGCTTTATCCGGTAGCATTCAGGAACAAGGAACAGTCAGGAATTATTTTTCAATAGGGATAATAGACTACCATTGCGAAAGTGGCCGATCTAAATACTGAGATTCCGACGCGTAAATTCTTGGTTGAGTTCTTCGAGAAAGCTTTTATTTTTTTTTCGTTGCTTATCGCCCCTGTACCAGGAAAAACACGCAAGAAGCCCCAGGACGATCAAGAGTCCGTTGAGCAATGTCGGGCCTCCGAAGAAAATATCGGTGAGCCCCGTGAGAAGTGCGAAGGCACCTGCAAATCCCGTCCAATTCAAGAATTTATTTGTCCACGTCGAAGCTTCACGCTGAAGACACCAGCCGTGAAGCTTTTCACGTACTAAAATAAGTTCAGCGTCAGTCCAATCTGTCAGATTCATTGGAATGGCCCAATTAAAATAAGAGATATTTAACCATGCGCAAAAACCACGGGCGAACTATGTTTGTCCGCATATAATGGATTTCCAACCTACCAACTATTATACTTGGAAAGATTCAAAGAAATTTTTTGCTCTATCTGAACCCTTGCCTCGACCGCAAAAGATTATAGATAGCTTCTTACTATGCATAAAAAAGCCGGGTTCGCCCCGGCTTTTTACTTTCGCAAGCACGACAATTATGTGTCAGCCTTCGCGACAGGAGGAGTAGCGACCGGCTCGGGACGATCCAATAACTCAACCAAAGCCATAGGTGCATTATCACCAATGCGAAAGCCAAACTTAAGAATACGCAGGTAGCCGCCATTACGTGTCTGATAGCGTGGCCCAAGTTCGGAGAACAACTTACCAACCATATCGCGGTCACGCAGGCGATTAAATGCCAGACGTCGATTAGCCAACGACGGTTTCTTACCAAGGGTAATCATCGGTTCAACTACTCGACGTAACTCCTTGGCCTTAGGCAAGGTAGTTTTGATAACCTCATGCTTCAACAGCGAATTCGTCATGTTACGTAACATTGCCAGACGATGACTGCCGGTGCGATTTAACTTTCTAAGTCCGTTATGGTGCCGCATGACTCGTTTCCTTTTTATTTTTCTCAAGATTGGCGGGCGGCCAGCTTTCCAGCTTCATTCCGAGCGTTAATCCGCGCGAGGCCAATACTTCCTTAATCTCATTTAGCGATTTTCTGCCCAGATTAGGAGTTTTCAGAAGTTCAGTTTCGGTGCGTTGAATTAAATCGCCGATATAGTAAATATTTTCAGCCTTAAGACAATTGGCAGACCGCACAGTAAGCTCAAGATCATCCACTGGGCGCAATAACACTGGATCAATCTGTGGTAATTTAGGCTGCTCCACCGGTAACGGCGTGCCCTTGAGATCAGCAAATACGGAAAGCTGTTCCACCAGCACCTTGGCTGCATAACGAATCGCTTCCTCGGGATCGACAACTCCATTGGTCTCGATATCCATCACGAGTTTGTCCAGGTCGGTACGCTGTTCGACCCGCGCACTTTCCACCGCATAACTGACGCGTCGCACCGGACTGAAGGAAGCATCTAACAGGATACTTCCAATTGTACGGCTCTCATTTGTCAACTGCCGCACCGTTCCCGGTACGTAACCACGCCCTAACTCGACCTTGATTTGCATATCCAGATTTCCACCTGCGGTGAGGTGCGCAACAACATGGTCGGGATTAATAATTTCTACGTCATGCCCAGCTTCAATGTCACCCGCGGTAACCGTGCCTTCACCCTTCTTTCTAAGAATCAGAACGGCCTCAGTACGATTGTGCAATTTTAGAACGATGCCCTTGAGATTAAGCAGGATATCGACCACGTCCTCCTGCACCCCGTCGAGAGCCGAATACTCATGCACTACACCACTGATCTGTACTTCAGTCGGGGCGAAGCCCGGCATCGAGGACAATAAGATACGGCGTAATGCGTTACCTAAAGTGTGGCCATAGCCGCGCTCAAACGGTTCCATGGTCACTTTGGCGTGCAACGGTGAAATATTCTGAACGTCAATGATGCGCGGCGTGAGAAAAGTGTTACTTGGCATAGCCTGATCCTTTTGCGGAAGCTTGGCGGTTAATTACTTGGAATACAATTCGATGACTAATGACTCGTTGATGCTTGATGGCAAATCCGACCGTTCCGGCTTGTTCTTAAACGTCCCCTTCATGGCCTTGACATCCATCGCTATCCAGTCCGGAAAACTGCGCTGCTCGGCAGCTTCTACCGCGGCCCTGATGCGCAAATGAGCTTTTGCTTTCTCGGCAACCTCGACCACATCACCGGGCTTCACCTGATAAGAGGGAATATTGACCCTCCCGCCATTCACCAATATCCCATTGTGACGCACGATCTGGCGCGCCTCAGAACGCGAGGCACCGAAACCCATCCGGTATGAAACCGTATCCAGACGGCATTCCAGTAACTGCAGCAAATTCTCGCCGGTAATGCCTCGTTGTCTGTCAGCCAGTTCGTAATTATTGCGGAACTGGCGTTCCAGGATGCCATATATACGGCGTAACTTCTGCTTCTCGCGTAATTGAACCCCATAATCGGACAGCCGTCCACCTTTTTGACCGTGCTGGCCGGGTGCATAGTTTCTGCGTTCAATGGCACATTTATCGGTGAAGCATTTCTCGCCTTTAAGGAATAACTTCTCTCCTTCGCGGCGACATTGACGACATTTGGGATCAAGATTTCTAGCCACTATCTACTCCTTAAATACGGCGTTTCTTCGGTGGGCGGCAGCCATTATGCGGAACTGGCGTCACATCCGAAATGCTTGTGATTTTGAAGCCCGCTGCGTTCAACGCTCGCACAGCAGATTCTCGTCCTGGGCCGGGGCCTTTAATACGCACCTCCAAATTCTTTACACCACATTCCTGAGCCACCTTACTTGCCTGTTCGGCGGCCACCTGAGCAGCAAATGGCGTACTTTTACGCGACCCCTTGAAACCAGCACCCCCGGAAGTAGCCCATGACAGAGCGTTACCTTGCCGGTCAGTGATAGTTACGATAGTGTTATTAAATGAAGCATGAACGTGCGCAATACCCTCCGCTACGTTCTTCTTGATCTTCTTGCGTACCCGCGTGGCTGCTTTTACCATTTGTAATTATTCCTTTGCGCTACGATTCATCTGGTTATCAAATGTTATTACCTTGCTGCCGGTTTCGCGCTGGAAGAACGAACCGCCTTGCGTGGCCCTTTACGAGTTCTGGCATTGGTACGAGTGCGCTGGCCCCGCACCGGTAAACCACGACGATGGCGCAACCCACGATAGCAGCCCAAATCCATCAGGCGTTTAATATTCATGGAAACTTCGCGGCGCAAGTCACCTTCTACTGCAAACCTGGCGACCCGATCTCGCAGCTTGTCCATTTGGACGTCGGTCACATCTTTGATCTTGGTGGTTGTCTCAATTCCAGCTGCCGCACAAATCTCCCGCGCTCTGGTGCGACCTATACCATAAATCGATGTCAACGCGATCTCGGCGTGCTGATGATTCGGAATGTTTACTCCGGCGATACGGGCCATACAATTTTCCTACAAAAAAGATTAATTATAACATCTCGGGCAATGCGTATCCGATCAACCTTGCCGCTGCTTATGTCTCGGATCTGTGCAAATAACACGTACCACGCGATTGCGTCGAATAATCTTGCAATTACGGCAAATTTTCTTAACCGATGCCAATACTTTCATGGAAGTCTCCTCTCTTGCTATTTGGCGCGAAATGTAATTCGCGCCCTGCTCAAATCATATGGCGTCAGATCTACCGTAACCTTATCACCGGGTAAAATCCGGATGTAATGCATACGCATCTTGCCGGAAATATGTCCCAGCACCACATGCCCGTTTTCCAGCTTGACACGGAACGTCGCGTTGGGCAATGTCTCCAGTATTTCGCCCTGCATTTGTATCGTTTCTTCCTTGGCCATCCTATCCTTATCTTGCCGGCAATCCGCCACCACCCTTGAAGTTGGTTTTCTTCAATAGGCTCTCATATTGGTGCGACATAATATAAGCCTGTACCTGGGCCATGAAGTCCATGGTTACCACTACAATAATCAGCAAAGAGGTCCCGCCAAAATAAAACGGTACATTCCATTTCAAGATCAGGAACTCTGGCAGCAAGCACACGAGAGTCACGTAAATCGCTCCCGCCAAGGTAAGCCGTAGCATAATACGCTCGATATACCGGGCGGTCTGGTCACCAGGACGAATACCAGGGATGAAAGCGCCACTCTTTTTCAAATTCTCCGCTGTTTCTCTAGGATTAAATACCAGTGCGGTGTAAAAGAAACAGAAAAATATGATCATTGCTGCATACATAATTACATAAACTGGCTGACCTGGAGATAGCGCTCCGCTCATGTCCTTTAGCCAGCTCATAGATTCTCCAGTAGCAAACCATCCCGCTAATGTGGCTGGAAACAATATAATGCTGGAAGCAAAAATAGGCGGAATCACACCGGCCATATTGAGCTTCAATGGCAGATGGGAACTCTGTCCACCGTAAACCTTACGCCCCACCTGGCGTTTTGCGTAGTTCACCAGGATTTTGCGCTGACCCCGTTCGACAAAGACCACGAAGGCTGTAACCGCGGTTGCCGCAAGAAAGATTCCCAGTGCGACCAGGAAATGCATGGCGCCGGTTCTCACCAGTTCAAGCGTTCCGCCAATCGCGCTCGGAAGTCCCGCAGCAATACCCGCGAAAATAATTAGAGATATGCCGTTGCCAATACCACGTTCGGTAATCTGCTCGCCGAGCCACATCAAAAATATGGTGCCAGTCACCAACGTTATTACCGTCGTCAGCAGGAACATCGGGCCCGGTTCGATTACCAGTCCTGCCTGAGACTGCAACGCAATAGATATGCCATAGCCCTGGACCAACGCCAACCCCAAGGTCCCATAACGGGTGTATTGGGTAATCTTCCTGCGTCCAGATTCACCTTCTTTTTTTAACGCTTCCAGGTAAGGAAATGCCACGGTGCCTAACTGCATGATAATCGAAGCCGAAATATACGGCATGATTCCCAGGGCAAAAATCGAAAAACGGGAAAGCGCACCCCCGGAAAACATGTTGAACATGCCGAGAATGCCTCCCTGTTGCGATTCAAATAAATCTTTCAGCACTACCGGATCGATACCGGGTACTGGAACATGCGCGCCAATGCGATAGACAACCAAAGCAAGAAGCAAAAACCATAGGCGACGTTTCAAGTCGCCCAGTTTCCCGGAAAGCCCCCGCAGCGATTTGTTAGCGGCCAATCGTTGTCCTCTCGAATTTACTCAACACTGCCGCCAGCAGCTTCGATGGCAGCTTTCACGCCTTTGGTGACTGCAATACCCTGCAATTTTACGGCGCGCTCGATCGTCCCAGAAAGTATAACCTTAGCTGTTAAAGCGAATCCGGGAATGACTCCTGCCTGCTTCAATATCAGAATATCGATAGTATCCCCAGACAATTTGCTGAGCGCTGACAGTCGCACTTCTGCGACGCTTTTTCTTGTGAGCGAAACAAAACCGCGCTTGGGCAAGCGACGTTGAAGCGGCATCTGGCCACCTTCGAAGCCGACTTTATGAAACCCACCCGTCCGAGACTTCTGTCCCTTGTGACCTCGACCGGCGGTCTTGCCGATACCGGAACCGATACCTCGCCCTACGCGTCGCTTGGAGTGCTTAGCGCCAACCCCAGGTTTAATGGAATTCAGCCGCATTTATGCCTCACTCTTAACAAGATAGTAAACTTTATTGATCATTCCCCGCACTGCTGGAGTATCTTCCAGTTCGGCGCTGCTATTAATTCCCCTTAGCCCCAATCCACGCACCGTTGCACGATGCGATTGCTTGGTGCCGATCAGACTCTTGATCAAAGTTACCTTTATTCTTTTCCCGATCTTGGTCATTTTACCAAGCCCATGATTTCTTCTACGCTCTTGCCGCGTTTGGCCGCAATTTCCGCTGGCGTATTCATGGCTTGCAAACCGTGCAAAGTGGCACGCACAACGTTATACGGATTAGTCGAGCCAATACACTTCGCAAGAATATTGTGCACACCCATAACTTCAAATATCGCACGCATCGGACCTCCCGCGATAATGCCGGTTCCTTCAGACGCGGGTTGCATATATACCGTGGCGGCACCGTGTCTTCCAATCACTGGATGATGCAACGTGCCGTTCTTGAGATTCACCTTGATCATCTTACGCCGCGCTTCATCCATGGCCTTCTGTACCGCTACCGGCACTTCTCGAGATTTTCCCTTGCCCATGCCGACGCTGCCGTCCCCATTCCCCACCACGGTGAGCGCGGCAAAGCCAAGAATACGACCACCTTTGACAACTTTTGTCACACGGTTGATCGCTACCATTTTTTCCTTCAGACCATCGCCACGGTCGTCGCCTTGCGGCACCTTTCCCTGCATTCTTCCTTGCATCTTAGCCATTATCTATTCCTCATCAGAATTTGAGGCCATGCTCACGAGCCGCCTCGGCCAATGCTTTAACGCGGCCATGGTATTTGAAACCCGAACGGTCGAATGCCACCGTCTCGATGCCCAGGCCCTTGGCTTTCTCAGCAACTCGTTTGCCTATCGCAGCCGCCGCGGCAATTGTGCCGCCGTTTGGCAATTCTTTCCGTATCTCCGGTTCCAACGTAGATGCGCTGGTTAACACTTTACCCCCCGCGCCATCTATGAGCTGGACGTAAATATGGCAATTGGTGCGATGGACCGCCAAACGCACAGCCTTCAACTCGGCAATCTTGGCGCGAGTACGGCGCGCACGGCGCAGACGGGATTTTGTCGGATTCGGCATATCTACCCCAGTTATTTTTTCTTGGTTTCTTTCATGACAATGACTTCGTCGGAGTAACGCACACCCTTGCCTTTATAGGGTTCCGGCTTACGATAAGCTCGTATTTCCGCCGCGACTTGTCCTACCTGCTGCTTATCTATCCCCTTGATAAGAACCTCTGTTTGGCTTGGCGTTTCCGCTTTCACGCCCTCGGGCATCTTATGGGCGACCGGATGAGAAAATCCCAGCGTCAGATTAAGAACCTCTCCCGCTGCCTGAGCCCGATAACCCACACCTACCAGTGTCAGCTTTTTCTCGAAACCCTTAGTTACCCCCTGGACCATATTAGCCAGAAGCGCGCGCATTGTACCGGACATCGCATTAGCCTGCTTGGACGAGTTCGAAGGCTTAATTAGTAAGTTATCGCCGTCGCGCTCAACTGAGATGTCTGAAACGAGGTTGCGCCGCAACGTGCCCAACGGCCCCTTCACCGATATCTCAGAAGCTGAGAGGGTTACTTCAACATTTGCCGGAACTGGCACAGGATTTTTACCTACTCGAGACATTTTCTATACCCTTAGGCCACTATACACAACACTTCGCCGCCCACACCACTAGCGCGCGCCCTTCGTTCCGTCATCACACCCTTCGAAGTTGAGACTATTGCCACACCCAAGCCATTCATCACATTAGGAAGCTTATTGCTGGCTTTATAAATACGCAAACCGGGACGGCTAACGCGCTCGATTTTTTCGATTACAGGGCGGCCAGCGTAATACTTTAGACTGATATCCAGCGCTGGTTTGCCATCCGCTTCGCGAACCGCAAAATCCTCAATATAGCCTTCATCCTTTAATACCTGCGCGATGGCTGCTTTCACCTTGGAAGCGGGCATCACAACGGAGGTTTTCTCAGAAAGCTGCGCATTACGTATTCGCGTCAGCATATCAGCGATAGGGTCACTCATACTCATCTAGGCGCACCTCTGGCAATCCAATTTTTGTAACAAGCTAATACGCAATTTCTAAAATAACTTACATTGATCATATTGGGCCCACTCTGTAAAATATGACTGGGTTTCGTCCGACCATTAAACGCACCCACAACTTCACCTACCAACTGGCCTTTGTTATGCCGGGAATTTCTCCGCTCATAGCAATATCACGAAGTTTGCTGCGACCCAGGCCGAACTTACGATATACGCCGCGCGGCCTGCCAGTCAATGCACAACGATTACGTAGCCGCACAGGACTGGCGTTGCGCGGCAACATTTGCAGCTTGATCCTGGCGGAATGCCGCTCTTCGTCACCTATTTTATTATTATTAATAATAATAAATAATTCAGCACGCTGGGCGGCGAATTTCTTCACGGTTTCACGACGTTTCAGGTCGCGGTTAATCACAGCTATTTTTGCCATCCTGCTCTCTTAATTTTTGAATGGAAATTTAAATGCCGCCAGTAAGGCCTTGGCTTCCGCGTCTGTTTTCGCGGTAGTCGTAATCGTAATATTCATCCCACGTAGCGCATCGATTTTGTCATATTCAATTTCAGGAAAAATGATTTGCTCTTTTACGCCCATATTATAATTGCCTCGCCCATCAAAAGCCTTACCGGAAATTCCACGAAAATCGCGAATGCGCGGGATCGCTACACTAATCAACCGATCAAGGAATTCGTACATGCGGATACGACGCAACGTCACCATGCAACCCACCGGATAGCCATCGCGGACTTTGAAGGTGGCAATTGACTTTTTAGCCTTGGTCACTACGGGCTTTTGACCGGCGATTTTTTGCATATCGCCTACGGCGTTATCCATGATTTTCTTATCGGCAACTGCTTCGCCAACACCCATGTTGAGGGTGATCTTGCGTATACGTGGCACTTCCATTACCGATTTGTAGTCAAATTGCTGCATCAGCTGCTTCACTACGGTATCGCGATAATATTCTTGTAAACGGGCCATATTTCCCTCATCCCCTCTTAGGCGTCAAGCAATTCGCCGTTGGACCTGAAATAACGTACTTTTCGCTTGTCTTCCAGAATCTTGATTCCCACGCGGTCGGCTTTCTGCGTAGCGGGATTAAAAATGGCTATATTTGAAATCTGAATTGGCTTTTCCATCTCAACGATTCCACCTGCCGTTCCCTTGTTCGGATTGGGCCGCTGGTGTTTCTTGACTTTATTCGCGCCCTCCACTATCACCAAATCGGTATCTACCATACGTAACACCGTGCCGCGTTTACCCTTGTCTTTACCGGTGATGATAATCACGTCATCACCTTTCTTTATTTTTCGCATAACGACTCCCTATTACGCTTACAAAACTTCTGGTGCAAGCGAAACAATTTTCATGAAGCGCGCGTTACGTAACTCACGCGTAACCGGACCAAAAATACGTGTGCCAATAGGTTCCAACTTAGCATTCAGCAACACCGCAGCGTTGGTGTCGAACTTGATCAGCGAACCGTCGGCACGGCGCACGCCCTTGGCGGTACGTACCACCACGGCATTGTATATTTCGCCCTTCTTTACACGCCCCCGTGGCGCCGCGTCCTTGATGCTAACCTTTATAACATCACCAATGCCCGCATAGCGCCTCTTGGAGCCGCCCAAAACTTTGATGCACATGATTGAACGCGCGCCCGTATTATCCGCAACTTGCAGAATAGATTGCATTTGGATCATTATTTACTCACTCTCACCAACTTTTCTAGTCCAAATTCCAAGGCATAGATAGTATTGGAACCCGTTCGGGTTGTGGCGCCGCCAGAACTTACTGGCGGCAAAATTAAGGGTCTAAAACTGGAAACTAGAGAAGTAAGATTATACGGTTATCTGGTCCAAAAAACAAGGTAAAAAATCACTTCCCTCCTCCACCAACCTCAACTGAACTGCGCCGCCTTTTCCATCAATTTAATTACCCGCCACGCCTTGGTTTTCGAAAGGGGGCGGCATTCTTCAATTATCACCATGTCACCCGCATGAAATTCATTATTCTCATCATGGACATGGTACCGTTTCGAGCGCACCATAATCTTGCCATAAAGCGGATGTTTAACTTTGCGTTCGACCAAAACCGTGATGGTCTTGTTCATTTTATCACTCACCACTTTTCCGGTAAGGGTACGGCTTAAATTGACTTCGTTCATGACTGCTTCACTTTCTGGCTAAGAATTGTTCGTGTACGTGCGATGTCCCGGCGCACGTTGCGCAATTGATTGGTGTTGCCCAATTGCTGGGTCGCATGCTGCATGCGCAGGCCAAATTGGGCCTTTAACAATTCCAGCAATTCCTGTTGCAACTGCCCCGGGTTCTTGGCTCTGAGTTCGTTGACTTTCACTTTCATAATTAACCGCCTACTTGTCGGATAACAAATGTGGTCTGAATTGGCAATTTGGCCGCTGCCAGACGAAACGCCTGTCGCGCCAGCACTTCGTCAACACCGTCCATTTCATACAGCATTTTGCCAGGTTGAATTTCTGCCACAAAGTACTCCGGATTCCCCTTGCCGTTGCCCATTCGTACTTCAGCCGGTTTATGCGAAATTGGTTTATCCGGGAAGATACGGATCCAGATACGGCCGCCGCGTTTTATGTGGCGAGTCATCGCACGCCGCGCCGCCTCAATCTGCCGGGCAGTTAACCGGCCACGGCCGATTGCCTTGAGTCCATATTCACCAAAACTGACTTTGGCGCCGCGGGTAGCAACTCCCGTGTTGCGGCCCTTTTGTTGTTTGCGGTATTTCGTTCTAGCTGGCTGCTGCATCTTTCACTCCTGACTTCGCTGCGGTTTTAATCTCAGTCTTGGCAGCAGTTTCCTGAACGGTGTTATCAGACTTCTTAGCCACTTTCTTTTCGTTGATCTTGGCTTCGGCTTTGGCTTCGCTTTTCTCAGCCGGCTTTGCTACTACCTTAGGGGTACTTAATCCCGGTTTTCTGACGGGACGTTTTTTTTCCGGCTCGATAGCTGGCACTGCAGGTACTATGGATGCGGGCTGCTCATTTCGGCCTATTACTTCACCCTTGAATACCCATACTTTAATTCCAATTACGCCATAAGTGGTCTTGGCTTCTGAAGTGCCATAATCCAGATCAGCACGCAAGGTGTGGAGCGGCACCCGACCTTCGCGGTACCACTCCGTACGGGCAATTTCAATACCATTCAACCGGCCAGCGCTCATAATCTTGATCCCTTGGGCACCCAATCGCATGGCGTTCTGCATCGCACGTTTCATGGCGCGGCGGAACATGATCCGCTTTTCCAACTGTTGGGCAATGTTGTCGGCTATCAGTTGCGCGTCAATTTCAGGTTTGCGGATTTCTTCGATATTCACATGTACCGGAACACCCATCATCTTTTGCAATGCTCCGCGCAACACTTCGATATCTTCGCCTTTTTTGCCAATCACAATACCGGGACGTGAGCTATAGATCGTGATGCGCGCATTCTTGGACGGCCGCTCGATGATCACGCGACCTACCGATGCATGTGCCAATTTCTTTTTCAGGTATTCCCGTACCTTGATATCCTCGTTCAGCATGCCAGGAAAATTTTTTCCATTAGCATACCATTTTGACGACCAGTTTTTCAGCACTGAAAGCCGGAAACCCGTTGGATGTATTTTTTGTCCCATGATATCTTCGTATATCCTTATTTTTTGTTGCCGGCCTTGTCGCCGACAGTAAGAAGAATGTGACAAGTTGGCTTGACAATGCGATTGCCACGCCCTTTAGCACGGGCGCTGGTGCGTTTCAGTGATCGTCCACGATCAACATATATCGTTGCGATTTTTAATTCGTCTATGTCGGTACCATCATTGTGTTCGGCATTAGCAATCGCCGACTCCAGCAATTTGCGAATGATGACAGCACCTTTCTTCGGACTGAAGGCAAGCAGATTAAGCGCACGCTCTACCGGCAAACCTCGAATTTGATCAGCCACAAGACGTCCTTTTTGTTCGGACAATCTGACTCCGCGCAATACGGCAGTTGTTTGCATGTTGATCTCCTATTTCTTTCCAGCCGACGCTTTCTTGTCGCCAGAATGCCCCTTGAAAGTACGGGTGTGGGAAAATTCGCCAAGCTTGTGGCCTACCATATTCTCTGTAACATACACTGGAACATGCTGCTTGCCATTGTGCACGGCGATAGTTAAACCGATAAAATCCGGCAGAACGGTTGAGCGGCGCGACCAAGTCTTGATCGGGCGCTTGTCGTTGGTTGCGCGTGCAGTCTCCACCTTGGCTATCAGGTGCAAGTCAACAAACGGACCCTTTTTTACGGAACGTGCCATGATTCATTACCCCTTATTTGAATAACGACGACGTACGATCATACCGTCAGTACGCTTGTTGGTGCGGGTACGAAAACCCTTGGCCGGCGTTCCCCATGGACTGACTGGATGGCGACCAGCAGCAGTTTTGCCCTCGCCGCCGCCATGTGGATGATCTACAGGATTCATAACTACGCCGCGCACGGTCGGGCGAATGCCACGCCAACGTTGTGCCCCTGCTTTACCAATGGAGCGCAGATTATGTTCCCCATTGCTGACCTCGCCGAGGGTTGCACGGCAGTTTACGTGTACCTTGCGAATCTCGCCGGAACGCAGGCGCAATTGGGCGTAATCACCCTCGCGCGCCAGCAGTTGCACTGATGTTCCAGCCGAACGAGCTAGTTGCGCGCCCTTTCCGGGCATCATTTCTACACAATGAATCGTGCTTCCTACAGGAATATTGCGTAATGGCAATGTGTTACCGTTCTTGATCGGCGCATCCACGCCGCTCATCAGCTGCATACCTGCGATAATACCGTTTGGCGCGATAATGTAGCGACGCTCGCCATCGGCATAGCAAAGTAACGCCAAATTCGCGCTGCGATTGGGGTCGTATTCCAGTCGCTCAACCTTGGCAACTATGCCGTCCTTGTTGCGACGAAAATCCACGATGCGGTAATGCTGTTTGTGGCCGCCTCCCATGTGACGAGTGGTAATGTGGCCATTGTTATTACGTCCAGCAGTATGATTTTGCTTTTCCAGCAGCTTGGCGTAGGGTGCCCCCTTATGCAAACTGGAATTTACAACCTTGATCACAGCGCGACGGCCGGGAGAGGTTGGTTTGACTTTAACCAGTGCCATTACTTGACCTCCCCTTGTGCAATTTCAGAAAAATTGATTTCCTGGCCATTTTTTATACTGACATATGCTTTCTTCCAATTGCTGCGACGCCCCATGAAACGACCGAAGCGCTTCTCCTTCCCTTTGATATTGGTTACTTGCACATTCTTTACTTCAATATTTTGAGACTTCCACATTAATTCGACTGCGGCTTTGATCTCGGCCTTGGTAGCATCCTGCACTACACGAAAAATGATTTGATTATGTTTCTCAGCTATATAAGTAGCCTTTTCAGAGACCTGAGGCGCCAATATCACCTGCATCAGGCGTTCTGGACTGAATGTTTGCGTCCTCATGCCAGCAACTCCTCAATTTTTGTTAAAGCGCCGCGAGTTATTAGCACGTTGGCAAAACGCATAAGACTAACCGGATCCGCATGCCCCGCTTCCACTACCATCACATGCGGCAAGTTGCGAGATGAGAGATAAAGATTCTCATCCACGCTATCAGTGATGATCATAACCTCACCTAAACCCATATCCTTTAATTTTTGGGCCAGCGACTTGGTTTTCGGTGCGTCGACAATAAAATTTTCCACCACTGACAAACGGCTTTCACGCACCAGCTGAGACAGAATGGCACCGATGCCGGCGCGGTACATCTTACGATTAATCTTGTGGCTGAAATTTTCGTCAGGGCTATTGGGGAAAATTTTTCCGCCCCCACGCCACAGCGGGCTGGATGCCATGCCTGCGCGTGCGCGGCCTGTTCCTTTTTGCCGCCAAGGCTTCTTAGTGGATTTGGCGACATCCGAACGTCCTTTTTGCGCACGATTAGCACTCCGTGCATTAGCCAAGTACGCCGTTACCAGCTGGTGCACCAAGCTTTCATTGTACTCGCGGGCAAATAGTACATCCGAAGCGGAAACACTAGCATCCGATTGGCCGTTATCGCCGATAAGTTTGAGTTCCATTATGTTCCCGCCTTCTTGCCGCTTTTCGCGCCTGCTTTAGCGTCTATCTTGATAGCGGGCTTTACACTGATCCTGGCAATTTTGACGCTAGGATGCACCACCACATCACCACCTCTTGATCCGGGGATCGCACCCTTAATAAGCAGCAAACCACGTTCGGCATCAACTCGCAGAACTTCCAGATTTTGCGTCGTGCGATGCACACTTCCTAAATGCCCCGACATGCGCTTGCCGGGGAAGACACGACCGGGATCCTGCGCCATGCCGATGGAGCCTGGAACGTTGTGCGATTTCGAATTACCATGGCTGGCGCGGTTTGAGCGAAAGCCATGGCGTTTGATAACACCCGCATATCCCTTGCCAATAGTGGTGCCGGTTACATCCACCTTCTGTCCGACCCGAAAAATATCCACGCCTATAACATTACCAGGCTTAAGGCTGACAAGCGCATCCTGGGTTACGCGGAACTCTTTGAGTATGTGACCGGCTTCTACCGCAGCCTTGGCAAAATGCCCAGCCGACGGCTTGTTGACGCGACTCGCACGACGCTTTCCAAAAGTCACCTGCACTGCGGAATAGCCGTCTGTATCAAGGGTTTTTAGCTGTGTGACACGATTATTGGACACGTCAAGCACAGTCACCGGTTGGCTATCGCCATCGTCGGTAAAAATGCGAGTCATGCCAACCTTGCGGCCGACAAGTCCTAAACTCATTTTAATTGCCCTTTCTCAAAAGGTGCCGATTACAATTGACCGGCAGTTCATATTTACTTTCAATCAGAGTCTAAGTTATTCATTGAGAAATGACTAACGAGAACCCGACATTCAAATTCTACAACTTTATTTCTACGTCTACTCCTGCGGGCAAATCCAGTTTCATCAGGGCATCCACCGTTTTGTCGGTGGGATCCATAATGTCCATCAGCCGCAGATGAGTCCGAATCTCGAATTGATCACGCGAAGTCTTGTTAACATGGGGAGAGCGTAATACGTCGAAGCGCTCTATTCGTGTCGGCAGGGGTACAGGGCCCTTGACCACGGCACCTGTACGTTTTGCGGTTTCAACGATCTCCATCGCTGATTTATCTATCAATCGGTAATCAAACGCTTTCAGACGAATACGAATTTTCTGGCTTTGCATAGTCAAACCTCAGGTTGAGGATTTGGATTCTGAATTGACGATTTAATGCTTAGCATTGAATCTTAAATCCCATCCTGGATCCTGTTATTACTCAATAACCTTTGCCACCACGCCCGCGCCCACGGTTCTGCCGCCCTCGCGGATGGCAAAACGCAGACCTTCTTCCATGGCAATCGGTGCAATCAGGTTCACTGTCAC
>JACCWK010000159.1 GCA_013697655.1 Nitrosospira sp.
GCCATCAATTGGGCCGCAACATAAAAAACTGGGTGATGTTGGCTCTATAAGTTGCAAATCGATCCCGGAAATAGGCGGTTGCAACTCTGATCAACAAAATTTCCGGGTGTTTCCGGATGAGAACTAGGTAGGTTCGTTGCTGGAATTTCGCTGCTCACGATACTTTGGTAACGTGGCGGCAACATTTTGTCCTTGGCTGGCAGGTTGACCCACAACTGAACCATTTCAAGCATACCGCCATGGCGCGCAAAATCGCGGCCATGAAATTCTTCGTGGACTAACCCGGAGGCGGCTGTCATCCATTGTACGTCACCGGGGCCGATACGGCCGCCACTCCCGGAACTGTCGCGATGTTCCACCTCGCCGCTATATACAATGGTCACCGTCTCGAATCCGCGATGGGGATGTTCACCAACCCCGAGACGTTTTTCAGTCGGCGGAAATTCCATAGGTCCGGCATAATCAAAGAGCAGGAAAGGGCTAATCGTTGACCCCAGGCTCGAAAAAGTAAAAAGTGTCCGCACCGGGAATCCGTCCCCCACCCAATGTCTGTCTGCACCGCGCTGGATGTGCCGCAGCTTTTTAGCTGAATTCTCGGACTTTATTACTTGCATTGATCCTCTCCTTCGTGGCTGATTCGATATGCTTATGAAAAGTGCTCTCCATTGCAGGATCAAAAAAGCCAACTTCCGTCGTTATTAGCTATCAGCGTTAGAAATTTGCGTGTCCGTTATCCCATACGGTCCTACCCGACCTCACGCAAAGATTTGACTGACTTGGACTCAATCAAGATTTCGCGACTAATGTGCAACCGCCTTGGAATACACTTGCAGAACGACAACGCCAGTAATAATAAGTGTCAGCCCGATAATAGCGGGGACATCAAGCGATTGTTCAAAAACGAACCACGCAATAAGCGTAACGAGTACAATGCCAACGCCTGACCAGATAGCGTATGCGATCCCTACAGGCATTGTCCGCAAGGTCAGCGACAAAAAGAAGAAAGCAATGACGTAACCGACTACCACTAAAAGCGATGGCCACAATTGAGTAAAGCCATTGCTCGCCTTCAAGGCCGAGGTCGCCAAAACTTCGCTAACAATTGCAACGGAAAGAAATAGCCACTGCTTCATTGCTGAGTTCCTGACAGGCTGGCGCGAGGCCAATTTTTATAAAATCAATAGTGTGATATATCTCAAAGGAACCTGCGGTAGCTGACATAGAGCTATTGCATTAATTCGTGCTATAAGTTTCTGCGATTTATTGGAAATTCGCAAGCAAATCTAACGCCCTCCCAGTAAACGTAATCAGGATATCCACATAAAGGCAGCCCCACCTGCAAAGAAAACCGTACTTGCACCCGGTTGAGTGCGCGTTCTCGAAACTGCGACATATGAGATGCCAATCAACGTGAATTGGAGATTTGTCGCAAATGGTGTCCATCCTCATGGCAACATTATGTGCGACAACGTACCGGTTTATTTTAATACTTTCGCTAAAGTTTAATTAAACCTTGTTTTGTTTTTTTTACTTATTAACCAATAAGTTATCACTTAATATTTATATTTCACAGGCGCCAAAAAAATGCCAAAAGAACGAATTCTCATGCTTTCCCGATTGTTCCATTTGTACGGTGGAGGAAATGCTGTGCGTCTTTTGTCAATTGTAATCGTTACTTTATTTCATACTTCCACCGCGAGCGGTGCGATCCCGGATGATTCTTATATCGCGGGTTACGCCGCGGGTGTCCTCAAACGTGATTTCAAACTGGACCTGTCGTCACTGGTTGTGCGAAACGGCGTTATAACCGTGCCGGTGGGCGATTTAGCAGAAAAAGACCGAGCGCAAATTTTGAGAGCGTTGTCAGAGATCCCAGGCGTTACCGCTGTGGAACCAATGGAAAGCACCAACCAGCAAACCTTAGCTGCTTCTTCAGCACCAGATGAACCAGGCACTACGGAAACCCTGCCAGCAACAAACTCGCCAGTTTTTCCCACAGGTTTTCTACCCACAGGCCATCTATTCAAGCCATTACTGGCTGATCCGCGCTGGGCCCATTTCTCAGCCGCTTATCGCAATTATATAGGGGATAATATTGATGGAAATAATAACGGGTCTGTCAGTTTCGGTGAAACTATCCCGTTTTATCGGGCCAATTTGGGCCAATCCATCGTGCAATGGGAAACTGGTCTTCAGGCTGGCGTATTCAGTGACTTCAATCTGGATGCGCGCTCGTCCGATCTCATTAATACAGATTTTATTGCATCGGTTTACTCAAGCGTTCGAGCACGTCAATTTTCTGCTTTTGCCCGTGTCTTCCACCAAAGCTCGCATCTCGGCGACGAATTTCTGTTGCGAACGAGCCTGGAGCGCGTAAACCTCAGCTACGAAGGAGCCGATCTCAAGCTTTCTTATGAGCTTCCATATGGGGTACGAGTGTATGGTGGAGGGGGTGGTATTTTTCACAAAAATCCCTCAACGATAAAACCCTGGTCAACGCAATATGGCATCGAGTTCAGAAGCCCCTGGCGCATTGATTTCGCAGCACTGAGACCGATTCTCGCAGTGGATATAAAGAATCATCAGCAAAACAATTGGAATACCGATGTATCCGCCAGAGCCGGATTCCAATTCGATAATGTTCAAGCATTTGGTCGGAAGCTGCAATTCCTGGTGGAATATTTTAACGGCAATTCTCCCACCGGTCAGTTTTATAAAGAAAAAGTTGAATATCTCGGTTTCGGAGCGCATTACCATTTTTAGAATCCGTCCACGATTGGACGTGGTGAGTCCTTCTATAATAGGATGCGCTTGTTCATTGTGATCCAACATGGACTGCAGCAAATCCCCCGCAGATCCCAGTAAGAACGGCGGTCTAATGTAGTCTCCACGCGTTATACTGGAACCATGGAATTTGGTTTCAATGTTTAGCGCATGCCCAACATCATCGTTCGCGGTTATTCGCCGCATGCCTTCGATACGTTAGCCCGATACGGTTTTCACCCTGTGCTCGCACGCATCTATGCCGCCCGCGGCATTGAAGAACCTGCTCAACTCGAAATGGAATTGTCTCGACTGATTCCATTTGAGCGTCTGAAGAACGTCTCCACAATGGCGACACTCCTCGCCGATGCAATCCTTGCACGAAAACGCCTGTTGATCGTAGCCGATTATGATTCAGACGGCGCCACCGCTTGTGCCGTTGGTATACGTGCGCTGAGAAAATTTGGCGCGATAGTGGATTATCTTGTTCCTAATCGTTTTGAATACGGATATGGCCTGACACCGGAAATCGTGCGGCTTGCCGCTTCCACCCCGCTTCGCCCCGACATACTTATCACTGTAGACAATGGCATCGCCAGTGTTGAAGGCGTAGAGGTGGCCAATCGCCTTGGGATGCAGGTTTTCATAACTGATCATCACCTGCCTGGGGATGAATTGCCAGCGGCGGCTGTAATTGTCAATCCTAATCAGGCAGGTTGCGAGTTTCCCAGCAAACATCTCGCCGGGGTAGGCGTGATGTTTTACCTGGTTCTGGCGCTGCGGGCGGAATTGCGCGCTAAAGGAATATATGCTCCACCTCAAAAAGAACCCAATCTTGGGAGTCTGCTTGATTTAGTAGCACTAGGCACCGTAGCAGATGTTGTGAGGCTTGATGATAACAATCGCATTCTAGTGCACCAGGGTTTGCAACGGATCCGCCAGGGACGTGGCTGTGCGGGCATTAATGCTTTACTACAGGTTGCGGGGTGCAATTTCCGGCGGGGGTCTGCGTATGAACTAGGTTTCATGTTGGGGCCGAGATTGAACGCTGCGGGACGGCTTGACGATATGGCGTTAGGCATTGAATGCCTCATCACAGATGACGAATTTCGCGCCTCGCAAATTGCGATGCAACTCGACGCACTCAATCGCCAACGTAAAGAAATCGAAGTGGAAATGCAGGATAGCGCGCTGGTGATGCTGGAGACCGCTTTTTCAGCGCATCATTCCCAAAACTTAGGGCAAAACCCTAGTCGCAATGATCTGGATACTCACAGCCTGACTCTATTCGATCCTGCTTGGCATCAAGGTGTGATTGGCATACTTGCCTCCCGCATGAAAGATAAATTTCATCGCCCTGTTGTTGCTTTTGCGCCAGGCATGAATGACGAAATAAAAGGTTCGGGTAGATCCATCCCGGGTTTCCATTTGCGTGACGCCCTGGATCTCGTATCGAAGCGCTATCCGGGCCTGTTGCTCAAATTCGGTGGCCACGCGGCAGCTGCAGGACTGACCATACGTACCAGCAATTTAGAAAAATTTCGTAATGCTTTCGAGCAAACCGCGCAGGCCTTGCTCACCCCGGCAGATCTTACGCACGTTATTGAAACGGATGGGGGCCTGGATGAATCCGAAATGAATTTGGAATTGGCGCGGCATCTCGCGGAACAGGTGTGGGGGCAAGGGTTTGCCCCGCCAACGTTCAATGCCCGTTTTCGGGTCGAGCATCAGCGTATAGTCGGGGAAAAGCATCTGAAACTAAAACTGAGGAAACAGGAAACACAAACGAGGGGACTCGACTCTATGAAACCCGGCCGCCTTTACGATGCCATATTATTCTTCCACAGCAGCCCTCTTCCAGATAAGATACATGCCGTTTATCGATTGCAGGTAAATGAGTTCAGCGGCAATTCCACCTTGCAATTCATCCTGGATCACTGGCTTGAGTGCGATGTCTGATGCCGACTATGCAAATCAGGGTCGCGACCGATAATTCAGGAACTAACGCACAAGCATCCAACTCGCTCTATGTGAGGACTTATTTAGTGGTTGACTAACATATAATGTTAGTCTTTTGAATGTGGAGCGATGGCACATTCTTCGAACCACTGACAACGATGCCCCCATGCCATTCAAGCTGACAATTCCTCCTCCCGGCTCAGTAATCCGTTATCCCCACTTTCGCGGCTCCGGCGATGCACTCGCTCTCGCGCAGCTGGCCCAGCAGGCAAAACCTGTCACTATCATTGCGGCAAGTGCGTTGGCGGCGCAAAGGTTGCTAGAAGAAATATCTTTCTTTGCACCCGAACTGAAGGCTCACCTGCTACCAGATTGGGAAACACTGCCATACGACAATTTCTCGCCTCACCAAGACCTGATTTCCGAACGCCTCGCAACTCTTTATCAGCTCATGAGCGGCGCCTGCGATATATTGATCGTGCCGGTCACCACCGCCCTATATCGCATGCCGCCCCGGGAATTTCTCGCCGCCCATACTTTTTTTCTTAAACGTGGGGAAACGCTCGATCTAAACGCGTTGCGCAGCCAAATGACCTTAGCGGGTTACAGCCACGTTACCCAAGTACTATCACCCGGGGAATATAGTCTCCGCGGTGGTCTGATCGACTTGTTTCCAATGGGCAGTCCGCTGCCCTACCGCATTGATTTACTGGATAACGAAATTGAAACGATCCGCACTTTTGACGTAGATACGCAGCGAAGCGTCTATCCCGTGAGTGAAATACGGTTATTGCCAGCGCGCGAATTTCCGTTTGACGAGGATGGCCGCAGTCGTTTCCGTGTCAATTTCCGAGAAAAATTCGAGGGCGATCCCTCGAAAAGCCGCGTCTACAAGGATATAAGCAAAGGTGCCGCACCTGCGGGCATCGAATATTATCTACCGCTTTTTTTTGACCATACCGCGACGCTATTCGACTACTTGCCACAGACAATGCTGCTATGCCTGCACCACGAGATCTATCCGGCAATAGAAAATTTCTGGCGCGACACGCAATCGCGCTATCAGCTGCTACGCGGCGATAATGACCGGCCACTTCTGCCTCCCGGCGATTTATTCGTCATGACGGACGCTTTTTTCTCCGCGCTAAAACCTTATGCGCGAGTTGAAATGCCATCCGAAAATCAAGGCTCAAAACTCGATACTCCCAGTCTGACCGACGTTCTGCCCCCTCTCCAGATCGACCGCCGGGCGGACAATCCTGCCGAGAGGCTTGCCGCATTCATTCCGGAGTTCACCGCCAGCTTTAAATCGCCTGGTGGGCGAACATTGTTGCTGGCAGAAAGCCTCGGCAGACGAGAACTGATATTGGATCATTTGAAGCAATATGGGCTAATCCCTGATATTTGCGATAGCTTTACGCAATTCCGGACAAGTACCGC
This sequence comes from Nitrosospira sp., assembly GCA_013697655.1. GTDB lineage: Bacteria > Pseudomonadota > Gammaproteobacteria > Burkholderiales > Nitrosomonadaceae > Nitrosospira. Next base: position 6,163 of record JACCWK010000159.1, read on the forward strand.
ACCTTTTATGCTCTGCGTCGCACCGCTGCATACCGGTTTCATACTCTCCGCTGAAGGCATGGCCTTCATCACCGAGAACGAACTTTACGCAAGACATTTGCATGGTCGCCGTGAACGTGATTCGCGCAAAGCCACAGCGGTGGGCGATGCAATGCTGAGAGATCTTTCAGAGATCAAAACCGGTGATCCGGTGGTGCATGAACAACATGGTATTGGCCGCTACCTTGGCCTGATAAGTATGGATGTAGGAGAGGGAGCAACCGAATTTTTGTCTCTGGAATACGATGGGGGAGACAAACTGTACGTGCCGGTCTCGCAACTGCATCTTATCGGGCGATACAGCGGCGCAGCGCCAGAAGCCGCACCGCTACATAAACTAGGCAGTGGCCAATGGGATAAAGCCAAACGCAAGGCGATGCAGCAAGTACGCGACACCGCCGCAGAATTGCTCAATCTTTATGCCCAGCGTACTGCTCGCCTGGGCCATGCATTCGGTTTCAAACAACATGACTACGAAGCATTTGTCGAAGGCTTCGGTTTCGAGGAAACACCGGATCAGGCCGCTGCTATTGAGGCAGTGATTCAAGATCTGACTTCAGGTAAACCAATGGACCGGCTAATCTGTGGCGATGTGGGGTTTGGCAAGACCGAAGTGGCGTTACGTGCGGCCTTCGTTGCCGTCGCCGACGGTGCGCAAGTAGCGGTACTGGTGCCTACAACGCTATTGGCTGAGCAACACTTCCAGAATTTTTCCGATCGTTTTAGTCTGATTGCCGAGGAGTGGCCGATAAAAATTGCGGAGCTGTCACGTTTCCGTTCGACCAAAGAGCAAAATCTGACGCTGACCGGTTTGGCAACTGGGCAAATAGAAATAGTCATCGGCACCCATAAACTGATTCAGAAAGGCCTAAAATTCAAGAATCTGGGTCTAGTCATTATTGATGAAGAGCATCGCTTTGGCGTACGTCAGAAAGAGCAACTAAAGAATCTGCGCGCTGAAGTGGACGTTTTGACGCTTACCGCAACGCCCATTCCCCGCACGCTTGCCATGTCGCTGGAAGGCCTCCGCGACTTCTCTATCATTGCAACAGCGCCGCAACGGCGACTCGCAATCAAAACTTTCGTCAGCCGCTTTTCAGAGGGGGTTATCCGCGAGGCATGTCTGCGCGAATTAAAACGCGGCGGGCAGATATATTTTCTTCACAATGAGGTGGGCACCATTCAGCCAATGCACGACAAGCTCGCCAGACTGTTGCCAGAGGCTCGCATACAGATTGCCCATGGGCAAATGCGCGAACGCGAACTGGAACACGTAATGAAGGATTTTTATCAGCAGCGTTTTAATCTCCTGCTTTGCACCACGATCATCGAGACGGGCATTGACGTTCCAACCGCTAACACCATCATCATCAACCGCGCGGATAGATTCGGCTTGGCACAATTGCATCAGTTGCGGGGGAGGGTGGGACGTTCGCACCATCAGGCATATGCCTATCTACTGGTACCGGAGGAAGAGGCGCTTGGCGCACAGGCAAGAAAGCGCCTCGAAGCCATTCAAACAATGGAAGAACTGGGAGCAGGCTTTTACCTCGCCATGCACGATCTGGAGATCCGCGGCGCGGGCGAAGTCCTGGGCGAATCACAGAGCGGCGAGATGCAGGAAATTGGCTTCAATCTTTATTCCACCATGCTGGATGCCGCCGTCCGGTCGTTGAAGGAGGGTAAAGAACCCGATATGCAACATCCTCTGGGAGTTGCTACGGAAATTAATTTGCATGTGCCCGCCCTGTTACCGGATAACTATTGCAACGACGTACATGAACGACTGGTACTGTATAAACGCATGGCCAATTGTACGAATGATTCTCAGCTGGATGACTTGCAAAGCGAGCTGATAGATCGCTTTGGTCTCTTACCCGATCCTGCCAGGATATTGCTGGACTGCCACCGTCTGCGTATCGCCGCAAAACCTTTGGGTATTACACGCATAGAAGCCAGCGTTGATTCCATTCAACTACAGTTTATCCCTAACCCGCCGGTAAATGCCGCAAAAATCGTCGCGCTTATCCAGCGCAGCCGCGAATACGAGCTCTCCGGACCAGACCGCTTGAAAGTACGGGAGAAGATTGCTGAGGTGGCGGAACGAGTAAAACGAATAAAAAATCTTATCACCGAGTTGAGCGATGAGGCTCGGGAAGAAAGAGGAAAACTATAGCCGACACCTGCTATATTGAAGACCCGTGGTTTTTTTCTTTATAGCAATAAATTCACGCTCAGCTACCATTTTTCAGGATAATTATCCTGTACCTGGGTACGGAATACCTACTAATTTACGTCTTTTTTAACCGGAAGAATTTATCCAGATGGCTTGGTTTAAAAGCATTAAAAGTAAAATCATGATTTTTGCCATTCTGGCCACGCTCATCCCATCGCTGGGGCTGGGACTGCTCTCATTTCGGCAGAATGAGGCGCAAATCAGTGATAATGTCGCTCGTGAACTCGGCGCTCTCACGAGTGAAGCCAATCGGGAAATAGAACTCTGGCTCGATAAGCGAGTCCACGAAGTGCACGTAACGTCCACGTCTGGCGCCGTCATAGACGGGTTATCAGCAATCACCCGGCCGCAGGCCCGCACGCAACCCAACACGGTCAGTAAACACCCACAGGCCCTAGCCCATTATCTGCGCTCGGTACAGGAGAAACTCGACACGATAAGGGAATTGACGGTAGTGAACGCCGCGGGAAAAGTCGTAGCCAGCAGTGCACAAACTGCCGCTCCCATAATACTTCCAGATGAGTGGCCCCCGAACGCACTGATAGAAGTGCTTGTAATAGTTCCACCTCACTGGGATAGGCAATACGCCAGCCCGACACTAAGCATCGCGGTTCCCGTACTATCCTACAACAATTTATTGATGGGTGCATTGGTGGCAGTACTCGACCTGAGCACTTTACAGCCTTATCTGAAAAGTACAACAAAATCGCCGCCAGGCGACGTGCTCCTGTTGGATCGAGACGGTAGGATTCTCGTTAGCAGCTTGGCGCCTGAAGATAAACCGGTGCAACTGGATGAGTCATCGCTACGGCAATTGCGGGCACAGCCTGGCGAATCTCTAGTCTTCAGAGGAATGACGCATCAAGAGGTCATAGGAATAGCCGATGCGTCAACCGAACTGCCGATTATTATTGTGGCAGAACGTGATCGCGCCGAGGTCTATGCCACATGGATAAAACTGCGCGATATGTTTCTAACCCTGGCCGGAGCCCTGGTTGTAGTGGTGGCAGCCGTGGCATTTCACATGGGTCGTTCAATTGTCGGACCGTTGCAACGACTCATCGGTGCCGCGGATCGAATCGCCGAGGGCGATCTTGAGGTGCGGCTAGCGGCAAACCAAAATGACGAGCTCGGCCACCTCACCCAGGTATTTAACCAAATGACGGACAGGCTGCGCTGTAGTCGAGACAAGATTATGGCCACAAACCAAGTGCTGGAGACGCTGTCGATCACTGACAGTCTTACCGGACTGTACAATCGCAGCAAACTTGACGCGATCCTCAGCGATCAACTCGCGAGATTTAAGCGCACCCAGCGGGAATTTACATTGTTAATGATGGATATTGACCACTTCAAGACACTCAACGACACCTATGGTCACCTCACCGGCGATGAGATCCTGGCAGTCGTAGCCCGCATACTTGTCCAGTCGATACGAAGTATCGATTATGCGGCGCGCTATGGCGGCGATGAATTCATTATAATTCTGGTTGAAACATCGGTGGAACAGGCGCTAAAAACAGCTGAGCGTATCCGCTCTCAGGTAGAACATATGCGTTACAGTTCCAGCGGCTCGACAATAACGGTGACGGTAAGCATTGGCATCGTGCAATGCCAGTCCGGCGACACGATACCAACAGAAGTATTCGTCCGTGCGGATAGAGCGCTATATGAGGCAAAGCATGCCGGCCGCAACCGCGCACATTGTGCACAATAGTGCGGGGCGCAGCAGGACAATTTAAAGTTTCCCCACCTGGGCTTCCACCAGTATATTCAATACCCAACCTGATCGTCCATCGCCTGTTTGAACTTTCAACCAGTCGCCTCGGTAGGCCTCGGCCGTAATTGGGGAATCCTTTTTCACTATGCCAAGTATCGCCGCACTTTCGCCGGGCTGCTGACGCAGATTGCTGTTGGCAAGGGCGCGTAGCGGGATAGGGACCTCCAACCACGTTGTTGGGCGATGCGGATTTGATGCCTTGAAGGTTCGGTTATTCTTTAGCATTTCAATAAAACCACGTGCAAATGCAGCGTAATCCATGGCTGCGACATAGTTGTCTTCCCCATAGGATGCGACAGCGGCATTGATTAAACGCTGTGCCTGAGTTTGCACGGATTGCTCGGCCTCTGCGAATGGAGATGATTTCAGGTTTTCCATGGCCACTTCAACTTCCGCGATAGTCGAGGCGGCGGCGGGCCGCGTAGCCAAACGCCGAAGTTTTACCTGGGCGCGGACTGCATGGGTAGTACTTTCTTGCAATGCCTTGGCCTGACCCTGCTGCCGAAGCTGTTGACTGCGAATTTGCACCTCGTTTTCTGCGAGCAACTTCTGCAGGCGTTCAATTTCATGCTGCTGTGCCTCCTTCTCCGACAAAAGTTTCTTCAAATGTTCAATTTCATGCTGCTCTTGCGTGCAAGACACCACTGGGATTGTCACAATCTCCGGCGTCGGTGATTTCGGAAGAATGTTGCATGCCGTCATGCTCAGGCTCAGCACCGTCGAGATTGATCCACATAATATTTGCCGTGCCCATACCTTGGTCGAATTCAATAATCTATTCGACCGAATCGACAATTCTGTCACTCCTTTATCCTCCCGATACTGTGTTGCCGCGATATTACATGCATGTCGTTAGTTGAGCTTTTCCGGTTAAACCATATGTGATACTCATCATTATCCTCAATGTCTGATTTAGAGATCACCCAAGTCAAGGCTGATGTAGTGGAGTCTTGCAAAGTAGAGTGACGTGCGCAACCACCACTCCTATCCTGTTCGAAGGGAAGCTTAAGATAATATGCCTCTAAACCATTTTCAGTTTTATCTGAGTATGCGTCAGGCAAGCGTTGAGGAGGCGTAATGGCAACTCTGCTTCCCATTCCCGCCGGTTGAAGCGGTAACAGAACTCATTGAGATACT
>JACCWK010000186.1 GCA_013697655.1 Nitrosospira sp.
CCATTATTGAAATAGAAGGAGAAAGCTATCGGAAAAAACAGAGCTTAAAAAAGTAACCCATTTCTTTTAACCAAAACCGGCCAGGGTAATTGACGTCAACCGGTCAAGATAATTGACGCCGGACAGCTCAAGTTTGGTAGAGCAGGTACTCCACCGATTGCTCAGGCAATCATGACGTGATGGCAAGATAGGTCAGTGGCTGGCAAAACCCGAGTCTGTCAGAGTGCTTAAAAAGCACGTTGATCTGTTAGAGGAGACAGTCAGCATATTCCATCAGGGACAGAGGCCTTGCCTCAAAGAAAGTCCGGATCTATGACTGCAATCTTAACCTTCTTACCGTCATTGACTGAATGCTTGACAAACAGGGACGACCATCTATTACAGCCTGTGTCAGATGCCAATTACGAAAGCGCCATGAACAGAGATACGCGAGAAATTCATGGCGATTGCTGGAATTCTTTACACTGGTAGAAATTGAGTCACAGCCCCATTCGGCAGGTATGTGCCATTAGCTGACACTGGCGTGAGGCAGAAATGTGCTAAAAATACCTCTTCGGTAGTGGCTATTAGGGGAGGTTTGGATGTTTGTGAAAAGTCTTTAACTCATCTTGCCAAGCAGTTTGCACTCAACATACACGACAGCACAGCAAGCATGGCTCATTGATGTGCAGAGCTTCACAGATTTGGTGAGGGGCAGGCAAGCTGCTTAATGCCGCCTTCTTTAATCCAGCGGTCAATCGAATTTTGAGCGTCGTTCAGGTAGCCTATCAAAGCGTCAGGCATACCTTCATCTTCATCAAGCCCGCCGAAGTGATTTGTTAAGACTTGTATCACATCATCCTCACAGAAGCCCCCATAGCAATTTGCGTCCACATAATCGTGAAGGGCTGAAAATGAGGGACAATCTGCTGGCACTTGTCCGATTTTAATGTCCTCAATAATTTCTTGCTTCATACGCTCGATGGATTCATCAAGTGTTCGTGTGATCGTAGTCATTTCATTGTTCCTTTTGTTTGTCCGATTCAGCAGCTTTTAGAGTCACTACTCCATGAGTATATGTCAAGCATTTTACTTCTTCACCAGAAGAATCTCCCGGACTAGCATCGAGACCGTATCCGGCATCGGACGAAATCCCTTGGAGTCTGAGGGGAGCAACCAATTATCAAGAGCGCGTTTCTTGGCCCCGATACGATCCGCGAATTTCTGCCGAGTCATGTTTAGGCGCTGCATCGCGTCGCGTAAAAAGTCCTGCTGGGTTTGCTTGGTCATGCTGAAATTAACTCCAATGTTACATACTCAGCGAGTATTGTACTTACGGAGCAGTGACAAGGCAAATTCCAATGCGTGGCGAATAACATCTCTTTCACAACGCTTCTTTTTGTTCCGACAAAACCGCCATAATCCACATCTTGCCTGACGGGAAATGCTCGGCGTCATGCCGCAGGTTGGTCAAAGAAGAATTTGGGATTTCCTGGATGGATAGGCATGCCCCCATGAAGCCGGAAAGTCAAACTGAGGTAGAGCAGGCAGTCATTCAGATACGATAACCCACACAAACGGGATAGAATCCGGCTCCCATGCTACATTTTCCATCCGATGCCACCAAAGTCTCTTAGCTACTTATGTGAAAACAACAATGGCTGGCAAAGAACCATATAAAGTAATTGACGTTTTCGCAGGCCCAGGAGGGCTTGGAGAGGGCTTTGCTGCCTTGGGCTATGGTGCAGGGAAGTCATTATTCAGGCTTGCTCTTTCGATTGAGAAAGACCCGTCCGCCCACAGCACATTGATGCTGCGTAGTTTTTACCGTCAGTTTGATCCAGAAAATGTACCGCAGAAATACTGGTCTTATGCCAAGGGTGGGATTACCAAGGCGGAGTTATTTGATTTTTATCCTCGGCAAGCTAAGGCTGCTGCTGAAGAGGCGCAGTGCATCTTACTTGGTAAGACCTCGCAGCATGAGGTGAAAAACCTCATCAGTCAGAGATTGAATGGCAGTCAAAAATGGGTGATGGTCGGTGGGCCACCCTGCCAGGCATATTCGCTTGTCGGACGCGCGCGCATGCGGAGTACCAATCCTGATTTTGAGGACGACGAACGCCATTTTCTTTACAAGGAATATCTGCGAATCATTGCGGATCACCGGCCTCCGGTGTTCGTGATGGAGAATGTGAAGGGAATACTTTCCGCGCAGCATTCCGGCAAAAAAATTATCGAGAGTATATTGAGGGATCTGCGAAAACCGGACGTGGCTGTCAGCAGTCGCAGTTCTGGCCTCGGCTACAGGCTATTTTCGCTGGTGGATAACAGGCTTCCTGAGCATTGTGAGCCGGAAGACTTTCTGGTGAAAGCAGAAAAATATGGCATCCCGCAGGCGCGGCACCGTGTGCTTATTCTGGGTATTCGGGAGGATATTCATATCACGCCTGAAACACTTCATAAATCGGAAGTGACTTCTGTTGCACAGGCAATCGGTGATCTTCCGAAGATACGCAGCACTGTATCCCGCGAGCCTGACACACTTGAAATCTGGCGTGAGATTCTTGGCTCAATAACCTCAGAGGACTGGTATCGCAAAGGGCGAAGCAATGGCCTATTGCAAACAGTCGAAAAAATTGACGAAGCCTTGGTGGCCATACAGAAACGCGAGTTGATGGCGGGTGCCGAAACTCTGAATTATAACGGTCGCCCCAAAATATATTCGGACTGGTACCGGCATGGCTGCGACGGGGTGGTGACCAACCATACAGGTAGAGGCCACATGAGAAGTGATCTGCATCGCTACCTTTTTGTGTCCGCCTACGCGGCAGCCAATGGAAAATCCGTTCATCTCAGTGATTTTCCGCCTGCGCTTCTTCCTGCACACCGTAACGTGCAGGAGGGTGTGCAGAATAATCACTTTTCGGATCGTTTCAGGGTGCAGGTCGGAGGGCACCCCTCCACTACAATCACTTCCCATATTTCTAAAGACGGGCATTATTTCATTCATTATGACCCGTCCCAGTGCCGCAGCCTGACAGTCAGGGAAGCAGCACGGTTGCAAACATTTCCCGACAGCTACAAGTTTGAAGGTGGCAGAACGTCACAGTATCATCAGGTTGGTAATGCCGTGGCTCATCAATGGGCACATGCGCTCGCTTATGGCCATCCTTTGTTTGGCGCGCAGCGCGGCATCACCAAGAAAAAGTTAACGGGCGTACTGAAAAAGGCCGGCCATTATTCGGATGCAGAGTCGTTACAAATGAAACTGCCGAAGACACCCATCAAGCTCCCCAAAAAAAGCACATTCACATTTATAGATTTGTTCGCTGGTATCGGCGGCATGAGAATCGGTTTTCAGAAAGCCGGTGAACATTGTGTGTTCTTCTCGGAGTTCGAGGAAAATGCGCAAGCCACTTACTGTGAAAATCATGGCGACTTTCCGTTCGGCGACATCACCAAGATTGCAATCGAGGATATTCCCGATCACGCTGTACTGATTGCGGGCTTTCTCTGCCAGCCTTTCTCGCAAGTGGGTTTCAATATAGGAGTTGAAAAATCGTGCTGCCACTAAAAACTTTCTTGAAGGTCGGAACAATTATTGGCGAAGGTGTTCGCGCTCACACAATTGAAAAAGTCACCACTGAGGCAATCTATCTGCGCGGCCATCCAGAAGCACAGCGAGGAGAAAAAGATAATCGGAACGGTGCATTGCGAATCATTCCAACAGTCGTTATTGAAGACATTATTCGGGGCTTGGAATCCAATGTAATCCAGCTTGATGACATCATGCGCAAAAGAGGCGATGAGAAAACAGAAGATCTGTTTTCTATGCTCGGTGTTGACCATGATAAATTCATACTCGGATACGACAGCACAATTTATAAACTCTGCGAGTTATGGCAGAAATTAAGTAGTCAAAATCCAAATCAGGTTAAAGCCGGGCTATTTCCTGAAACCAACTTGAAACTATTCAGAAAGCAATCACATTCCGATTTTACTCAAGCAGGCTTGCGTGTCTCCGATAGTTTGCTGCTTCGCTTTGGCGCATCCCTACTTGCCAAGCGTTTCCTTATTCTCACTGGCCTTTCTGGTTCAGGTAAAACCAAGCTTGCCCACGCCTTTGCATCATGGTTTACCGAATCCGAAGACCAGTATCGTCTCGTTGCCGTGGGGGCGGATTGGACGACCAATGAAAATGTGATTGGTTATCAGGATGCCTTGCAGCCCAGCCTTTACCGCAAGCCTTCCAACGGTTTATTGGAGGTAATTTTGCGTGCGGCAGCGGATGCGGATCGCCCGTATTTTCTGATTCTGGATGAAATGAATCTGTCACATGTGGAACGATATTTTGCCGATATTTTATCTGCAATTGAGTCGCGCCAAGAGATTGCCTTGCATGCCTCGGCGGAGAGTTTGAAGTCGTGTGAAAACGATACTTTGCTGGTGCCGTCCAAGATCGGCCTGCCGAAAAACTTGTTCATCATCGGTACGGTGAATGTGGATGAAACGACCTATATGTTTTCGCCCAAGGTGCTGGATCGCGCCAATGTGATTGAATTTCGCGCAACAGCCGAAGATATTTCCACGTTCCTGGATAAGCCGTCTGCGGTGGATATGGAGATTTTGGCTGGAAAAGGCGCAGCATTTGGTGCGACCTTTGTCACAGAAGCTGCTGCGGAGTTACAACTCAAACCCGCAACGGCAGCTGAACTTAAGGCGCGACTGGCGGAAGTTTTTGCCGCACTTGCGCCGATAGGTGCGGAATTTGGCTTCCGTACTGTGTATGAGATTTCACGCTTCGCTCACTTTCACGACAAGCTGACGGGCGACGGTTGGCAATTCAACGATGCACTGGATGCGCAAGTGCTACAAAAGTTGATGCCTAAATTGCATGGCTCGCAGCGCAGGTTGGAGCCGGTGCTTAAAGTATTGGAGGCGTTTTGTACTACCTACCAGTGCAATGCCAGTTTGGAAAAAATTCGCCGTATGCAAGATCGTTTGAAAGACGGCTTCACCAGCTTTGCCGAGGCGTAACAGGCTGTGCAATCGGTTAGCGCATCCCTGCTGTTTTATGACGAGCGTGGCATTTTGGCTGCACAACTTTTATTGTGTGCGCCAAAAGATAAGACCGGAGCGTTGCTATGGCTGACCGAAGCCGAAGCGAACGAGGCAGGTGAAGAGCCAATACAGATTCAGGAAGGATTGCGCTACGAATATGAGTTTGAAGGCGAAGACGCTGTCAATCTGCGGCTGGAAGAAGCCTTCGGCAAAGGCATGGTCGAACCCAGCAGCATTCCGAGGTTGGCACATTGTGGGAGCATTGCAACCGGGCTGAATACGGGGCGGTTGGCTTTACTGGCACGGGATTCGGCTGGCAATATTGTGGGTCGTGCGGCGCTTGAGGTACGCTCGCGCAAGCTGGGCTACCGCAATGATTACCGGCACATGCTGCAAGACATCACCGAACAGTGTGTTGCGTTGCTCATGGATTTGTGCTCCCCCGCCGCCATGCGCATAGCACCCGATCCCGGAAAATCACCGGAAACAATTAACCAGCGTTTTTCTTTCTTGCGTGCGCTCATCGGTTCGCGCCAGTTTCGCGATGCACTACACCGTATCACCACTCATCCCCACCAGCGCTGGAAGCCTGAAGAAACCACCTGCGATACGCGCCGTGGCTTTCCGCCGTGGCTTTCGCCCTGATGCCCGTGCCGTGTGTCAGCTTGCACGTGCGCCACGCCGTTCTTCATTACTCGAAGCACATCCGCTGGCAAAAGTGATTGCTTCATTGCCGGAGCGTATTTCACTTTTTCGAAACATTCAAAGCGAAGACACGCCCGAGAACCGTTTCATCAAATTTGCGTTGCAAACTTTTGTCAGTTTTCTGAACAGAATGCGGCTCAAGCTGGAAGAGGTCGATAGTGTTGCAGATGCGCGGTTACGGAATGAAATAGCCACCCTGGAGAACCAGCTTGAAACGGCTTTGATGGCTGATGTGTTTCGTCATGTTTCCGAACCCGACAGGCTGCCGTCGGGCAGCACGGTGTTGCAGCGCAAGGAGGGCTACCGCGAGGTTTATCAGGCGTGGCTAAGGTTTGATATGGCGGCACGTTTGGTTTGGCACGGCGGTGATGATGTTTACGGTGCCGGTCAGCGCGACGTTGCGACGCTTTATGAATATTGGGTTTTCTTTAAGCTGTTGGATATTGTGACTCGCGTATTCAAGCTGGAGAAACCGGCGGTGCAAACGCTGATTGAAGAAACAGCCGACAGCTTTGGACTCAAGCTCAAAACGGGTGAGCACTTGGCGTTTGCGGGAATCTTTTTAGGGAGCGCACGGCCCTTAAGCATGCGCTTTAGTTATAACCGTAGCTTTGTGCAGAATCGCGAACCGGGCAAATCGGGTTCATGGACAGAGCGTATGCGCCCAGACTACACCTTGAGTTTGTGGCCGTCAGACTTCGATGAGCGTGTAGCAGAGGCGCAAGAACTGATGGTGCATGTGCATTTTGATGCCAAATATCGTATCGACAACATCGAGCAAATATTTGGCAAAGACGATGCGGATCTCGACGATGCCGGACGCGAGCGCGATCTGAATTCAGAAAAGCAGGAACAACGCGAAGGTAGATACAAGCGTGCCGACTTGCTCAAAATGCACGCCTACCATGACGCGATTCGGCGCACGCATGGGGCTTATGTTTTGTACCCAGGTGACAAAACAAAACAGTGGGAAGGTTACCGGGAAATACTTCCGGGTATTGGTGCATTTCCAATCAAGCCTGGCAATGGCGACCAAGCGGTCGAACAATTTATCCGCGAGATTGTTGCCCACACTTGCGACCGGGCGACTGCGCGCGAGCGTCAGAGTTATCACACCTATCGAGTGCAGGAAGCACCGGCAGCTTACCGTGTGATGGATGCTTTCCCGGAGCGCGCCACCGGTTCATTGTCGCGCCATCTGCCGCCCGCAGAAACTTTTGTGCTGGTGGGTTGGAACAAAAGCGATGAACATTTGAAATGGATTTTGCGCGAAAAACTTTATAATTTCCGCATGGACGCGCGCGCCGGTTCGCTGCGCCTTGAGCCTGAGATTACCGCCGCGCAATACCTCTTGTTGCATGGCGAGGGTGCAAGGGCTGAATCTGGCTTGCTGCGAATCACATCAAAAGGGCCGCGCGTACTCTCTAAGGATGCCTTGAAACGCAAAGGCTATCCAGGTGAACCAAGCGGCGATTTTTATCTGGTGTTCGATATTGAACTGGCCAACGAGTTTGACGGTTTTAGCTGGGACTATACTAAACTGCCTAACCGGCCCGGCGGGAGACAATCAGCCGCGCCTTTTGCTGTTACGCTGGATGCAGTATTGGCGGCGGCACGCAGTTGATTTGCCATGGCCGATATCCGGGGCAAGCAGCGCGGAGGCCAGGGAGGATTTTCTGGAAGCGGAATTCGCTCTCAGCGCGACAAGGGAGTTGGAGGAGTCCGGAGCCATTGAGGGCTTTGAGCCATGCCATTACAAAGCCCCGCGTGGCATGCGGGTGGACGGGTACTGGCTTAATGATGATGGAATTTCCATCGACCTCTTTATCGTGGATTTTGCCAATAGAGAGGTACTTGATTCTTTGACGCGCAGCGATGTGGATGCTCTATTTAAACGCATCGAGAATTTTTTTACCGCCTGCTCTTTAAAGGGACTCTACAGCGAACTTGAAGAAACATCTCTCGGGTATGGTCTGGCGAGAGATATATCCAGCCGTGCAAACACTTTCGCCAAGGTAAATTTCTACCTGCTTTCGGAACGTCTTCTCAGTGAAAAGGTGCAGGCTATCGAGGACAAGCCCTACCAGGGATGGGCTTTTACCTACAATATATGGGACATTTCGCGCCTCCACCGAATCAAGACTTCCCGTGGAGCCAAGGAGGAGGTGGTCATTGATTTTGAGTCCATGTTCGGGCAGGGCATACCATGCCTGCCCGCACACATAAAATCAGCTGACTATGAATCCTACCTGATGGTCATGCCTGCAACGATTCTGGGCGATCTGTACGGCAAATATGGCGACAGGCTGCTGGAACAGAATGTCCGCTGCTTTCTGCAGGCGCGAGGTAAGGTTAATAAGGGAATGCGTTCCACTATTCTTACCGACCCGGAAATGTTCTTCGCCTACAACAACGGGATTACAGCAACTGCCCGTGAGGTGATTACCGAACCCAAAGCAGATGCTATCTATATCAAGGAAATAAAAGACCTTCAAATTGTAAACGGTGGTCAGACCACCGCTTCGCTGTTTCATACCAGCAAAAAGGACAAAGCCTCTCTCGAAAAAGTATTCGTCCAGATGAAACTTTCTGTAGTGGACAGTGAGAAAGGCGAAGAGGTTATTCCAAAAATCTCTGAATATGCCAATACACAGAACAAAGTTAATGCGGCGGATTTTTTCTCCAACCATCCGTTCCATATACGGATGGAGGAATTTTCTCGTCGCCTCTGGGCACCACCTCAGCAGGGAGCATTGCGCGAAAGCAAATGGTTTTACGAGCGCGCCAGGGGGCAGTATTCCGATGCGCAGACGAAAGTTTCAAAAGCTGAGAAAAAGAAGTTTCTGGCAGAATTTCCATCTGCCCAGATGTTTGCCAAGACTGACTTGGCAAAATTTGAGAATGTATGGGATGACAAGCCGACTTATGTAAATCTTGGGGCACAGAAAAACTTTGCACAATACGCAAAAAGGATTGGTCAGGAGTGGGCAAAGAACCCCGATAATTTCAATGAACTCTATTACAAGCGGGCTATAGCAAGGGCGATACTGTTCAGGAGAACAGAAAGAATTGTGTCAGTGCAATCATGGTACAGCGGTGGCTACAGAGCAAACGTTGTGGCTTATACATTGGCTCTACTTTCCAAGCTATGCGCTGATATGCGTAAGTCATTCGATTTCAGGAAGGTATGGGAAACACAGGACATTACAGAAGTGATGAGAGATGCAATTGAAATAACCGCTAAAGTCGTGTTTGACAGCATCATGACACCAATGTCTGGAATCTCAAATATTTCTGAGTGGTGCAAGAAAGAAGCCTGCTGGGATCGCCTTCAACTGAGGTCCAGCGAATTAAAGTCTTTACTACCTAAGCCGTTTTTGAACAGCCTCGTTGGTAAAGAAGATATTGTAGATGAGGTAAAATCAGCCGCCAAAGTTCAGAAGGTTGACAACGGAATTGAAGCGCAGAAAAAAATAATGAGTATTCCCTCTACGAAATGGCGACAGATTATGGCCGACGGTAATAAGAAAAATCTTTTCTCTCCAATGGAAATAGGGATTCTTCAGGTTGCATCGCAGATACCTGCCAAAATCCCATCTGAGAAACAATCGGCCATACTGATTGCCGTACTGGCAAAAGCTGCCCTTGAAGGGATAAATTGAGGCATGCTCGTTTGAATTCTCCGAAATGACTGGAAAGGGTCGGGAACCGACCATCGCGACTGGCAGATCTGTGCCGATTCTAGAAATTGAAGTTCTGACACTGCCTATCTGATTAAGTCTGAGCTACTACAAATAACGGCACCTCTATAATCCAAACTTGCGACAACCGCTTCGCGGATTGCCTGCTTACCCCACTTCGTGCCTTATCTCGCTTAGAACCTTAAATTTATAGAGGCGCCCATGACCCCGAAGCTGCCGGTCTTGAAGAAACTCCCCGTAATAGTCGGAATTAAAATCCGCTCAAATGGTCTGCAATCGCTACAAATCGCGCCACCGATAAATTCTCCGCTCGCTGGCTCGCGTCAATATCCAGCACCATATAATCCTCCGGCTTGAGATAAGCATGTAACGTATTGCGCAGGGTTTTGCGCCGTTGAGAAAATGCGGCGGAAACGATATCGGCAAATAATTTTTCCTTGGTTGTGTCAATCAGCGGCTGCTTGCGTGGAATCATACGGACAAACGCCGACTCGACTTTGGGTGCAGGGCGGAAACACTCGGGCGAGACGATGAAGAGTTGTTCCATTTCGAAACGGCACTGCAGCATAACCGAAAGCCGGCCGTAGTCCGGGGTGGAAGGCTGAGCCACCATGCGTGCCACGACTTCTTTTTGCAGCATGAAATGCATGTCGCTGATATTTCCTGCGAATTTGCTCAAATGAAACAAAATAGGTGTGGAAATATTGTAGGGCAGGTTGCCCACCACCCGCAGATTTCTCCCGAGCGCGGAAAAGTCGAATTCCAAGGCGTCGGCTGAATATATTGTCAGGCTGTTTTCCGAAAATTCTCGGTGCAAGCGTTCGACGATATCACGATCGATTTCCACCACGTGCAGATGGTTAAGCGTTTTCAGTAAAGGCCGTGTCAATGCGCCCAACCCCGGTCCGATCTCCACCCACAAATCATCTTTGCCCGGATGAAGGCCGCGAATGATGTCGGTCACAATCTGGGGATCAACCAGAAAATTTTGGCCAAAGCGCTTTCGAGGAGTGTGACGCATGATTTGAATGGGTCTTAATCCTATAGCTGCGGTCACCGTGATCCGGCATGTTTGCGATTTAGCACCAATTCCCGTTCGAGATACGCCATCTCTGATTCCAGAAAGCAATCGGGGCTGGGAACGCGCCGAAGACAGCGGCATTGGAGTGCGGCAAGAGTAGCTGACGAAGCTGACAAAGTTAGCGATTCAATTGCAAACGGGAATCCCGCTTCCCGGCCAACATTGCCGCCATTTCGATTGCCGCCAGCAAACTGCCCGGATCGGCCCGGCCAGTTGCGGCCAGATCCAGAGCGGTGCCGTGATCCACTGACGTACGAATAATGGGCAAGCCCAATGTAACGTTCACTCCCGCGCCAAAACTAGCATGTTTCAGCACAGGTAATCCCTGGTCGTGATACATGGCGAATATGCAATCGTAATTTTTCAACTTTGACGGATTGAATAGGGTATCAGCTGGAAGGGGACCGATCACGTCCATACCTGCAGCCCGCAGCTTATCAAGCGACGGAATGATGATATCGATCTCTTCCCTGCCAAGGTGACCCGATTCACCAGCATGAGGATTTAATCCCGCCACAGCGATGCGTGGCCGGGGGATCGCAAAGCGTGTGATCAAGTCATCCTGGATGATATGTAGTTTCTGCTCTAGAATTTCGCGTGTTATAGCCGCCGCCACGTTTTTCAGCGGTAAATGCGTGGTTGCAAGTGTCACCCGCATGCCGCCACCAACAAGCATCATTACCACCCTGCTGTTTGTGAACTGGGCCAGATATTCGGTATGCCCGGTGAAAGCAATGCCGCCGTCGTTGATGATACCTTTATGTACCGGTGCGGTTACCATCGCATCGAACTCGCCATTAATGCAACCTTCGACGGCGCGGTCCAGAGTTTTTAGAACATAGCGGGCATTGGCAGGATCAAGCTTTCCGGGGATGGCGGGTTCAGCCAGAGGTATGTGCAGTACTTGCAAACTGAAGTTTTTATGTTCAACCTCGACCATTGAGGAGTAGTCCGTTATTTTCAGCGGGAGCCGCAACAACCGCGCGCGCTCCTGCAGCATTTCACGGTCGGCGACGACAATCAGCTTGCAGGGAAGGTCGTGCTGAGCGATTTGCACACATAAATCAGGGCCTATGCCTGCGGGCTCGCCAGGTGTCACGGCTAGAGTTGGGAGGTTAGCGTTAGGTGAGTTCATGGGAATATGGCGAACACGAATTTCTTGTCGCTACTATCGAAATCGGATTGATCGCAAGATTTATTCAGAGGTTTCACGATATTAAGTAAGCTCTAAATAAGTCCCAGTGCGTTGTTGTAATATCCGCATGAACAGCACTCTGCGGGCGGTTGCATGGGCAGACTTGTAACGCAAGGAGCAACTATTTGTTTCCTCTTCCCTTGGCGCATACCCCGCAAATCCGTCTTTGCATCTGCCGGGGATTATCCTTAACTTTCTTCCAGCCTGTATTCGACATATGCCCGATCACGCAATCGCTGCAGCCATTCCTGGAAAGCCGCATCGGCTTTACGCGCCCGGATCGCCTGACGCGCAGATTGCCGTTGCCGTTCCTTACTCATATCCTGGGAACGATGCTCCATTGCCTGGATCAAGTGCCAGCCAAATGGAGACTGTACCGGTCCACTAATTTCACCAGCCTTAAGCCTATTCATTGCTTGCTCGAATTCCGGCACCGTGTCGCCGGGCGAGACCCATCCCAGATCGCCACCGGCTGAGGCACTGGCGTCTTCAGAGTGGAGCCTCGCCAGTTCTTCAAAATTGCCGCCGTTATCCAGGCGCTCTTTCAGATCAGTAATACGGCGCCGTGCATCGGATTCGGATGTTAATTCATTGATTTTTATCAGTATATGGCGAGCATGGGTTTGATCTACCATTGTTATCGCGTCTTTCTGATCGCGCCGGTCAAGCAGTTTCAGAATATGGAAGCCGTTGGCGCTTTGTATTATCGGAGTCACTTCGCCGGGCTTCATGGGTGCCAGGATTTCGGCAAATTTCTTCGTTAACTGGGCGGCGGGCCGCCATTCAAGCACGCCGCCCGCCATAGCGTCCGCAGCGTCGGAGAACTCGGCAGCCACCTGACCAAACTCGGCGCCCTTCCGCACTTGAGCTAAAGCTGTCTCCGCTCGTTGCCGCATGGCTTGGTTTTTTAAGGCATCCGCCTGTTCAGGCAGTTGCACCAGAATATGGGCAAGACGGTATTCATAGTTATTGTCGGTGGAGGTCTCCTGAATATGGAGAAAATTGTCAACTTCTCCCTCTGTTACGTTTATCCGATTGTTTACTTCACGTTCCTTCAATCGGACAAGAATGATCTCATCGCGAATTTCGCCACGGAACTTATTGAAACTGACGCCATCTTGCTCAAGCGTGCGATAAAATTCCGGCAATGACATTTTATTTTCTTGAGCGATGCGACGAAGGGTCTGGTCGAGCTCCGTATCACTTACCGTCAGGCCGGTTTCTTTTGCAAGTTGCAGCTGGACGCGATTCAGGATAAGGCGCTCCAACAACTGTTTTTCCAATACCATTGGCTCGGGCGGCTGTACACCCTGCTTTTGCAATTGCTTGAGGGCGGCCCTGAGCATCTCATCGAGCTCGCGGCGCGTCACCACATTCTCATTCACAATCGCGACAATACGGTCAATGGTTTGGATACTGCCCGGATGGGCCGGTTGCTGAGCAACAGCAATTCCAGCTGTCAACATAGCCAATAAGACAGGGGGACGTAACAAGAATTTCGTACCCATGTTAATAAGCGTATGAGAGATTGCGGGGTAAGAAAATCATGGCGATTTCCGCGACAAGCAACAGTTTGCGATCTGGGCTATGGCCCTTCAACTGTCCCACTCCCCTGGCTGCCGGTGCGAGTGTATCCGGGGATGCTACGCTGCAGTACCTGTAACGGGTTTGAACCGATTTGCATCAGGCCATTCAATTCAAGTTGCAAAAAAGCTGCCGTAGTTGTTTTCTGAGTGGCAAGGGTTAAATGCTGCACCACGAATCGTAGCGACCAGCAGCAAGCATTATACTCAAGTCCTGCCAACCCTTCCAGAATCTTCTGATCCTGTAACGAGTAATTCAGGCGCGCCACGGTTTGCCATTTTTCCGACCATCGCCATTGTGACGAGGCATCAACCTGATGCAACACATCGCGGGTAAAACGGTAGCCGAGATTTAGTACCTTTCCAGGTTCCGGGCGGTAGCTCATGCCTGAACGTACCACGTCGGCCAAGAGCCTGGTCTGGTCAAATTGCACGCTTGTATCAGTGCTGATTGTCGGCGTGATATATCCCGTAACTGCAGCTATAAAATCCGGCCTTCTGTTAATTGTCGCGGGCGCGTCAAGAGTTATGCGACGATCGATGAAGCTTAATTGGTGACCAATCGCAACGCGAAGGCGTTCTTTGCCGGTGTCCTGTTCTATAAGGCGAGATGTGAGTGCGAAGGTAACCTGATTCGCGTCATTGATCCTGTCGCTGCCACTGAAACGATTTTCGGTGAGCATCTGAGCAAAACTGAAATCGGTCTTGGCTGAATCAAAGTTAGGTAGAAGACTCTGGTCTCGAAACGGCACATAAACGTAAAACATCCGTGGTTCAAGGGTTTGAGTGAATTGCTCTCCGCGCAGTTGAGTTTTGCGATCAAACATAATACTGCTATCCACGCTAAGCAGTGGCAGGGTGCGGCTTAGATCCGTTTCTTGTGATGCGCCAGAGGACACCAGGTTATACGTGGTGTGGTGTACACCAATCTTGGGCGTGATATAGCCAAATGCGCTGCGCATAGGGTAGCTGACGCTGGGAAAGAACGTGACACGTTGGCCGCTTACCAGCGTAGGATGGGAAAAATTCGTCCAGCTGCTGACAAGATTGAGATCCAATCCGAGAACATCGGGTTTATTCGCAGTAAGAGTAACCTGCGGCAGGCGTTTGTAAGGAGCCACAACTGGGTTCCGGGGATCCTGGATAGTCTGAAATTGCTGTACCAGGGTCGTCACATTCATGGTGCCGTTGTCTCCTAGATTACGGTTGTAAGCCAAAAGACCTTGTTGCAACAAATTGGTTCGGGAGGTCAGGTTCATTGTGTTGCCCAGATCCCGAAAATAGGTATCATCGGATACCCGGTTGTAATCCAGGCGGGTAAGCCAATGTTTCCCCATAGTCTGATTATAGTCAAACGCTACGCGATAGCGTTTCTCTTTGGTTTGGAGGTCAGTCGGCAGTATCTCGGCCAATAAGTTGCCACTTGAATTCGTTCCCAGATAGCGGAACTCGCTGTTCAATGCGACACCACGCTGGGACATCGCTCGCGCAGAGATGGTTGCGTCATAGTTCGGCGCAATGTTCCAGTAGAACGGCACTGTAAGTTCCACGCCCGTCCTGACATTGTAACCATACAGGGGGGCGAGAAGGCCGGATTTGCGTTGCCCGCTGAACGAAAAATTCATCCAGGGCGTGTATAGTATCGGAACATCCTTGAATGTGAGCTTAACTTTCCGCGCCGTGCCCACCTTCTTTGCGTTGTCGATTTCCACGTCGGCCACTTGCAAATACCAATCGTCATCGCCCGCAGGGCATGTGGTGTAAGTAGCTTGTTGAAGTCGGTATTGATTTTCGCCTTCAAATAACAGTATATTGGCGTAACCCCGGCTACTTGCGTCCTTTAAACGGTAGTTGGGATTGCTCAGTTCTCCTGTTTTGCTTGCGAGATTGAATTTGAGTCGCGAACCTTCCAGTATGTCTCCACGTTGTTCGACGCGCACGCCGCCCTGGGCCTCGGCATCTTCCGTAGCTTGATGATATTTCATTCTATCCGCCGAAATAAATTGGTCGCCGTTAAACAGCTCAGCCTTGCCTATTGCTTCAAGCTCCTTTTCAACGTGCCCTTCAAGGCGATCCCCTGCAACGAATATAGGTCGGTTTTTTTTCTTTTCCGCCATCGTTACGGGTGCTGCCTTCTTCGTTCCATCTTTCAGTGCCACCGATGGCACCTCATAGGGTGCAACCGCGCCTGCAAGACGCAGTCTGGTGTCGCCCTCCTGTGCCAGATGGTCTGGTATACGCTCCGTATCGGTAAATAGGGTCCTGTTTCTATTTGCTTCTGCCCGGGCGATAGGCATTCCTGATTTCGCTGGGGTACCCGCAGGTGTAACCTGAGCGCTTTGCGTGCCATTGCGCAAATTCGTCTCGTCCTGTTGTTCAAAATGGCCTGGAATATTGTCGGTTCCAGCAAGTACTGGTACCTTTTCTTTCCCTTCTGCTCCAGTGGTGGCAGCTTCCAGCGGAAGCCCCCCGGTTACAGTCGGCAATAGTGTATTGTCCTGCTTAGGCTTAACTTGCATTCTCTCCGGAGCCTTGCTCGACCGTTCGACTGGCACATTTTTTTCGGCCGCTATATCATTGGGTTTTTGGTTCATTCGGTCGGCTGAGATAACAGGACCACTACGCAACTCAGTCTCGCTTCTAGCCTCGGTCTCATATTCATGGTGACCTCTAATGCGCTCCGAATCGATTAATACCGGCTTGTTATCGCTGATCTCCGCTTGAGCAGCGGGTCCCGAGCGTTCGTACTTATTTCGCGAGGTTGCTGATGGCGTGTCTGCAAATGCATTGATTGCAAGGCAGGAGAGAAAAGCTGGCCAGCATACGTAGCGGGAAAAGCGCGATTTCATTTGTGGATGTTTACCCTGAAAAGGCATTTCGACACGGATGAGTTGCCGTTTTCAGATTTATAAGTCTCGCATCACAGGTACGGGGGCACGACCGCACGTAGCGTATTAAGGTCGGATATGTGAAAATCGAGGGCGCACTGCATAAAACTTGCTACTCAGCTGACATTGATAATGAATTAGCAGAAAACAAAAACCGTAAGTGTAACAAAAAAGGAAGGCAGGCTATACGCATACTGGTAAGAAGACATCTGCGTGCATATTTTGTATTGGCCCCGAAAGAGGAGTTTTAATATAAAGCCGCGAATGCCGGGATCTTGCAACCGACCTGAGAAGGCATGATCCTGACGTTAGAAGCCATTTGAATCCAGATTGCCGCGATATTCGAGTACGCAGCGACACTGTTAGCCCTATTGCTTTACGAAAATTAATTTTATCCCGTACGCTTTCCTTTATGTGCGCGATAGCTCAAGACCGATTAACTAAATACTGAACTGTATCCGCTGACGCAGGACATTCCAAAACCCAGGAGTTAAGCCTTGCACATTCATATTCTCGGCATATGCGGTACTTTCATGGGTGGTATCGCCGCGATCGCGCGCGAGGCTGGCCATGAGGTTAGCGGCTGCGATGCGGGCGTTTATCCGCCAATGAGCACCCAATTGGAATCCCAGGGGATTGAGCTGATCGAAGGATTCTCGCTGGAGCAAATCAGGCTCAACCCCGACTTATTTGTAATCGGCAATGTAGTGACCCGCGGTAACCCTCTCATGGAGGAGATTCTCAACCGTAACCTTCCCTATGTTTCTGGCCCGCAGTGGCTGTCGGAAAATATATTGCGCGATAAATGGGTTCTGACTGTCGCGGGGACTCACGGCAAGACTACAACCAGCTCGATGTTGGCATGGATACTGGAGTATGCCGGAATGGAGCCAGGATTTCTGATTGGCGGCATACCCCGGAATTTCGGGTTGTCTGCAAGACTTGGCGGATCTCCGTTCTTTGTCATCGAGGCGGACGAATATGATACTGCTTTTTTCGACAAACGTTCCAAGTTTGTCCATTTTCAACCGAAGACAGCGATCCTTAATAACCTGGAGTTCGACCATGCCGACATCTTCGGAGACCTTGCGGCAATTGAACAGCAGTTTCACTATTTTGTTCGGGTAGTTCCAGGCAATGGTCTTATCATCAGTAACGGCATGGAGGAGAGCCTGGAGCGTGTCCTGGGCAAGGGATGCTGGACTCCGGTGGAAAGATTAGGAATAGCCAACGGTTGGCAGGCAAAGGAGTCGTCCGCGGACGGAATCACTATTTGTTTTGTGGGCGAACCTCAAGGAACGCTGCATTGGGATTTACTGGGAGAGCACAACCGCATGAACGCATTGGCTGCGGTAGCCGCCGCCCGCCATGCCGGCGTGCCCGTAAAGATAGCCGTTGCCGCGCTAAGGCAATTCCAAAATGTAAAGCGTCGCATGGAAGTGCGCGGTATTGTCAACGGTATTACATTGTACGACGATTTTGCTCATCACCCCACCGCGATCCGGGCAACTCTTGAAGGCCTGCGCGAAAAGGGGAATGGGGGGCGCGTCATGGCCGTGCTGGAGCCGCGCTCCAATACTATGAAAATGGGTATATGGAAGGACAGCTTGGCAGATAGTCTCGCGTCGGCCGATCTCGTGTTTTGCCATTCCGCCGGTTTAAAATGGAATGCAAAAGAGGTGTTGGCTTCCTTGGGCGCGCGAGCCGCAACCCACGATAACCTTGAATCGTTAATTGGGGACATCGCAGTTGCTGCTCATCCCGGCGACAATATAGTCATTATGAGCAACGGTAGTTTCGGGGGCATTCATGAAAAGCTACTCAAGGCTATCGGAGACACGGCAAATTAGTGAGCAGGCCTTTAAAGCACTGTAATAGGGAGTTATAGGCAAATAAGTGCGCTAACCGGCGCATTATTATGGGTAATGCTGGAAGGAAATCAGTTCACTGATCCACAGTTCGCACTAATCCATCGGCCATTCGTATCCGCATGTTCGTTGACAGGAGTGTTTTGTAAGGCACCATTGAATGTAGTCCAACCTGTGAAGCTCTCTGGACTTGTAAATGTGCCCTCCGCTCTTCCATTGCCCTTGAATTGGGGGTCTGTACAAACGAGATCCATCTTGTAGCTATTTTCTGTGCGGACCGCGTTTTTAACACTACAGCCAGATTGATTTTGATGAAAATAGGACGGAATTTTTTGGTCCGCCATCTGCTGGGTAATGCAAACTTTGGACGTTGCAACTCCATTGTCGATCTGGGGCATTTCCAATCCATATTGCTTAGCCAGGGTTACCAATTTTTGCATTTGATCCGGCTGGATCTGCGGTACCAACGCCAGCAACATCGACGTGGTTGTTACTTCCCATAATCCGGGGCGGATGTTATTTTCCGCCGCACCCGCTACTGAAACCATCCCTGCCAACGATAGTGATAAAAGAATTTTTCGCATCGAATCTCCTAAAAACGAGAAGACATAAATTAAGAATGTATTTGATAAGATACGTTTAGTATATTGTGTATTGGACTCAGTTCGATTGATGTAATTTCAGATGGTTCGCCTTCATAACGCTATCTTGTTCTATTGCTTCAATGGTGGACAAGCATGCCCATCGGTGCGGGAGTAAAAGCGGCGAGAATGAGACGCTATTTATGTTAATAGCATATTTTGGCAGACGTCGCCAACGCAAACATGGTTTTTGCGAACTCGAGTCGGGAATATAAGAATATGTCGTGGGGAGAAAATGAAATGATCAAATTTCGGAAATATACGCTTATTTTAAGCATGTGGACGACTTTATTCTGCGTTTCAGGGAGCAAATGGGCTAACTCGGGTAATGTCGATCTTGTCACTGCGGCCGCAAGTGGCAATCTTTCTCGGGTCAGGGCGCTGCTAGCCGCTAAAGCCAATGTGAACGCCAAAGGAGACAATGGCGTGACCGCGTTGATAGCGGCCTCGCAGAACGGCTACGAGGAGATAGTACAGGCACTGCTGGAAGCCAGCGCGGATGTTAACGCGAAGACAAGCAACGGCACTACTGCATTGATGCAGGCCTCGCAGAAAGGTCACGAACAGGTGGTGCAAAAGTTGCTTGCCGCCAAAGCCGATGTGGATGCCAGGAGGGGCGACGATGTCACGGTATTAATGCAGGCGTCGCAGGAAGGGCACCGGCAGATTATACAGATGCTGCTTGCCGCCAAAGCCGATGTGGATGCCAGGCTGGAGAACGGCGCGACCGCATTGATGCTGGCGTCACAAATGGGCCACACGGGAGCAATACAGACGCTTTTAGCCGCCAAGGCCGATGTTAATGCCAAGGCTGGAAATGGTATTACAGCGTTGATGCTCGCATCGAAGTACCGTCACCAGGACGTGGTAAAGCTCCTTAAGGACGCGGGAGCCCGGTGATAAGGCACACCTAATTCGCCGAGTGCGCTGACGGTTACTTTAATATGCTTGATGCGCGCCATCAAATCATCAGCTCCTTATGGCGAAGTCCAGGAAAGGTCATATTGTTCCGGGAAGGGGCCGGACTTATAATCGATGGGTGCTTTTGCCTCGATATTCTGTTTAAGGAACACCTGACGCACCATCTCGGGGATCATGACCATGCCCACGTAGCGCCCTAGGCATTCATGGCTGCCGAAACCAAAATGGAAATAGTTGTACCAATTGCGTTGCGGGATAAATTCATCCGGTGATTCAAATGCCCGTTCGTCAAACATCGCTGACAAAGTGACTGGCAAAACATGGGTGCCTTCACGAAGAATGGTTTCATGTCCCGTACCCTTGGCTGCGGCATAATCGCTTGCTGTTGTGCGAAACAAATAAGGGGTTATGGGCACGAAGCGCAACGCCTCCCAAACGATAGCATCGAATTCGTCAGGCTTATCTTGGCGAGCAGCGATTTTTGCCTTGTCGAGCCATTCCGGATGTTCCAGCAAATATTGGAGGATCTGGGCAACCGCCTGAGCAGTGGTCTCAATCGCGCCAATCAATAGACCGCCAGCATTAAGTCCCAGGCGCTTGATGTCAAAATCCAATTGCTTGGGGTAATGCGCGCGCAACATTCTGGTAACGATATCATCATCCAGTCGCACGAGGGTTGAAAGCGTTATCTCCTCCGCTTTTACTTGTAGAGTCCGGCGAGCAATAAGCTCAACGATGAACATACCAAGTTTTTTTGAAGTTTCGTTATGGCGATCAATGATATGTTGTGATTTTTCCGGGGGCAACAAGTCGAAAGGCTGATTGTGAAAGGTATCCCATTGGTTCCAGTAAGACCACTCGATCAAATCCTGCCGCTTTGCTCCAGTTAGCCCGAAGTATTCTCGTACCAAGGTTGCAGGCACCATGCGGCAGTAACTGTTAACTATCTCGATATTGCCGTTGGCGGTGTCGAGTATCTCCTTGGAGACATTTGCCACCATGTCTCGCACAGCAGGTAGATCATCGCGATTCAACATGCATTGCATCAGGGATTTTTCGCGTGTATGCAGGGCATCATCATCATGCATCATCAGGTAATCGGCCATTTTTGGAACGTAGGGCTTGACTGTAAATACTTTAGGCATGTTCAAAACTTCCCTGACATCGTCGAAGCGTGTGACCAAGGTAAATTTTGGGGTCACCAGAATGGGTCGCTTTTCACGCAGCTCTTTAAAGAACGGCAAGGGCTCCGTATCGATCCACCGGCGAGCGAGTAAAGATTTATCTGCATCGGCAGCGGCGTCATACTGCTTCAGGTAGTTTGCACTCATCGGTAACTCCCTTATGGTTTGTAGGTGATAGATATCAAAAATCGTGATGATCAGGAATCGTGAAGTCGTTCAGAGTGTTTTCAGATATTCGAGCAAATCGAGACGTTCTTCTTTCGACATGGGATACAGGCATTTATCCCTGACGGATTTATCCAAAAGTTCGTCTTTAATCGTCTCATCCATACATTGGTCCTTGATCTTCTTATCCACAGGTCCATCAGACTCGTCTACAGTACGCTTGACCCCGTAGTCGTGCCCGGCGTTGCTATTGCCGCCAATGTCTGTCTTGAATACGAAACCACCATATCCCGTACTTTTCAGGCCTACCTTAACTGGGTCGAATTCGCGTGAACCGACTTCAAACTCATCAGGCCGATATTCGCCGTTTTGCGGATATCCCGGACTTCTTTTTGGCAGTAATAAATCATAGAGCGTGGGTACGGAGCCATTATGCAGGTAAGGTGCGGTTGCCCAGATGCCATTCAGTGGCCGCGCCTTATAAGATTTTAAGGATGCGACTGGATCGGCCGTGGTATCTGGATCGTAATCGCCGTGCTTGATCGATGGTTTGATCTCGTTATGACGGAACCCTGCCGCCAAATTGGAAATCCAGTCGATCCAGCGGTGTAAAAACCATTTGTCCTGATCGGGAGTGGCGACAACCCCAATAGTCGCTCGGGTCAGCAATGCCGCAACCGGAGCCCGCCGATCCAGCAAAACATCGCCCACACTCATCCCAACATACTGATTACGCAGAATGCCTGAGAAGCCTTGGTAAGTTACACTATTTTCGGCCATCTGGGGATCCGTACCAACATCGCTCGCCCTCGACATATGCGCCACGACGCGGCGGTCAGGATCGTTGCGCTGGATTCTTGCATGGCAGCTCACGCAATGTTTATTGAACAAGGATCCTCCATTTGCTAGGCGGCTCCCGTTAATGGGTGGAAGGATATCCTCCGGCCACAGCGGAGATTGAAGACTCAACAGACGCGCTTCGATACGGCGCAGGTTCTGGACATTAACGGAAGAATAATAGCTGATATGACGACCATACAAACCCTGTCCATTGATGAAGGCGGATAGCGAAAATCCTTTATTTTCCGTCCAGTCAAGCGTACCGAATACGCCTATCGCTTCCCCTGTGTTGCGTGCAATTGCCTTAAGTCCTGCATTTTCCGTAAGGCCATTCCATTGAACATAGTCATGCTGAGGAGTGTCCCACAAGAATGGGTAGCTTACCGGTGCATCAGGTGGATTAAATAGCTTCTTCCGTAAACGCCCGAGTGCTTCCCAGCCATTGTTCTCGTTCAAAGTCTTCACGATATTTTCGACGATATTGTCGCGCTCAGCGCCGGTGAGAACAGTACCTGTCTCATTTGTTATCGATCTTATCTGCTCCTCTGTCATCGCGTGTTCTCCCATTATCCTCGGGTCACGCAATAGTTCCTGGAGCTCTTTGACGTTGATGACATGTTCCAGAACTCTATTGTAAATGCGTCCGAACGCATCCAGCCGCGCGTAGCCGTAATGGAGGCTGCTGTAGTTGATCGTAATATAGCTGGCGAGGCGCTCGCGATATTTTTTGAGATCTGCGAGCACCTCGGTTTCCGTCTTGTAATTACCACGGGCTATTACATTTTTTATAAACCGGTTCCGAACCTCCTCGTTTTTGAGGGTCGCTATCAAGGCGCGAACAATATCCGCCATGAAAGTTTCCATATCAGCGCTTGCCGGGCCGCCATCGATTCGTATCCCTTTACCCTTATAGTTTATTTGTCCGGTATGGCAGGCGGAGCAAGTCAAACCGAGATACTCTTTACCCTTGTAATCATCCTTGACGAATCCAACCGGCAGCCCATCCGGATTACTGGACGTGATCTTCTGCGGCAAATAGCGATAGCGATTCATATTCTCGTTAGCGCGAAATGGCTCGGATTTGCCAACCTGCTCCAGCGCCAGAAAAAAATCATAGGGCATCATGTCGGATCCCTGTGTGATGGTGTAAAACCAGAGACTGTCGGCGGGCGCCCATCCTTGATCAAGATACTTTATCGCTGTAAAGCTATCGCCAAAAACATCCTGCTTTACTGTGGTTGCTCCCCTGTCTTGATCGGCGTCAAGTGCCGCGCAGGCAGGCAGGAGTGCGATCAAAAAAAATAATACAGGGATAGAAGATATACGTCGCTTTTCCAACGCGATTGAAAATTGGCTCACGGTGTCCCCTTTATGGCAAGAATGCGGTTTCTTACAAAATTATTATAGTCGATTCCTGAGAAATATCTTGTCATAGATGAGCTTATATTGAGCGCACACTAGGGGGCCGGGGAGGTTGCAGATAGACTGCTTGCAGCCAGCATTAATGCACCAGAAACCCGCCGGACTTTAAGGAATTGAAGCGCCATGCCCTGAATCGCCTGCCTGACCGCCAGCCCAAAAGGTCGATTGCAACCATCCGTTATGAGAAACAAGTGCCGGGTCATCATGTGCAGGTCGATGTGAAATTCCTTGATTTCAAAACTGAGGAAGGTCGCAAGGTCCGGTACTTCCAATACACGGCAATTGATGATGCGAGACGCATCCGCGCCCTGAAGATTTATGAACGGCATACGCAACAGAATCCAATCCACTTCGTAGATTACGTTATTGCCAAATTCCCATTCCGCATCAATGCCATTCGCACTGACAATGGAGGTTCTTGCAAAACGGACAGGCTAAGCGGAATTATTTTCATCTGACGGATAAAAATTGAGTTGGGCGCTGCCATTGCTGGCAAGATGGAGGTTCCAAAGACTACATCAACGCCCAGGATGGA
>JACCWK010000187.1 GCA_013697655.1 Nitrosospira sp.
CTTATCGGTCTCCGTTTTTGAGAAAACCCAGCTACCGCAAGCCTTCCCAAGCTACGACTACGGATCTGAACAGAATGGTTCGGATAAACAATTAACTTTGTTCGATTTTTAACCGGACACTACTGATCCAGCATCAACTAACAGAAGCTATTCAAATGTGGCCAAATAATTCGTCGGGAGCATGTCGATTTCCCAACTCGCCATTCGACAGAGATATAGAGTACAGGTTCTACCGGACAAACCGTCCGGAAACCCGCCTCTCGATTTAAAACCAAAGGAGATACGACAATGCGATTTATGGTAATAGTTAAAGCTAACAGGAACTCAGAGGCAGGCGCCCTGCCAAGCAGGAAGCTGCTTGCCGAGATGGGGAAGTACAATGAAGAGATGGCGAAAGCTGGCGTGCTGCTTTTGGGCGAAGGGCTCCACCCCAGCTCGAAGGGCGCGCGCGTCAAGTTCTCGGGAGAGAAGCGCACCGTGATTGACGGCCCTTTTACGGAGACGAAAGAGTTGGTTGCCGGCTTCTGGGTGTTTCAGGTGAAATCGATGGAAGAGGCGATTGAATGGGTCAAGCGCTGCCCCAATCCCCATGAGGGCGAATCCGAGATCGAGATCCGTCAGGTGTTCGAGGCGGATGACTTTGGGGCCGAATTAACGCCCGAACTCAGGGAGGCAGAGGAACGCTTACGCGCACAAGTCGCCGCCGGGAGCAGGCGCATCGAGGGTAAATAAATTTCACCCATAACATGAAAAGGAGACATCATGCAAGTTCAACCCTATCTGTTCTTTGACGGGCGATGCGAGGAAGCGGTCGAGTTCTACCGCGGCGCGCTTGGTGCCGAAGTCATGGCCCTCATGCGGTTCAAAGACGCGCCGTCTGAACCTGATCAGTCCTGCAAGCCCCCGCCCGGCACCGAGAATAAAGTGATGCACGCGAGTTTTCGCATCGGTGACACAACGCTGCTGGCCTCGGACGGTCACTGTCAGGGAAAGCCGAATTTCCAGGGCTTCTCGCTGGCGCTCATCGCGTCCAGCGATGCTGAGGCTGACCGGTTGTTCTCGGCGCTGGCCGAAGGTGGCCAAGTGCAGATGCTGCTAGGCAAGACGTTCTTTTCTTCACGCCTCGGCATGGTCGCTGACCGCTTTGGCGTATCGTGGATGGTGTATACGGCGTCTTGATATGCTGCGGCTCGAGCGGTTCCCGTCATTGCCTGCGTGAAAATGAACCTCGCGGCATAACCCTACTGGTCCAGTTGTGTGGCAAGCTTTGCCAGCCAGGCGGTCGATGATATCGTTTTGATCTTCATGTTGCCGCGATTCCATCGGATTCAGGCGTCGCTTCACGCTGCAGCAGTTCGCGCTTGCGCTCCACGCCCCAACGGTAGCCCGAGATATTGCCATCGCGCCGCACCACGCGGTGGCAGGGAATCGCGACCGCGATGTGATTGGCGCCGCATGCCTGGGCCACGGCGCGCACGGCCGTGGGTGAGCCAATGCGCGTGGCGATCTCGGCATAACTCATCGTGGTGCCCCCGGCGGGATCTCGCGCAGCGCTTGCCAGACACGTTCCTGGAAGGCCGTGCCGCGCACATCCAAAGGCAAGTGCAGGCCCCGCACCGGCGCTTCAATGAAACCGACCACCTGGGCAATCAATTGCTCGAAGCCGTCGTCCCCGCCCAGCAAACGAGCCTTGGGAAACCGGTCTTGCAGGTTGCGCACAAGCTTGTCCGGATCGTCACCCAGCAGGATCGCGCCCAGCGAGCACTGCCCCACCGCGAAATGGATTTCGGCGTTGCGGCCGCCGTCGGGGTAGTCGCGCGGGCGCATGCCCAGCCTGGCCTCGGAGGTTTCGTAGAAACGGCTGTTGGAATTGAAGCCGGCGCCATAGATGGCTTCTGTAATGGTGCCGCCGCACGTACCCGAGCCATCCAACTCTTCGCGCAGTCGGCGTGCACGGAACGCGCTGGCATAGGCCTTCGGTGTAAGGCCGGTCTCGGCTTTGAAGACGCGATGAAAATGGAAGGTACTTATGCCCACTTGGGCGGCCAGCTCTTCCAGGTTCGGCGGAGTTTCGGCCTGCTCGATTAGATGGCAAGCACTGGCGATCAGCGTGGCGCGCTGAACTGCCGCCGCCGTCTGGTCAGCCGTGGCCCGACGACTAGCGCGGTAGCCTGCTGCCTCGGCCGCTTGCGGCGTTTCGAAGAACTTGACGTTTTTGCGCTTGGGCAG
This sequence comes from Nitrosospira sp., assembly GCA_013697655.1. Taxonomy (GTDB): domain Bacteria; phylum Pseudomonadota; class Gammaproteobacteria; order Burkholderiales; family Nitrosomonadaceae; genus Nitrosospira. The sequence goes on from JACCWK010000187.1 coordinate 2,230, forward strand.
GCGCGCCGAAGAAGTGGGTCGACAATAAATGCCCGTGGTCTTCACCGCATAGACAAACTGTCCATCAGCGGCCGGATCGCGAGCCTGCACCGTAGCCCAGCGGGTATCGTCCGTTGTGAAATGGGCCTTTCTTCGATTTGCCGATGATTTCATTTGGTGGGTTGATGCTGCTAAGAATCAACGTACCTCTCGCCGTTCCCTATTAGTCAGAGCAGCCACGCTAATTTTAACAGCGTCTTTCTTTATGCTCCAAATATGCAACACGGCATAGCTGCGCCAGGGCCGCCAAGCCTGAGACATGATCTCGGCCTGCTTTGCTGTGATGCCGCCGAGATTGTTAAGGACGGCTATATCGCCTTTCGGGAAGGCGTCGGGCCAGCGTAAAGCCCGCATGGCGATATAGTGCGCCGTCCATTGGCCTATGCCGGGTAATTCAACCAGGCGCTCGATTGCAGCGGCGGGATCGCGATGGGTACTGCTATCGAGTGACAATCTTCCGGAGATTTCCGCCTGCGCAAGAGCGATGATGCTTTTGCACCGCGCGCTTAATATGCCGTGCCTGGCGAGATCATCGACGGTGGCCTGGGCAATGAGTGCGGGCGTCGGCGTCAAACGGTTCAACTCGGGATATGGTGTAACGAAAGATTCACCAAACACCGCAATAAGGCGACCGGCAATTGTGGTTGCAGCTTTAACAGTTACTTGCTGGCCAAGAATAGCGCGCAGGCCCATTTCAAACCCTTTGAAAGCCCCAGGCACCCGCATACCGGGATTCGCATAGACCAGAGGGGCCAGAACTTTGTCCTTGCTGAGCAGCTGGGTAATGATATCGGGCTGCGCATTTAAATCAAACAAATCTCGCACCCGGCGTAGAAGCACCGATAGAACGGGCGTCAGGCTATGGGTAAATTCCAGCATGACAGCATTCCTGTGTTTGGCCTGTGTGACCTTGATCCAACCTTTGTGTTCACCTAAATGCACGGTGCGGGAGTAAAAGCTGTCTGTTATCCATTCGACACCTTTCAATTCGCGCGTCTTTAGAAAAGCCAGCATACCAGGCCAGTCATAGGGCGGACGGTAGGAAAGTTGCAAGGCTGATGTATCCGTGCCGGTGACAATACTTACATCATCAAACCGTTCAAAGTCGTCACTATTATAGTCACACTGCAGTGTGCGACGTATTACCAATTTCCAATGTGAGCAATATCTTTTTTGCCCTGAGCCCGCCAGCAAACCCCGTGAGATCACCCGATGCACCTATTACGCGATGGCAAGGAGCGATAATTGAAATCGGATTTCTCCCATTTGCGGCACCGACCGCTCGAACCGCCTTTGTATTACCAATTTGCGTTGCTATTTCACCGTAACTGCGAGTTTCCCCATAGGGAATAGTCAACAGCGCCTCCCAAACCTTTCTTTGAAATTCGGTCCCGACAAAATCGAGTTCAAGCTCGAAACGGTTTCTTTTTCCCGCAAAATACTCGTTTAGTTGACGTTTCGTCTCGATCAAAATCGGACTATTTTCATCTTCGCGCATGGCACCAAGCCGTACTCGATTTGGTTTATCGTCTTCCCACAAAATTGCGGAGAGCTTTGATCCGCTCGCGACAAGCTTTAGTTTGCCAATAGGCGAGTCCATCACTTTATATACATATGACATTGCTAACTCCATTACGATTGAGAGTTGTGATCAGCGAAATTCAATGCACACATCTGTTCTTTATCATCCGTAAACAAAAGCACGACGCCCCGGGCGAGGCATTTGCTTAGATAGACTCTTATATAACCGCTCAAAGAAAAAAACGGTCCTGAGAGATTACAAGTGTCAATGAGAATTTAAAACTTTTGTCCTCCTTAAGAAACTCCGATTCTTGCGGTTGAATTTTTCATTTTTACTACGACTTGCACAGGCGAGGGTGTTGAATTGGATTTTTCGGCAACGACAGTGTTTGAAATTGAACGAATATTTCCTCTGCTCATCGGAAGGAGACCCCAGCCATGAGTCCCTACTATTCATCCATCACGCTTCAACAAAATGCCTCAGCCTTGCCAGCGCCTGATCCCATTGAACGGATACGACAGCGAGATATGTCCTAAGGTCGTCGATGGGGTCGAGGTTGAATGAAAATCGGTTCTCCCGGCCCGTGCGCGAGCTGCTCACAATCCGGGCACCTTCCAGAACACGCAGGTGCTTGGTTATCGCCTGCCGGGTAAGAGCCGTGGTCTCCGTCAACTGCGAAATGGAATAGGACTGTCCGTCACAGAGTTTTGTGACCAGGTACAGCCGGGTCGAATCGCCCAGGGCTGCAAAGATTGCGGCATAGGCTTGCGACCCTGCGGCCAGCCCGTTATGCGCGGGACGTGACATATCTTTCGATGTTTTGCATCTGTTCAGCCCATCCATCGTCATTCATGCGGAAGGCTTTCGTCACGGCGGTTGACGGGGATTTTATCGAAGCCGGACTCGGCGACGCGAAGCAGGGTGCCGCTGGGAATCTCCTGCAACCCGAATTCAACCAAAGTAGGGGTTTCCTTCGAATAATCCACCGTGCTGTCAGTGGCAAAAGGGTGCCAGGTGAAAGAAAATATTTTTTCCGATTCCATCCGAACGACCATGGCTTCCCATTGGATATGTTCGTAGCCGGGATAGGTGATATGGCCGCGCGACACCTGATCTGGCGCGAACGGGCCATCCAGCTTCACCCGGAACCACTCACCGAATTCACGGTAATCCGTGAGCGCACGCCAGACACGCGAGACTGGCGCCTTTAATTCAATCTGCTTTTCTATGCAATGACTCCTCAATATATTCTCCAAGTTATGATCAATGAGGTTCTTGCAAAATGGACAGGCTAAGCGGAATTATTTTCATCTGACGGATAAAAATTGAGTTGGGCGCTGCCATTGCTGGCAAGATGGAGGTTCCAAAGACTACATCAACGCCCAGGATGGA
>JACCWK010000201.1 GCA_013697655.1 Nitrosospira sp.
CTGATCGCTAAAATTATTGCACGCGTTCAGTTCAAAAACGGTGTCATTACAGGAATGGAAAATCATCAAAGAGTCGCCGCCTGATCATGTGCCCCCATACACAACATTTGACTATAACTCCTTTGCCGTGGTTGGATAACTTTGAGCGTTCTAATAAACCGCGTCGCTTGCCAGTGGTATTGAAGGTTTTGGAAACACAGCAGCTGTTGCGGGAAGCGGAAACAGCCCCGGCGCCGATTGGTTTAATCATTAAGCTGTTATATGGAACTGGGATGCGTTTGATGGAAGCGATGCGGCTGCGTATTAAGGACGTGGAATTAACCCGCAAAGAGATTATCGTCCGCGATGGCAAGGGTGGTAAAGATCGGGTAACCATGTTGCCCGATAGCTTGCTAGATGGGATGCGTTCACAATTGTCTTTGCGCCGTGAATGGCATGAACAAGACCTGGCGCTGAATAAAGTGGATGTCTGGCTGCCGGATGCGTTGGCGATAAAGTATCCGAATGCGGCCAAAGAATGGGGTTGGCAATATGTGTTTGCGGCGAAAAATTACTCTATCGACCCACGCAGTAAAACTGAGCGCCGTCATCATGTTGAAGAAAAACAGGTGCAGCGCTATGTAAAAAAAGCTGCACTGGCGGCAGGCATTGCCAAGCCTGCTACGCCACATACGTGCGCCATTCTTTTGCGACGCATTTGCTCGAAAGCGGCTACGATATTCGCACCGTCCAGGAATTATTGGGGCACAGCGATGTAGCCACAACCATGATTTATACGCATGTCCTTAATAAAGGCGGTAAGGGCGTGATTAGCCCCTTGGATCGGATGTAAGTCTGGTGGAGCTGCGTGGTGAGCCCATAGGATTCGTGTGCATGTCCAGTCCAGATGCGACCTATTGCACCCCGTTTTCCGAGACAACTTTATTTGCTTCGAACCAGGGTTTCAAGTCTATCCGACGACGCCTCAGTTCCTGAATCAGTTCTTCCGCCAGTTTGGCATCCGTCTTGATGGTTCTGACGAATTCAATTCTTGGATATTTGAATAACTCCCCCACGGTTTTTTTTGCTTGCTGAGTGCCGCTATGCAAGCCAGGTGGACTGGGCAGATAATCCAGTAAAAACGTATCCTCCGCCGTTGCCCAGGGCGAATGGAATTTAATATGTTTTATTGTACTGAAGGGAGGATTTGCGAGGGGACTGGACTGAATATTCTGCAGTTCCTTCAGCATGGCACTGAGTGTTGCTGAACTTCGCGGTCCCAGTACGTTGTATACGGGTTCTATTTGCGGCAGGTTTTTTTTGAATGTCTCATCAAGGTGAGTCAGCAGTTTATCCAGAAGACCGAAATCCTGATCTCTGAGCCATACTACCAGGACGTGTTTTCCATATTCCTTATCCCGGAGTTTTGCTTTCGGGATAAACAACTCGATCGGGATCAGCAGGGACGATGCATCGGTCGCCAACCCTTTTTGCTGATTCCAACGGAGGACTCGGATGTGTTCGCCGGACTCGGGTACATAACCCGCCGCACCCAGCGCCGATACCGTGGCATAACGATCCTTGAGCCTGGATTCGATGCCGTTGACATAGGGACTTGCATCCACGAATACCGGCAATACGCGCAGGCCCGATGTGATGTTCGATTGGCGATGGCGTTGACGAGCATGGCAAGCGTGTCCGCGGCGTCTTTTGATCCCGTCTCTTTTTGCCTTTTATTCTCCTGCAGCCAATAGGTTTCGACAGCTTCGAACGGATCTTGCCACAAACGGGCCTGCACCAGGCCTTTCCCCAGGAATACATTATCTGTCGTCTCCTTATCGACAGGCCGCGCGGTTTTAAGAGAAATCCCTTCATAGATGAGGAAACTGCTTGCCATCGCCAGTAGTGCAAGAATACCCGCTAGCGGCAGTCTGGATTTGTCGTCGTGTTGGTCCGCCATGGAGATAAGCCCTTCTTCCAGCCCGGCCGCGTCGACGCACGGCGCATAGGCTGCTTATTGCGCGCCGTAGTGATGGCTGGGTTGCGCGCCGTTAATTATTTATAGCATAGCGGTTCATAAAGGGCACCAGGGAACCGCTGAAAAAACTTTCCAATGGTTGTTTATTGCTGGATTAGGACATAATCCATTAAAATTTGCCTGATTCCAACGTAATGCCTGGAAAGCGCGGATATTGCCGCTGATTGCTGATAACATAATCAGGCGAATAAATGAACCATGCGTCTGAAGGGGGTATTTATTATCATGAAGATCAAGCTCAGTAGCATATTCGTTGATGACCAGGACAAGGCACTCAAGTTTTATACGGAGGTTCTGGGTTTTATAAAGAAGAGCGACGTGGCGGCAGGGGACGGCCGGTGGCTGACAGTTGTCTCGCCCGAAGGACCCGCCGATATCGAGCTACTGCTTGAGCCCATCAGCCTTCCTGCCGCCGGTAGCTACCAGAGGGCTCTCTTCGAGGCAGGAATCCCCCTAACGGCATTCGCTGTCGAGAATATTCAAAAGGAATACAAAGGAATGGCAAAGCTCGGCGTGGTTTTCACTATGGAACCCACAAAATCGGGCCCGGCAACCCTTGCAATATTTGAGGATACCTGTGGCAACCTCATTCAACTGTATCAGGCCTGATCGCTGCATCGGCAATTGCGCTTGCTGTGCATAACACGGACAATATCGCGCCGAACAGGCGTGACCAATCACGGATAGTGCAATGCCGAAACACTCGGATTCAAACGACACGGAATTCAGTCTGGAGTCCCAGGTAACCCCGCAAAGTTTGCCGGATGCTGATGGAAGGAAACCCGCTGCCAGAATGCCATCTGAGCGACCCGCAAAAGCGTCCGCCGGTGCAGGCGAACCGCAGGTCATCAGCTATCGTCACGCGGATAAACGCAAGAACAACCCTCAGGTAGGACTGGTCAACGAAAATACCGACCCTGGGCAGCCACAAACTACCTGGCGCTACGATCCCCACATCGACCCGGCGCTGAGTTTCGATACCAGTCGCGCGCAGATCGAAACCCTGATAGACGATGCCCTTGCCAGCGGCAATGAATCCACTATGCGCGCCGCGCTGGAAGAACTCAGGCGCATGCAGTCGCCCTATCTCAACTGGGCGGGCAAGGCCGAGCGCACCAGTTTCGATGTCGATACCATCTCGTTGCATGTGCATGAGCGCATCGATGCAATGAGCATACTCGCGGCGGTGCGCAAGCGCATGCATGAGGCTAAGGCGGGCAAAGCCAGCCCTTCCGTCCAGCCCGACCTGTTCAATGCCCCTTTCGAAAATTTGCCGCTGCGTGATGCGCTCGATTTTTACAAGCACGAGCGTGGCTGGGCCAACCGGCTGGTGGCGGGGGACTCGCTGCTGGTGATGAATTCGCTGCTGCAAAAGGAGAGCATGGCCGGGCAGATGCAGATGATCTACATCGATCCGCCCTACGGCATTAAATACGGTTCCAACTTCCAACCCTTTGTCGACAAGCGCGACGTGAAAGACCGGCGCGACGAAGACCTGACGCAGGAACCGGAAATGATCAAGGCGTTCCGCGATACGTGAGAACTGGGCATTCATTCCTATCTTACCTATCTGCGCGACCGGCTGCTGCTGGCGAAAGAGTTGCTGAGCCAGTCAGGGAGTGTGTTTGTGCAGATTTCGGATGAGAATTTGCATCTTGTTCGGAATTTGCTGGATGAAGTTTTTGGTGTCGGAAACTTTTGTTCGTTGATTTATTTTTCCACTACTACTGGACAAGCCAGCAAGTTGCTTCCGTCCAGCGGTGATTACATTCTTTGGTACGCAAAAAACAAATTACTTATAAAGTACCGACAGCTATTTCACGATAAGGCTACCGGGGATTTCGCCAGTTATTCCAGGGCGCGACATAAGGATGGGCGGATTCGGATGTTGTCCAAGCAAGAACAGGATAATCACGAAAAGATCGGCGATGGGTGGATAGTTTTTTCTGCCCAAAACCTACGTTCCCAAGGCGGTGGGGATGATGAAAGTCGAAAATTCACCATATTCGGACAAACTTTCGACTGTGGCTCAAACCATCATTGGAAAACTCCACCAGAACCAGGAATGCGCAGGGTTATTTTTGCCAACCGAATCCTAGTAAATGGTAATACCCCTAACTACATTCGGTTCGTAAAAGACCACCCAGTTTTTCCTGTTACGGACAGGTGGCTTGATACCGCTATTGCAGGATTTTCAGGTGACAAAAAACAGTATGTAGTTGAGACACCCAACAGCGTCATCGAACGCTGCCTCCTCATGACGACCGACCCCGGCGATCTGGTGCTGGACCCGACCTGTGGTTCCGGCACCACAGCGTTTGTTGCCGAGAAATGGGGGCGGCGCTGGATCACTTGCGACACGTCGCGCGTGGCGGTGACGCTGGCCAAGCAGCGGCTGATGACAGCGAGCCATGACTACTACGAGCTGCGCTACCCGCAGGAAGGTCTGCGTGGCGGCTTCATCTACAAGACGGTACCCCACGTCACCTTGAAATCCATTGCCAACAATCCTGAAATCGACGAGATTTATGAGCGCATGCATCCGGCGGTGGAGGCGGCGTTGGCGGATTTGAACAAAGCTGCGAGGAAAAACCTCAAGGAATGGGAAGTGCTGTTTGACTTTTCGAATGAGTGGCCTGAATCAGCGCGTAAACCTTTCGATGCTTTCCATGCCGAGCGCCAGTCCATGCAGAGAAAGATGGATGCCTCCATCGCCGCCCATGCCGATTCCGAAACGCTATATGACCAGCCTGCGGTGGCGAAGAACAAGCTGCGCATCACCGGGCCATTCACGGTGGAGGCGGTGCCATTCCCCAGCGTGCTGTCGCTGGACGAAGCCGAGCAGCCCCGGGAAGCGGATGTGGCCATTGCGCGTTCCGGCGAGTCGGGGCGGCAGCATAACTGGCGCGACGAATTGCTGAAGACCGGCATACGTGGCAAGGGCGGGCAGATGCTGAAGTTCGTGGAGCTGGGAACCCTGCCCGGCACCCGTTGCCTCCACGCCAGCGGCACCCTGGCGGATTCCAGCGAGCGGGTGGTGGTGAGCTTCGGTCCGGAACACGCGGCACTGGAACAGCGGCAGGTGGAACACGCGCTGCGCGAGGCGGGCGAGTTGTTTCCCTTGCCAAAAATGATTGTTTTCTGTGCCTTTACCTTCGACCCGGAAGCGGCGAAGGATATCGACGCGATGCGCGGCATCGTCGCGCTCAAGGCGCAAATGAACACGGACCTGCTGACAGAAGACTTGAAGAAGGCTCGGTCGAGTAATCAGAGTTTCTGGCTGATGGGCCAGCCGGACGTGGATCTGCGCAAGCAAAAGGATGGCAGGTATATCGTCGAGGTCAATGGCTTCGATTACTTCGATACCGCCAAAGGCGAACTGATCTCGGGGGGCAAGAGCAAAATTGCGATGTGGTCATTGGACACGGATTACGACGACCGCTCACTATTGCCGGGTCAGGTGTTCTTTCCCATGGCGGGCAAGGACGGCGGCTGGAAAAAATTGAAGAAAGCCATCCGCGCCGAATTGAACGAGGAACTGCTCGACCGGTTTCATGGCACCGTGTCGCTGCCCTTCGAAGCCGGGGAAAATCGCAAAGTGGCGGTGAAGATTGTGGATGACCGCGGCATTGAGTCGCTGAAGGTTATTGCGTTAGGAGATGAGAGATGAATGCACACGTCAAGGATTTGCTTGAGCAGGCGAAGACCCTTTCCGAGGAGGAGCGTATTCTGCTCGCTGACCTGCTATATGCGGAATCATCGCTAAGCACGGAGGAATGGGAAGCAGCCTGGCTTGAGGAGTGCGAGCGCCGCCTCGCGGAATACGAAAACGGCGAAGTGGAAGCCATGAATTCCAGTGAGGTTTTTGCCCGGTTAAAGAGCCAATACAACCTTAAATGAGTCTCTATGAGTATCCGGTATCTTCCCGCCGCAGTGAAGGATTTGAACGAAGCGCTGGCATATTACACCCAACGCAACGTCCATGCCGCGCAGCGATTCTTGGATGCGGTTCGTGCCAGCGAGCAAACCATCCTCGATTTCCCGGAGATGGCTTATTTACTCGGCGGCAAGCTGCGCGTACTGCGGTGACGAGATTCCCCTATTCGCTGGTATATCGCCTCAGTGAAAGCGATATTCTGATAATTGCCGTGGCTCACCACAAACGCCGCCCCGCCTATTGGAAAAACAGGGTGCGCGACGTCAATTGATTACTCCTAACTCTCTCATCATCAATTCCCCTTACGTGTGCCCTACTTAGCACTGGGAGCAGGCACGCGACGGCACGTTAAAAATTATTCCCCAACGGCGGCCTGCCGGGTATGAGATTTTCGACGTGCGCAACAATACGCGCCGCACTGAATCGCTCGATCAGGTCAATGAAATACGTTGCCGCGTGGACGCATGGCGGAAAGCTGGTTACCCCGGCGTTACCAGCGTAACAAGCCGTTTGCTGGACCACTGGCATGATGCCGCGGCGCGCCAGTACCCTTTCTATTTTTGCCAGCTTGAGGCTATCGAAACGTTGATCTGGCGGGTCGAAGCCGCGCCGGAATTCAAGCAAGGCATTTTCATTCAAGGCGACGGCGGTGCGTGGGAACGCCTCTGCAACAAGATGGCCTCCGGCACCGGGAAGACGGCGGTGATGGCGATGATTATCACCTGGCAGGTGCTGAACGCGCTGACATATCCCAAACGCAACAAGGATTTTTCACGCGCTATTTTTATCGTCGCGCCGGGCCTGACGGTCAAGGAACGCTTGCAGGTATTGCTTCCGGGCGGGGTCGAAAATTATTACGATGCCTTCAATCTTTGCCCCTCCGAAGCCATGCGCCAGAAGCTCAACCGGATGGAGTTGCTGATCGAGAACTGGCATGCGTTGATGCCGTTGAAGCAGCAGGAGCGGTCAGTGGTTAAGAAAGGCAAGGAGAGCGACGAGGCATTTACACGCCGTGTGTTGGGAAAACTGGCCGCCTGCCGTGATCTGGTAATTATCAACGATGAGGCGCACCACGCTTATCGCAAGCCCGCCGAGGTGAAGATCAGCAAGAAGGATGCGGAAGCGTTGGGGCTGGATCTGGATGAAGCGACGCGCTGGATTGAAGGACTGGATCGCATTCACAAGACACGACGTGTGCAGCGTTGCTTTGATTTGTCCGCAACGCCCTTCGCGCCGACCGGCAAGACCAATACCGAAGCGGGGCTGTTTGACTGGATCGTGTCGGACTTCGGCCTGAACGATGCGATCGAGGGTGGGTTGGTGAAAACACCGCGTGTGGTGATACGCGACGATGCGTTGCCGAACACGAAAGATTACCGCTCCAGGCTGTATCACATCTACCGCGAAGCCGAAGTGGCAGACGATTTGAATCGCAAGGCCGAGCCGCATGAAGCGTTGCCCAAACTGGTGCAGGATGCCTACACTTTACTGGGCGCGGATTGGCGCGCGACGTTGAAGCAGTGGCATGAGGCCGGGCATACCTCGCCACCGGTTATGCTGACGGTGTGCAACCGGACGGAGACGGCGGCACGGATCGAGCATTATTTCCGCAAGGGGTATGCGCAATGGACGGAATTGCAGGCGCCAGCACGCACACTGCGGGTGGATTCTAGAGTGCTGGAAAAGGCTGAGGTGGGCGAGTCCGCCGGTGCCGACCGCGATTACGAGGTAAAGCTGAAAGAAATTATTGAATCCGCCGGTATTCCCGAGACCCGAAAAGCCGCATTGCGCGAGATGAAGAAGGAAGAACTGTTGCGCGCGATCGTGGATAACGTCGGTAAACGCGGCACGGCGGGACAGGATTTGCAGAATGTGATTTCGGTGGCAATGCTGTCCGAGGGCTGGGATGCAAAGAATGTGACGCACATCATGGGATTGCGTGCTTTTACCAGTCAGTTGCTATGCGAGCAGGTGATCGGGCGCGGTTTGCGACGGGTGTCTCACGATATGGACGAGAATGGACTTTTCATGCCGGAATATGTAAATGTATTCGGCGTGCCGTTGTCGATCTTTCAGAATGCCGGAGAGGGAGGAGATGCACCGCCACCGCCCAAACCGAGTACGCAGATTGAATCGCTGAATGAGCGCAATACGCTGGAGATACGCTGGCCCAACGTGTTGCGTGTGGACGCCGTGGTACGTCCCCTGCTGGACATTGATTGGGATCAGGTTGAACCGCTGACGCTTGATCCGGCACAAACGCCGATCAGCGCGGAAATTGCGCCTGCGCTGAACGGCGCGACAGACTGGAGCAAGGTTCATTTAATCGATCTGGAGACATTGCCGGAAGATTTCCGCTTACAGCGGCTGACCTTCAAGGCGGCGCGCAAAGCATTCGAGGAATTGCGGGGCAGGTTCAGCGGGAACCCCGAGTTTCTGGTCGTGCAGATGGTCAGGCTGGTGGAGCAGTTCCTTGCTTCCGGCAAGCTGGTGATCCCGTCGTTGTTCCATCAGGACCCGCTTCGCAAACGTATTCTCTTCTCATTAAACATCGATCAGATTGTTCAGCACCTGCTACGCTACGTGGATGAAAGAAATACCGAACGCATGGAACCGGTATTCGATGAAGAGTCGCCCATTGGATCGACTCGTGCCATGCGCATTTGGTACACCACCAAACCATGTCATTCAACCGCCAAATCTCAAATCAGCCATATGATTGCGGATAGCGCATGGGAGCAGTATGCGGCAAATCTTCTGGAAAAAAATGCGGACGTTGTTGCCTATGCCAAGAACGATCATCTGGGCTTTCAGATTTATTACCTGTGGAATGGCGCACGGAGGCGCTTTGTGCCGGATTTCCTGATCAGGTTGGGTGGCGGCAAAACATTGGTGCTTGAAATCAAGGGCGAGGATTCTGACCAAAATCGCGCAAAACGCGCGGCACTGGATATCTGGGTGAAAGCGGTTAACGCTAAAGGCGGCTTTGACGCATGGGCCTGGGATGTCGTATTCCAACCCGCGCAGATACAGGATGTGATAAATAAATGGAGTCAGTGAGTAGACCAGCCGTTGCTGATTCAGTTCGTGCCGGTTCGCTGAAAGGGCATACCTGACGGTCCTACTCCTAAAACTTGCTTCACGCAGAGAAAGAGGCCGGGAGCGCCACGCCATGTCCTGAATTACTCCCAGGCAATCGGCAGTTGAGCCGCGAAATTTCATCTCTTGTCGACTGTACGCTGCGACTCTCATGCTAAGCGTGTCCGTTTCGAGAGGCATGTGCGGATTCAAACGTCTTCCATCGCTCACTCGCAACGCACGCAAGCGCGATTTGTTCCTGACGCGTGCTAATTCAGAGGCCAGCTTTCTTGGCCGCCCGCATTAACTCCGGACATGCTGTTAGGGTTTCAGCATATCCCTCGTGCGCTCCCACGCCTGGTGCAGCCTGGCGGAAAGCTTTTCGGATTCCGCATGAATTCTGGCGATGCGCTGGTCGATCTTAACCTTTGTTTCCGTGCTCGCCTTCTCTGCTTGATCCTGTAGAAGCTTGATCTTCGCTTCCGCCTGCTGTTTGAGCGTTTCCATCTTCGACTTTGCACGATCGGCGGCGGTCTTCAGCTTCGCTTCCTCATTATTAATCCTGGTCTTCAGCCGGGACTTGTCCTCAGCCTTAGCCTGAGCGTGCTCGGCCTTCAAGTCAGCAAGTTGCTCAGTACGAGTGCTTATTTCACTCTCAATCCGATCGCTTTCAACATCCCCGCGCCACTGGCGCAGCACGACCCCGCCAAGTGTTTCCATGCGGGCGTCAAGAGGGGCCGTCCAAAACTCCTCAATATCCGCAACTACGGCGGTCTTTCCGGGCGTCAAGCTCTGCGACACTTCATTGACGAAGTCCGCGCTCACGCCATGGTCGAGGAGGTCGGCCCAACTGCCGAGCACGGCGCCGGTCGCTGCACCATACACAACCCCAATTGGTCCTGCAGCCAGACCGAGCACGCCTCCAATGAAGGCACCCACGGCTGTGCCCCGAAGGCTTTCGTCGGGGGTATCCCTCGTTGCCAGTTTGCCGTCTGATCCCCTGGTGACAATAGTCATCCCGTAGACAAACACGTTGCCCTCGTCCTGAAGGCCCCGGATAACCTTGGCACCTTCATACGCCTCGGATTCGCTTGGGAAGATGACAACAATGAATTTGTTCATGACTGTCTCGTTTTGAAAAATGAATGCTGAAACATCCGGTAATCTATGCGGTTTACTTGCGGTCACTCCGGCAGAAATCCGTACTCAACCGGGAATTTGACATAAAACAGGTCAATGTTTTCTGCCTGCAGCAAATCCATAAAACGCCTGGTTTCGTCTTCGCTCAGGACAAAGCTCACTTCCACCGGCAGGTCCGCCGCAAGCTCAAGAAAGGTTTCTTCGTACAATATGCCATGCCGTCCGAACCCTGCAACCGCGCGCACTGCCGTGCCGCCGTGGATGCCGATTTTTTTTGCGCGTTCCAGCAGCCATTCGAACAAAAGAATGCCATTGTGTTCGCGATATTCACTCACGTAAAACTTGAGAAATATGCCTTGCATGATCCCCCCAATTTAGTGCCGTGCCAGCTATTTAAGCGTCATTTTCCCGGCACCGACATCGCCGGTCGAATCAGCGCAGCGAACGGCAACAGCGATGGCAGATTGGATTGCCGGGCTTGGCTGAGCGGAGCCTCCCTAAGAATAGTACTGCTGTTGCCAATAAGCAATTTGTTATGTCAGCACCATTCAAAAAATATTCTATATTAAAAGGGGCATCAGTAGTGTCCGGTTAAAAATCGAACAAAGTTAATTGGTTATCCGAGCCATTCTGTTCAGATCCGTAGTCGTAGCTTGGGAAGGCTTGCGGTAGCTGGGTTTTCTCAAAAACGGAGACCGATAAG
>JACCWK010000207.1 GCA_013697655.1 Nitrosospira sp.
GCCATCAATTGGGCCGCAACATAAAAAACTGGGTGATGTTGGCTCTATAAGTTGCAAATCGATCCCGGAAATAGGCGGTTGCAACTCTGATCAACAAAATTTCCGGGTGTTTCCGGATGAGAACTAGCTATTTTAGTTGGCATTCAAAAAAGGCCCCCCGCTTGCTCGTCAAGCGGGGGGCCTTTTTCGGATCTTTCCGCTTAGGAATCCGCAGCCCGGCTGTTTACAATATTCCCGTAGGGATGCATCCCGTTTACTCATTCGCTTCTTCCCACTCTGCCGTCGCCAGGCAAACCGCGGCACGTAACGTTGGCGCACTGGTCTTAATATCCTCGCAGTATAGGGTGAAGCCGCCACAGTATTCCGGAGTGGGCAGGCGATAAACCGCCTGGTCGCAATATTCGCTCAACCAGTCCAGCATTTCCGTATCGGTGAGGGTGAGGGGCGCCGGGCGGTGTTCGGTCCACAATTCAGCCCAGCGTCTCATGATCAATTCCTCTCCTCAGCCTGATGGGTACAACAGGGATTATTCTGGCCCTTTCAAATCGGGCCGAGTTCCGCGCCAGGCACGGCCTGGACATTTCTTTGCGCTTTTCCGTCGCTGGCCGCTTGTCTTTCCATGCCACACGGGGCTTACTGAATCGAGGCTATGCCGGTTCGGGCTGCACGTCTGTTTCGCGTTTGGGCTTCGTTGGTATGCACGCGATGTTTTGCGGCATGAAGCAAACTCTACAAGTAATTCTTGTAATTGTCAAGAAAACTTGTGTGGGTGTCAGCAACGTCAGTATCAGGCGGAGGGACCGGGGAGGGACGAAAGCGCTACCGCGATGATGGAACCCGCACGAAGGGAGTTCCAGCGGGGTCGCGTTGATGAGTTCTTCCAGGGCCGTATTCGATTACGATGCCGTCTCTCAGAATCACCGAGTAATCGATAAGATCCTGGAAGGAGCCGCCGAAATAAGACCACGCGCTGGTGCGCCGCTCAATATAGAGCAGGACTTCATAATCGCCGGTACGCTGGTACCCATCAGGGCTACCGACGGTTCTTATAACTTCATCCTTTGTAAGCCCTTCGCGCAGTCCCGTCATTTTTCCTCCAGTAACGCATGAGGAAAGCATCAATGTGCCGAGCAGGGCGAGAATGATGAATTTCATAGTTCAACTCCTAAAAGGCTAGTCGCATTTAAACCATTATCGTCTATTGTGTTGACGTGCTGCGTGCATATTCCAGTTCTTTGATAAGCAGGGCCACTTCCGCCACTTCCGACAGCACTTCCTTTACCGCTTGCTCAAGTGTGTGGCGCTGCTTTTCAACTTCGCGCAAATGTTCGGGAAATTGCAGAATACGCTGCTCCTGCCGGGCGCGCGCTTTTTCGGAAATATGAAAAGCAAGCAGCATTTCCAGATCGTCATAAGGCTTTGGCGTCATCTTCATTTTGGGTCGATTATCGCTGGAGGATTGGTTGCGTAGCGGTTATTGGCGCTATCGTTGCTGTATGGACTTCCATACCGGCCATAAGGATTGTTGATGGAATCGGGGCTGTATTTGCTCCCGTATTGGCCTTGGGGATTGCTGGTGGAATTGGGATCATAGGGGTTGGCACTTAGGTTGCCCAGATATTTCCCGGTCTGCCGGTCTTTGAGCTGGGGCGTCTCTGCCTGCGCCACGCTTCCCGCCAAGACAAGAATGATAATAGCTGTCGCCGAAACGAGTCCCATATTGCCTCCAAAAACGATTGGTTTGCAGCCATGCCGCGTTACTTTCGTTGCATGAATAACTATACTCTGTCCAGCCAATGCCTGACGGCAATCCGGTCATTTTAAATGTCCAGAGCTGATTTATCCATTCCCATCTATTACGATCTGGGGCACACCTGCTAATTTCTTCCGCGCCGATCGGATTTTCTCCGATTTTTCTGGTATCTATGTTGCGTCCTTCTATCTGATTGCCGTCTTTCCCCGAGTCTTGGCTGGCGCCCGGGACACCCTGCGCGGAGGAAATGCCGAAGGTTGGTGAGGTGCCAGAGCGGCTACTGGTAACGGTTTTAGATCTATTGTCGCATCTTCCTTCGGTTCTACGCCGGTAAGGTCGCCCACAAGAACCTTGCTTATCGTCATCAGCCGAATGGCGTCTTCCTTGGACATGCGCTGCATTGCATTTATGACTGCCTTTATGAGTGTGTCCTTGCTGTCCTCTGCGAGAGATTTATCCAGAGGTTTTTCCTGGGGCTGTTGCGAAGCCGGGGTGGTTCCAGCCGCCTCAGCGAGGGGACCCGGACTCGTCACACCTTCCTCGGATCTCCCGGGGGGGATTCCAAAATGCATTAGGGCCGGCGGCAGCTTAAGCACCTCCGCAATTTTGTTCAACCTCTTTCCACGGGGCTGAGTTGCGCCGGATTCCCATTGTTGAACAGCTTGCGGAGAAACGCCGACCCGTTCAGCCAACTGGGACTGGTTCAAATTAAGCTTTTCCCGCGCGTCACGAATTATTTTCGCAATATTCATACTTGTACGTTAATGGCAAAAAGAGGTTACGTAATAACCTCTTGCATGATACAAGCATCGCTTGCGCGTGCATTACAAGAATTGCTTGACATCTACAAGATATACTTGTAATAATGGCCGTGTGGTGTTTTCTAGCCCGAAAAGTGCAATTTGTAGCCGATTTTCGGTGGAAAACAGATAAGTCCGACTTATGCGGGCTTCTTCTTCAAAGCAGATACCCGATAAAGCATTTGAAGCGAATGGAGCTGTTTCGGTGAATTATTACGAACGATATTGCGGCGACTATCAACGCGACACCGCACACCTTTCCCTGGCTGAACATGGCGCTTATACGATGCTGCTGGATACCTATTTCAGTGTCGAAAAACCGCTGCCTAAGGAGCTGCCCAGCCTCTACCGGGTATGCAGGGCGATGACGCGGGTAGAGCAGCAAGCGGTAAAGACAGTTGCGGAGCAATTTTTTCCCGTTTCGGAGATAGATGGATTGCGCCACAACCAGCGCGCAGACCGTGAAATCGCAAAAGCGAGGCCGAAAATAGATGCGGCACGCATCAACGGCAGGAAAGGCGGACGTCCTCCCAAAGAAGCTTCCGGCAAAGAAACGGAGCAGGGGGCACCACAAAAACCCGGTGGGTTGTTCGCGGGTTCTGAAACCATGGCACCGGAGATAACCCCCGCGCCAACCCCGCAGAAACCCGGCAGGAAAGCTCACCAGCACCAGCACCAGCACCAGCATCAGCACCAACTCCACAATGTGGGACTTTGTAATACACAGAGGATTTCTTCATCAAACCATGAGGCGGATACACGTGGTTCGGCGCATGAACCGACGACCGAGCCGTGGGTGGAATTCATATCTGATCCTGAATCTGACCGCGAACCTGACCCGACACCTCAGGTGGCCTCGTCTCGACTCACAGCTCTCCACTGCATTCCGGAAACTCCTTTCGCCGATAGCTGCGCCACTGGTTCAGTGCTGCCGGGGGTGGCTTGTTGCAAAACCATGATCAGTCATGGCGTGCAGGGCTGCAATCCGCATCACCCGACACTGCGGGCATTGTTGCAGGCGGGGGCGGTGGAGGAAGAATTTGTACAGGCGGCAAGAAGTGCTGTTTCGAGAGGGAAAGCCAGCTTTGCCTATGTCATCGGGACGGTGAAACGTCAGCGCGAGGAGGCCGCGAAACTGGTCCTGCACCAGGGGCGCATGCCCAACGGACAGGAATTGCTCGAAGCATCCAACAAAGCGGCGACAGAAGGGTGGTTGCCTCCGGAATTGAGAGAGGCGGCCGCGAGAGAGATGGATAAGGGAAACCCGGATACGAAAAATCCTGAATGGAGGGGAGTTCAGCATGCAAACAGATGATTTTCAGAAATTCCATGACGGAATAGTCGGCGTGATGGGGTTCTATGGCAAGAGCGTATCGAGTTTTGCCCTGGACGTCTGGTGGACCGCGCTCAAGGGACATGACCTGGCCGCGATAGTGGATGCTTTTAATCGTCACCTGGCGAATCCGGATTCGGGGCAGTTTCCACCGAAGCCCGCAGACATTATCCGCATGTTGCAGGGTTCCACGCAGGATGCCGCGCTGAGAGCCTGGGCCAAAGTCGATCAGGCGGTGCGCCGCATCGGAACTTATTGCGACGTGGCATTCGACGATGCGCTGATTCATCGCGTGATTCAGGACATGGGCGGCTGGATTGCGCTGGGCGCAAAGGCCGAGGACGAATGGCCATTCGTAGCCAGGGAATTCGAAAACCGTTATCGCGGGTTCCGCTCACGCAACGAGTCTCCGGAGTATCCCGCCAGCATGGTCGGCATTGTGACGGCGCACAACAACCAGAAAGGTTTCAAGACTGAATTGCCCGTGCTGATCGGAAACGAGCAGATGGCAAAAAAGGTATTGCGGGGCGGAACGGATAAACCGGCGTTGGGTTTCAAGCGCATGAGCGATGAACTGGACGAAGCCGTGGGCGGAGCCATCGAAAACGAGTCAATTAATCAGGAAAAAGCCGCAAAAGAGGCGGTCTGAGCAGCATGGCATGAGGATATATCGTGCCAGGAACCCAATTATGAATAGTGCCGGTAAGGAGCGAGGAACAATGAAAATGATGCAACGGCAGCAAGCGCTGCACAGGGGACTCGGTGAAAAATTCAGTGAATAAAACTGGAGTAATAGTTCGGCTGGCCACGATAGCGGCAATGGTTATGTATGCGCATGGCGAGGCTTGGTCACAAATTCATCCGGATCATGGAATGGGAATCTCTCCTGATGTTCATGCCGGCGCTCAAGCCACGGCGAGCGCGGGTGCGCTTGCCACGTCGAACCTGATTCAAGATCAGATTCAAACGCAGGCTCAAATTTCGGCATCTTCGGCAGCGGGCGGGCAGGGCGGGACAGCCTATAGCACCGGGAATAGCCAGACCATGAATGTCGGTACGTCCCATTTAAGAAACAATCCGAATATCGGACTGGGTTTGATGGTTCCCACCGCGCCATGCCGCGACACATACTCGGTAGGCGGATCGGCTGTTGGGATCGGCGGCGGGGCAGCCTGGTCGAAGGCGGACCGTGAGTGCCGCTGGCAGGATATCGGCGCGGCATTTATCAGGGCGGGATTTATCGAGGATGGGCTCGCCATGTGGTGCGCAATCGAGGGCGTCGAGGATATCGCTCCGACCTGCAGGCGACTGAAAGCCGCAAAGCTGGGGCTGCCGGATTCCCCGGAAACGTTCGAAAACACATCTAGCATAAGGGGGTGGCCGGAATGGTAAAAGTGAAAACAGGCAAGGCCGCGATGGCGGACGACAACTCGGTGAATCTAGAGCGTTGGGAGTATGGCAATCCCGAAGAAGTTGTCGCACGCAGGCGGGCACAGTCGTGCCACGGCTGCAGGCATGAGGAGGCATTTCATTTCGCGGAAAATTCCCTGCTCTGGCAACTGGTGAAATTCTGCGGCAAGGGACGCCAATACGGTAAGCGCTGCGCATTATATCAATCCAAGGAGTATGACAAATGAAATTCAGCAGCCCGCAGCATGCCCTGAGATGGGCTTATGAAACTTCCAACAGGCCGATAGTCAAAATATCGTCCGTAAATGACATGCGCGAAGCCAGCAGGGCAGGGGGGACGGCAGGCTTCGGCGAACTGAGCGCGCATGACCGTCATGCCCAGGCGGCATTGATCCTGAGTTTGTGCGAGCGTGTGCTGCCCACGCTGCATATGGCCTACGTGAGAATCCAGTTCGGCAGGGAAGCGAGCGGATTCGACTTGCTGGCGCATCATCTGGCGGCGAACTTCGGCACGGGGTTGCACAGCCGCAGGAGCATCGATAAAATAATCCGCGCCTACTGCGGAGAAAAGATAGGGCTGCGCGAAATACGAAAATCAATGTCGTGCGGGATGCTCAAGGCGGTGTCGTATCGCAATCAGGCCTACGATGCGCTGGACGTCATCCATCTTCAGGTAATGGACAGATTACGCATGGAAATGGAGAGCCGGGGCTTGATACGCGGCGTAGCCAAGGAAGTTGCCAGAATGTAAATATTTCACGATCAGTCGAAAGCTGAGATGATGCCAGTGATCGAGTAACTTTTTTTGTTGTGCAGCACCTTTAAACTGGCAACGTCGCTGTTTACTGACTGCGATGACCGAACTCCGTAGCGTTTGCTCTAATTAAAAAAAGGGCCCCGTCGCAGATTTATCCATAGTTAAGTGATTTTCCCAATATTGCAATACACGAGAGGCCAACTCCTCGGCGTTAATTATCATCGGAGCACCAATGGCTTTTGCTTCTTCCGAAGTGAGATGAACGAGTACTGGGTCTTCGAAACAACCTTCTTCAACACAGCCTTCTTCAACATAACGCTCTTTCTCAATTTCAACGATCGATATATGGTGTTTTTTCGCAGCCTCAAAATGTTTGGCGCCGTTTGCGATATGTGATGTGATGCGTAAAAGTGGCAGACTTGACCTATGTTTTTTTCGGTCGTCCCTATTATGTGGGTAAATCCAATCAAGAATGTGTTCAGCGGTCACGAAAAAATCGAATGCTGCGTACTGATTATGTGGGGAATTTTTCAGCCGCTCAAGATCATGCTTAAGTTTTTTCAAGAGATCCGCTGGTGATTTAAGTTCACCAAACCCTTGGTAGATGCTCATAAATTTTGATTGTTCTGGCTGATCAAATTGTCAACTCGGAGTCTGACGATCTTAGTTGTTAGTGAATAGCGATGTTACGCTTCTGTGACGCATACTGATTTTCAGTAACTGCCAGGGAATGAAAAAGCATCGACGCGCGAAATCGAAAGATTGTCGCCGTAGTAGAGCTTGTTCGTTGTCAGCAATTTGACAGAGTATGTTGCAAGGCGGCTGGAATTTCATTTGATTATGCTGTGGGGATTCCGGTAGGGGGATTAACCGAAACTGGCTGGGACTGGGACGAACTCATTGGTGGTTCAACCCTGCAAATCTCTTCCAACAGGCGGTAGTGCTCGCTGTCCGAGGCCTTCATCATTTGCAGTAACACATCAGCGGCATCCTTGGTTTCTTCGATAGTAATTGAAGAAAAAGTTATTAAGTCGTCGAGATTGTCAGCGTGCGATTCGAGCTGAACAAGTCGATCCAGCGCGAGAAAAGATCCTTTTTCCAAGCCATTAAGTTCAGCAATTTTGGCCACTTTATCACTGAGACCCATAGTTCCCGGAAGCTTAAATGTCAGAAAAATTTCTAACACCTTCCGCATGGCATTCGGCATAAGATAAAAATATTCCGTCATCCCTTGAGCTTGAGTAAATTGCAATATAAGGTGAAATAGGTATTGATATTCCGACTCGTATTCGCGGATATATGGAGGCAATTTCGTGATAATCGAGGAGATATGTTTCTCATTTCTATTCTTAACAGCATCCAGAAATAGGAGGGCTGCTTCCGACTTCGAATCATCTTTCTTATTTATATATCTCTTCAGCCATTTCTTGGTTTCGTTCATAAAATGAAGGTTATGAGTCAGGATGAGCAATTGGGCCACTCCACCCAGTGCCGACTTAAGGATGCTGAATGAATAATTTAATGCTTTTGTATCCAAGCTGGAAATCGGATCATCAACCACTACTATTAAATCCTTGAGCTTGCGTCCTTCTGCTTCCAATGCCGACAAGAAATAACACAATGCAATAGCTGTTTTTTCACCTTCGCTTAGGGGACCTTTAATTGGTTTGCCATTCCTACACAGTTGATACCCTTCTTCAAGTGCTGTGACTTCCAGTTCTTCTCGTCCCAGGTAATTATGAATCATCTTACTAGTGCGCGTCGCGGCAGGTCCATGCTTACGGACTTCATTCCTAAGCCGCAACTCTTCTTTGGTTAAAGATTCAAGTTCGGCAAAGATTTTATCTAATTCGGTCTCCGCACTTTCTTCTTCTTGTTTATAGCTTAAATATGTCGTATGATTAATTGATAAATAATGATTTTTTAGTTTAGTCGCAGCAGCTTTTTTTGTATTCTCAAAATTGATGTACTCTACATTGTGCCTGGTAATGATGTTGTTAAGATCGGTGATTCGTCGGATAATATCCTCATCTCTTATTGCAATCCTAATGTCTTCGTCATGTATGTTTGAGTCTATAAGTGAATTGGGTGTGCTCTCTTTTTTAGAAAGTAATTCTAAAATTACCTGAGTAATTCCAGATTGAGCTGATAAAGACGCTTTAAGTATTTTAGCGGCTACTTCAAATTCACCATGTAGAGATCGTGAGAGATCATTAAGCGAGGGAATGCCATCACCTATTGTCTCGAAAGTACCTTGTAATTTTTTTGCTTCGGCTTTTAACGTCGCAATTTCACCGATAAATTTATTAAACTTACCATTGATGAGATTTTGCAGGTTTTCCAGTCGATCTTTCGTCAAGTTATTCCCACAGAATAAGCAGGATAATAAGTCTTGATCTTTGTGATAGATCACTCCTTCACGAATCCAGTTAAGCATTGAGTCATGGTCGCGGAGATCTTCAATTATTATCTCGCCGATTGTTGTACCCAGAATCGATTCAACTTTATTTATGAGATTCAATGAATTGATGGCCACGGAAGTTAATGGTTTGATCTCTGCGAGAGGTTCTTTTCGCATCATCTTCTCACGCTCTAACTGTGTTTGATCTTCAGATAGACAGTGCGCTTCATCGTACTCATAAGTAAAATAGTCGCTTACTAAATTAGGCGCTTCATACTTACGTCCTAATATAAGTTGCTCGCTTATATTTCTGGCGGTGTCACGTTTATATGTCGTGAATACCTTGCTCTTGTTATTTTTATTGGTTTTAGCAAGGGCGTGTGTCGTCTCATGTTCATTTTTCTGGCCACTTATTTTTTTTAGATGCTCAGCGAACTCGACCTGCTCTCGACCGAGGTAAAAGACTGGCCTGGCTTTACCTTCTTTCCACATGAAGTTCTTTTCAACAAAATCCACATTCAAAACGAGAAGGCGTCCTTTTAAAGCGCTGTAATCGCCGACACTCCTCAGGGTTACCCCATCACTTAGCTCTACGTCAAACGTTCCACCTTCCGGAAGGTCTGCTTGCAGTGTGCCTGTTTCCAAGCTGCTAAATATGCGGGATAAAGTAGTTTTACCCGAGCCGTTAAAACCATAAATAAGATTGTATTTACGTAGGGACGTTGCGCAATCTCTGAAAACGCCTAGATTCTTCAATGCTAGTTGATGAATGATTGGTTTCGGCATGATAAATGTATTTCAGCTCGCTAACTGTTCGCTTTCGGCTGAGCAAAAGTATCCCCAATCGTGTTGTATGGGGCGCTCTGTTCGGCCGCCATGTGACGGAAATTCTCCACCAGGATATGTTCCTTAGGCGTGAGGGTCATAGTTTTTTCCGGCCAATCGAATATCTTGTGATTTTTTTTGGCGGGTAAATCATGATTTAGCAAGAGTTGCTCGGTGTTTAGCAATTTATAGGTGCCAATTTTACCTTGCGCCAGATCGTCCATGTCTGCGGATAGACATTGAAGATGAAGGTTTGGCAGGATGTCAGTTCCTTTCTCACGCGAGCTAATGTCCTTCTGCCCTCTATAAAGGTATAGCCCACCCATTCTTCTTGACCTTGTACTGTGCGGGGATTGTCAACACCAGCACCAGTCGCTTCTGATAGGTTACCAGGTAATATGGTCCATTTTTCCAGGAATATCGTGTCAAGATAACTCGCGCATTCATGTCATCCGAAAATGTGCGTGCATAGTAAGGGTCCCCACGCCCTTCAGGTGGCCACGTGGTGCTGGCATTTTCATGTCGACTAATCAGGTTGAGCACTTCATGCAAGGGGATATTCCAGTCTGAAAATACTATCCACCTGTCCCCGCGTCATGCTCAACCGCTGCCCCCACTTATGGGACTGTCTGCCATCGAGCGCGAATTTGACGCGCTCCAGAAGGAATTCATGGCACTATAAAAAGGATGTTGCTAGTACAGAGTGCTATGAACATTGTTGAGTCCTATTCATCCTTATATGGATTCTAAACATGAGCCAAAGCAATAGCAAACCCGCAATAAACTTCTCTTCTCGTGCATTTCATCGGGCATGAGAAAGAACCTCGGAGAATACTTGCCGCTATCGAGCAGTGCAGCAGCCCTAGCAATTTGCCTGGCACGTTTATCCGACAATGGAACGCTATCGTCTTGCGTAAGATGAGGTAGTAAAGTTTCGGGTGGAAATGCAGGCAGAGCCAGAAAACGGGTAGCGAGAGCTAATTCCGTACCCACTCTTATATTTCGAAGCCTTCGTTCTATGTCCTCTAAGTACTTCATCGCCGTGTGCGACATCCTGGGATTCTCCAATCTGGTTCGCGATCATGAACTCCAAGCTGTTGTCGAACAATCGCTCGGCTGGTTCCGGAAGGCGTTAAACCATTCTGTCCACAAGACGTGTTTTCCGAGTGACGTACCGCTAACTGCGGATCTGGATAGACACACTTCGGTAGGGGTTGCGTGGTTTTCGGATACGATTATTTTTTATACGAAGGAAGATACGGACGAGGCCGTTCGGGAGCTATTGGCAACCGTTGCTTGGCTCATATTCGAGACGATGATTGCGGGTGAAACAAGGATTCGAGGTGGGCTTGCATATGGCGAAGCTTTCATAGACATCAAGAACTCGCTCTTCGTCGGAAGGCCTATCATCGAGGCGCATGAGTTGGAACGATCTCAGCAATGGTGCGGGGCCGCGCTCGCTCAATCAGCGATTGAAAGGCTTCCCGAATTGGCGCGAACCGGAATTTATGCGGATTGGTGGCTCACACTCTACGATGTGCCGTTAAATACCGGGGACACAATAAAGACACTTGCGATAAATTGGAACCTTGGCGTTCATAACCCCGGTTGGCGCCCACGCTGGTCCAAGGACCGCGATATGCCCTCGGAAAGCGACTGGGAATCGGAGAGAAGCGTTTGCGAAAAGTTTGTGAATACGAAGACATTCCACGAGCTTCATTGTCGTATTTGCAGAAATATCCATTGATCGCACTGCGCTTGAGCGAACAGCGCGGGTGTGTCGCTCGGCTTCCGCTCTGGTCAATTGTTGCGCTTCACTAAAAGGACGTCTATGCAAAACGATGAACAGGAAATCCGGCAGCTGGTTTCCACCTGGATGGCCGCGAGCAAAGCAGGTGATATTGATACGGTCTTATTCATTGATGGCGGATGACGTTGTCTTTCTCGTGCCAGACCAACCTGTCTGCGCAAACCTGACTTCGCTGTTGCGGCACGTGCTCAATCAAGCCGGGAGGCTCTGCAATTCGATGGCACCAGCGAGATTCAGGAAATCCGCATTCTCGGGGACTGGGCCTTTATGTGGACGAAGCTCACCGTCGTCGTTACTCCGCCCGGCGGCGCTCAATCCGCCACGCGTGCGGGCCATACGCTGTCCATCCTCAAGAAGCAAAGCGGAAAATGGGTGCTGGCGCGTGATGCCAACATGCTGGTTCCTATGCCAAATAAATGACTCTTTTGTATTTCAGCGATAGGCGATGCCGGCCTCGGTAGCGCGTTGGGGGAAGCCTATGCTAAACGACATGATCCGGTTCGAGCACGCAGGCAATATGTTCGTGTATTTCAATTTGAATGGTCACGTGGTTAATTTTGAAACGTTCCTGCAGTTCATGCGCGAGCTGTGCCAGAAATTCATCGCCTGGATGACCTGCCGGCATTAAGCAATGACAGGTCAACACTGCCTCGGTGGTGCTCATCGACCAGATATGCAAGTCATGGATCGATATCACCCCAGGCTGTTGCTTGAGAAAAGTGCTGACTTCATCCAGCTTGAGCGCGGGCGGCACGGCGTCGAGCGACATGCCTACCGAATCACGCAGTAAACTCCAGGTTCCCATCAGGATCACAGCGGCGATGACAAGACTTACAATGGAATCCAGCCATGTCCAGCCTGTTAGCCACATTATGGCCCCTGTCGCCACCACGCCGAGCGAAACCAGCGCGTCGTAGAGCATGTGCAGGAAAGCACCGCGCAGATTGATGTCGTCCTTGCTTCCAGAGGCAAGCAGCCACGCGGTAATGCCATTCACGACAATACCCGCTGCAGCTACCGTTATAACCGTAATACTGGCGATTTCGGCAGGTTCCGACAGGCGGCGTATTCCTTCAATCGTAATTGCGCCGACCGCTACCAGAAGCAGCATCGCATTAACGAGCGCCGCCAGGATCGTGCCGCGTCGTAAACCATATGTGTAGTTCTGGGTAGGTGCGCGCCGTGCCAGCACCATGGCGATCCACGCGATTACCAGCCCCAGCACATCACCCAGATTGTGGCCCGCATCGGCTATCAAAGCCATGGAATTGGCCAACAGGCCATATATTCCTTCGATAACAACGAAGCCGAGATTGAGGGCGATGCCGATAGCAAATACAGGCGTCCAGTTCCGGGACCCAGGCGCCCCGTGGCCATGGGAATGGGAATGGAGGTGGTTATGTTCGTTCATGATTCCCTGTCATGCCCCGACGAACACGTCATGATCTGATGTATGAGGGCTGACAGTCTGCCAGACTGCTCAGATCATGCCGGCGCCACGTGCCTGGCTGAAGCGCCGAGGTGGCGAGTTCGCAAAGATGCTCGTGGTGCGTAAAGAACAGTACCTGGGTTTGCCGGGCAAGGTTGGCGAGCACCGACAATGTGGCCGACGCGCGCGCATCGTCGAACTGGACAAGCAGATCATCAATAACCAGCGGAATGGCTTCCCGCTGCTTCAGATGTTCTTCGATTGCCGCGATGCGCAGCGACAGAAAAAGCTGATCCCGGGCGCCCTGGCTCATGCCCGCTACGCCGACTCGGGTGACATCGGTCCGTTGGCCCAGCAGCACCTGTTTGTCGTCCTCGTAATCCGTTATCAGGCCACTGAAGCTTCCCAGCGTGATCTCAGCGAAAATTTTTCCTGCGCGCTGGAGTACGGGACCCTGATGCCGCTCGCGGTACGCTTGTACAACGCGCGATACGACAACCTCGGCGAGCCGGGTACGGGCATAAGTGCGCGCATGTGCGGCGATGCGGGCGATAAGTTCTTCCGCTTCCTGTTGTGCCTGTGCCGCCGCATCGCTTCCGTCGATTGCGTCGAACTCACGGTTCGCGTCGAGTAAAAGAGCATGGGCGGCTTCTGCTTCGAGCTCAT
This sequence comes from Nitrosospira sp., assembly GCA_013697655.1. Lineage (GTDB taxonomy): Bacteria > Pseudomonadota > Gammaproteobacteria > Burkholderiales > Nitrosomonadaceae > Nitrosospira. The sequence goes on from JACCWK010000207.1 coordinate 13,185, forward strand.
GATCCCTGACTGTTGCTTCGATCTCGGTCAGTCGTTCTGCCGTGGCCGAGATATCATGTCCTTCGACTTCACTCAGAACTTCCGCCAGCGGCTTCGCAGCGCTGCGCACCAATTGCTCGCCAATCTCGTCTATCCTGCCGATAAGCAGCTGCTTCCGCGCGGAGCTCGCCTCGATCAGCGGCAACTCGTCTTGCGATTGCACCCCGGCGCGGCTGACCAGATCCGCCAAGCGCTCGCGCTGCGATGAAGCTGCAAGTTGGGCCTGCTGAAGGCGGGCCGTCTCGCTTTCGATGACCCCATTAGTCTGTTTGCGCTGGCTATCCGCTTCTCGTGCGATGGCCAGTTCCTCATACAGCCTGGCCACCAGATGATCCGCATCCCTGGCATCACGGGAGGAGACCGGCTCGCCAATCTCGCTTGCCAGGGCGGATAATTCATTCTCAAAGCTGGAACGTTTGCCATGTTCCAACTCGCTTTCGCGGGTAAGGCCGTCGAGCGCGACCATGGCGAGGTTGAGCGCGTCGAATTCATCAATGCGGGCAGCCGCTTCTGCCGGCAATGCCCCCGCGGGGAGGCGCATTGCGGTGACTGTTTCGTCCCACTGGGCCCGCCAGAGTTTCATTTTCGTGACCGCCGCTGCCTGCTGGGAAGCGATGTCGGTCTGTTCCACTTCATGGTGAGCGATTTGCGCGACCAGTGCAATCCTTGCATTAGCTGCCTGTTGGGCAGCGTCGACCGCCGTCCTGGCACGAGCGAGCGCGGCGGCCAGCGATTCATTGTCGGCCAGGCCAGGAAGCGCGCAGGTTGTCAGTGCCTCGCTCAGGCCATCTCGCGTCATCGCCAGCAGGTCGGCGACCTCCTGCCGCGTCTGCTTCAGCGCATTCAATTTTGTATAGCGTTCGACCCAGCTGGCGTGTTTCTGGCACCATTCAACCGCTGCGGCCGGAGTGAGTTCCATCCGGCCTAAAGGCGTCGCGATAGCACCCCAGCGAATATCAGTCCGGGTGCGCTCCGCGTTCAACGCATCGCGGCGGGCGGAGAGCTTGCCGCGCGTTTTGTGCATGTCTTCGATGCGCTGACGGGTAATTTCATAGTTTGCGGAGCGTTCCGCATGGGCGTGCAGGATATCGGCCAGGCGGTCAGCTTCGCGCACAGCACTTTCATAAGCAGCAGGCAAGGGCAATCCGGCGGAAAAAGCGGCCGGCTGCCCGTCAGGAATTTCCGCCCGTTCGATATATTCCTGCCGGACCAGTTTCCAGCCATCGTCACGATGTATCCGGGCTGCCTGCACTTGCATAGGGGTCGCAATTTCTCCTGCCGCAGTCAGGCCTTGCAGTTCACGCTCCCTTTCACCGATATCACGCGCCAGCTCATCATCATTGGTCTGGAGCGTGCGCATCGCCTCCTCAATGTGCCGATAGGCTGCATCGAATTCCTTGATGGTAGTCGCCAGCGGAACGCGCAAGGCTTCAAGTTCGTCGAGAGTTCCGTTCCAGAGGACGGAGGCGTCGCGGATGACTGCAACCTCCATGGCGGCAATCTCCCGGTCCAACCTGGAGTGCTGTGCTGTGATGTCGCCCTGGGCGGCAGCTTTCTCACGAGCCGCTGCCAGTATATCGAGAGGCGCGGGCTCGGCATGGACAGCCAGATCGCCACGCAGCCTGTTTAGAGCATCCGCCACCTTGCGGGCGCGTTCTTCGAGCTGTTCATTCTGCGCATGCAGCGTGGCGTATTGATTTCCAAGCTCCTGCACGCGGGCAGTCAATACAGGCAACGGGATGAGCGCGCGAGCCTGTTCGATAGGCATGTCCTGCGCCAGTTCCGGCGCAATCGCGCATAAATGGCCGGCAACGCTTCGTCGGGCTAAATCAATGTCCTTTTCGATTCGTGGCAAGCGTTCTATTGCTCCACGCCAGTCCTTGGCGGCGTGATGCAGCCGCTCGACCGTGGCGGCATTGACGATCAGGGCTTCGCGTACCATTAATGACGATCGCTTCCGATGCAGCCGTTCCAATTCCGCGGTTGCCTCGCGTTGCGCGTCCATGGCGTTGCGCAGGCGTTCTTCCGCCTCGATTCGATGCTGCGCAGCCTCCCGTGGAAGCAGGGGGACATGATCAAGCGTGCCCAGCTCCGCCAGCTTTGCCGCTCTCTCGGCTGCCAAGGGCAGGTTGATGGCGATGCGGGACAATAGCCGCTGTTCACCTCTCAATGCGGTTAATTCATCCCGCATTGCGGTGTATTTTGCCTCGGCCTGACGCCGGGTCCGCTCGGCTTGTTCCCATGCGTGGGGGCTGACTTTCGCGTCACGTACCCCCTTGCGCTTTTCTTCAAGTTCCCTGATCGCGACGTTGATCACGCTGGTACTGGCGCGGGGCCGAAAAAGGCCTGAGGCTTCGCTATCCAGATCACCCAGCAGTTGCGTCAAGCTGGACATCCCGGCGGCGGCTTCGAACAGGCTCTGGCCGATTTCGCCTTTGCCCGCCAGCAGGGCTTCGCTGCCCCGGGTCAAGCCCTCCATATCCAGGCCAAACAGGGAACGGTAAAGTCCTTCGTCCAAGCCTCCGAGCAGCCGGGAAAGTGCGTCTTCCAGCAACGGTTGATCAGTCAGCTCCGCGCCGGTTTCTTCATTCATCGCAAACAGAGTCTGCTTGTGGCCCTTGCGCCGCATGACGGACAGCCGCGCCCCCTGGCCGGGGACCAGCGTCGCGCCAACCCGCAATTGATGGTTTGGGTGCAGAAAACTGTCTGCCGTGCGATCGCCGATGCCGAACAGCAGGCCAGTCAGCGCCCGCAGAGTGGTGGATTTACCGGCCTCGTTCGGGCCGTAGATTACGTGAAAATTGACGCCGTCACTATTGCTGAAATCGAGGCACCGTCCGGAAAACGCGCCATAGGCCTTGAGGTAGAGACGCGCGATCTTCACGAGATTGTCTTTTCACCGGACAAGCGCGCAATCACTTCAGCTTCCACTTCGCACAGGAGTTCGGCGAGCACGCCGGGCGCATCCAGAAGCAAGGCATGCGGCCCTTCCCGAAGTTCCACCGGCAACTTTTGTCGCAGGTCGCGGATAGCCTCTTCCGCGACGCTTGCCCGCGCACCAGCATCGGCCGCCAAACCGCGCAGTTCGCGAACCAGCAGGCCCAGCGGATCATCACGCTCGGCGATACGGTCGAGATTCAGCTGGGGGCGTGTGGTGAGTTCGATTTTCTCGATCCAGACCTGGGCATTCGATGCCTCGATAGCCGCGCCGCGCAGTTGCTGCTCCACCGTTTCCGGCTGGATCGCGAGCGTGCGATGCAACGGTCCGCTCCCGGCAATGCGGACCCTGATTGCCAACGCCCGGCCATCTGCCTGGCTAAGCCTGCTGCGAACACCCGCCGTAGCGGCATCCAGGAGGGCATCGAGGTCGGGCAGCGCGGAGATGTCGAGCGAAAGGGTTTCCCAGCGCATCACATCCAGTGCAATGGCTTGATGGTCCCGCACCGTGCCATTCTCGACCGATATCAGAGAGCAGCCTTTAGCGCCGGATTCGCGGATATGTCTTCCCTGCGTATTGCCCGGATAAACTACCCACGGCTGGCGTGAAACTATTTCCGCGGCATGGACGTGTCCCAGCGCCCAGTAGTCATAACCCTTGCCCTGAAGGACGGACAGGGTCGTGGGCGCATAATTGTCATGTCCGGGACGACCGTTCAGGGACGTATGGAGCAGACCGATGTTGAAACAGTCTGGAATGGAGGCCGGATAGGCAGAAGCAAGATCATTCAGCACGGCAGGCGTAAAAAAACTCTGCCCGTGTACGGCGACACCGATCTGGTCGAGAACGACTGTCTCGGCCTTTGCATCAGAAAGCAGATACACGTTGCGCGGCAGGCGCAAGGACTTGGTAAGCTTGCTTGCCGCGTCGTGGTTGCCCCGCACGATGACGACCGGGATACCTTCCTCGGCAAGCTGCGTGACCCCCTTGACGAAGAAGAGCCCCGTATTGTGGTCGGGCCAGTCGCCGTCGTAGAGGTCACCGCCAATTACGACGAGGTCGACACGCTCGCGCAGGGCAGCGGTGACCAGATTCTCGAAGGCCCGGCGGGTGGCCCCGCGAACATCATCGACTGGCGCACCCTCATACCGGCTAAGCCCGCGGAGCGGGCTGTCAAGGTGCAGATCCGAGACGTGAATGAAGCGCATCGGCAGGATTATCCGGTCACCCCGCCGAAACCATTCACCCCAGCCTGTAGCGAACTCACCAAAAAGGTGAGGGTCAGGTGGCGTAAAAAGTCTTTGGGGATCATAGCGCTAAAATGAGATATGAGCGGTCAACTGCCGGATGCAGGGTCGGGCCATGCGGACCAGTTGACGTAGGAATTTCTGAAACATGCTCGTTGCTGGCAGATCAAGGGCTTATTCAGAGATTCCTCTTTCTTCGTCGCTTATTTATGGTGATCGTAGTCATAATTCACCATCCACTGAATTCCAAACTTGTCGGTGAACATGCCAAAGTACGCATTCCAGAAAGCCTTGTAAAGCGGCATTATTATCTGTCCGCCTGCTGAGAGCCCATTGAACAGATTGGTTGCTTCTTCTTCGCTTTCGGTATTAATGGAAATTGAAAAATTATTGCCCATTTTCAGTTGTCCATACGCTGCCGGCTTGTCGCTAGCCATTAGAACAGTCGTTCCCTGCCCGATGGGTAAGGCAACATGCATGATTTTTTCGCGTTCAGCTTCCGGCATGGATTGTTCGGAAGGTGCATCCTTGAAGCGTACTATCCGAAGAAATTCGCCACCAAACACGGATTTGTAAAAATTAAACGCTTCTTCACAATTGCCATCAAAGTTCAAATAGGGATTTACGATTGTTATGTTTATCTCCTTGGTTAAGGATATTGCCGACCTGATTACCGACAAAAGAATTGCTGTCAGCCAAGCTGCTGCGGTCAGTTTCTGCCTGTTAGAACTCAATGTACCATCATGTGGCGTGTGATGTCCGGATAAAACGGCCCTCTGGCCTAGCTTTTAGGGTCAGACCGGGTCAACGATTTCTGGATCTGCTGGGCATCCTCAAGGTGAAGGGAAAACGGCGAGAACAGGTTGTACAGCAGAACCTTCAATTCCTCATTGCTGGCATTAGGCATGAGGCGGTTGTCGATAGTGTCGAGCACATGCTGGTAAAGGACGACTTTCTGGTCGATGTAAGCCTTGTCAAATTCTGCGCCGCATAACCCCTGCAGCCTGGCGAGATCCGTTTCGCCGTCTGCTTTTATTTCCCTGCTGATCGAATTATCCTCGAGCGTCACCTTGAGCCTCGTTACCAGATTGATTGCCGACTGGCTGACCTCTGTGTGGTGGCCTACCATGCGCTCAGCATATGCCCTGATTTCTTCGCTGGATGATTTGGACTGCGCTAATTTGGCAGTTTCGATGGCAATGCCGCTCGCGGTTATCACGACATCCGCGATGTGGGCATCATGGATGTCGCGCGTGTCTGCAAAAGCCGAAAATGCGGGAGCTATTAGCCCAACTGCCAGAATAAAGCGGATTTTCATATAAAAACTCCTTCTAACTGGGAACGAATGATCCGGTGGAATAATAGCGATGGGACTGCACGTTGCTCCTGTCTACGGAAGATCAACCCCGACATGCCTCCACTTGAATAACGCACAGTTTAAATAAAGCTTTCCCATTCGGCAATCCTGTCGCACCCTTTATCGCATGGCGGAAATCGGGAACGCTTGACAAGCAGACCCGAACTTATATAATTTACCTTACGGTTAATTAACCATAAGGTTTTACAGACCTGAAATGCCTTTTCATCAATCGGATCGTCTCAGTACCACATTCGCAGCGCTCGCCGATCCCACACGCCGCGCTATTCTTGCGCGCCTTGCCTCGGGGGAGACGTCGGTCAAGGAGCTCGCCAAGCCTTTCGACATGAGCCTTCCCGCCGTGACTAAGCATCTCAAGGTGCTGCAGCGCGCCGGCCTGATCACGCAAGGACGGCAGGCACAGTGGCGGCCGTGCCGGCTCGCCGCCGCACCGCTACGGGATATCGCGGGCTGGGTAGAGCAGTACCGGCAGTTCTGGGACGAAAGCTTTGACTGCCTGGAAGACTATTTTCATGAACTTCAAGCAAAGGAGAAGAAAAATGACCATACCGAACCGTAGTACGGAAACTGCCAAGACGCCGGACCAGCAGGGGTCTCCCGAGGGGGAGCTTGTCATCACACGCATCTTCGATGCGTCGCGAGAACTCGTATTCAAGACGTGGATCGATCCGAAGCAGGCGGCGCGCTGGGATGGGGCCGCGAGGTTTCACCACGCATTACGTTGAGGGCGAGCTGCGGCCCGGTGGTGCATGGCGCTTGTGCTTGCGCCCGGACGATGGCGGTAAGGATCTTTGGCAGGGCGGCCTCGTGTTCAAGGCGTGGACCGAGTCCGAGCGCAAGGTTTTCGAGGCCGGGCGCGGATCAATGCAGCAGGCTGGACCGGAACCCTGGACCAATTCGCCGCTTATCTTGCAGATGTGCAGGCGATTGCAACGAAGGGCAAACCAAATGACGATGATAGCTGCGACGCTCGATAACGCGGAAAAATGCTTAAGGGGACGGGTTTGCGGGTGGTTTGCTTCGCGCATTCCCGCAAACCCGTCGGTGCCCCTATCGCTAATGCGGGGACTTGTTCAGAAGTTTCTTCAGTGCTGAGCAACGGAGCCGCGCCACCCTCCGGTTTCGCTCCCACGAGTTTCCAAAAATTCTTTAAAACGCTGCAGATCGCCCCTGACCTGCATCTTTACTGCTTCCAATGCATCGCCAAGTCCTTCCATGAAGCCTTTGGGACTGTAATCTATTTGCACCATGATCCGTGTTGTTGAATCGGAAATTTTATGGAACGTGACGACACCCGTGTGTTCAGCGCCGCTCGTGCTGCGCCAGGCGATCCGCTGGTCTGGAATTTGCTCGGTGATCTCGGCATCCCATTCTTCCTCTTTACCGGCGATCTCGGCACGCCAGTGTAAATGCGTGTCGTCAAGCTGCCGTACTTCGCATACGTCTTTCATGAACTTGGGAAAATCTTCGAATTGGGTCCATTGATTGTAGGTGGCGCTGACAGGCACATTCACTTCGATGGACTCCTCAATCGTCGTTTTCCCGGACTCGCGAGATTTCCTGAGCTGTTTCGATAAAATCATCCCGCCTGCGGCAACCGCAGCGATTGTTGCAATTTTTCCTAACATTTCGGTCTCCTTCTACGTAAGAGCCGCTTCACCGTTCAGAAGGCCTTTCATCCGCAACTTGCCAAGCTGAACACTTGAGTTTGTGAAAGACGGCTACAGCTATTGAAAGAAAACTTGTCCACCCGGTTTTTACAGGTTGAGTTAAGCACGGCGAACAAGTTGCGTGTTCAAAATGTACCTTTCCAGGCATGAACGCTCTGTGCGGTGGTCAACGTAGTGGAAAATTAAACGAACACACTTTTGTCGATGCAAAGGAGGAGGCCGCAATGGTGTCTGGCCTTTTCCCAGCGATCCGCTGATGATGCATTCAGTTTGCATCGATCTCTAATTTCCTCTGCTACAATACACGCTGAGCATTGGGGAGTAGCCGCCTTCTGAAAGACGAGGGAGCCTGCATCAACATACTTGGCCGTCAGGCTATGGTGCAGGCGGTTGAAAAACTTGGCGAGACCATTGATCGGAGGACGGCCGCATGGACCGGAGTCGTCCTTTAGATCATTGGTTAACCGCCGGCCCTTGGGACTCAACTTCAAATGGAAGCATTGCTCATTTCTACCGGCATCGTCGCGCTTGCTGAAATCGGCGACAAAACCCAGCTTCTTGCATTTCTTCTAGCGGCCCGTTTTCGTAAACCCCTTCCCATAGTGTCTGGCATCCTGGTTGCAACGCTTGCCAACCATGCCTTTGCCGCAGCGATCGGCACCTGGGTGACTAGTATGTTAAGTCCGGAAGTGTTGCGATGGGTGCTAGGCTTATCATTCCTGGGGATGGCAGCATGGACGCTGATCCCGGACAAATTTGAAGAGAGCGATGCTGAATTGGCCAAGTATGGAGTCTTCACGACGACATTAATTGCCTTCTTTCTGGCTGAAATGGGCGATAAGACACAAATCGCCACCGTGGCACTGGCAGCGCAATACGATAACTTCTATACAGTTGTCACAGGTACCACCCTCGGCATGATGCTGGCCAACGTGCCAGCAGTCTACCTTGGCGACAGGATTGCAGACCGCCTTCCAGTGCGCCTCGTTCGTGGTATTGCTGCGGTCGTATTTGGTATTCTGGGCGTGGCTACATTGCTGGGAGCGGGCGCAAGGTTGGGCCTTTGATATAAGTGACACCTGCCATTCAATTAAAACGTGTCTTTGCCGGTCGCAGGTGGGCCAATAGTTACGCGCATTCGCATAACTATTGGATTAGAAGGACATGGTGTTCGCCGTAAGTATTCCGTGCAGGCGTTCTTACGAACGGTCGCGCAGTTCCGTCACGCCTTTCTCCTCTGCACAATGGTTACAGCAGAACATTACGCCATTCTTCTCCAAGCCGTGGCCTATGATCCGCCCACGGCAATTCGCGCAGATGGGCGCAAGTATTTGAATCGCGCATTCAAAACTATCAAAAGTGTAGGTTTTTCCCGAAAAAATCACTTGAAAGGACTTGTCGTAGTCATTCCCGCATCCGTCGCATGTTGGCATAAGTTTCTCCTCGGTTGACATTATCGAAATCGACCTCGCGGAAGTGCGTAGTCTATTTCCTTGTAAAATTCGAAATTACCGCTCACCCCAAGCTTTCCATCCCATACCCAAGCCTTTTCTTTCTTCGAAATCCGCAGCATTCTTTTTATTATATTGTGAAAGATAAAATTTGAAGGATTTCTGAAACGACTCCATGGAGAATTTATTAAAAGATCTTCAATATTCTTTGTAGGTTAAAAAATAAAAAAGCGCAAACATTGTTGCGCCGTCGCCAATCACAGTTTCGAGAATGGCTTTGAGGACACGTGATTGGCTGCCATGCGCGAAGGGTATTGGCATAACCATCGCCCCTGCGACTGCAGCATCATTACCGAGCATGCGCCAGGCATACTAAAAGAATCGGTGAGACATTACGCAAACGCAATGCAAAACGGAAGTCTCGGCTCCCGTTTCGCATCGGATTTAAGCTGAATTACTTGGCAAATGGCTTTCTACGCCTTGCTATTGCTCCCATCAAGCCAAGACCTGCCAGCATCATAGCGTAGGTTTCGGGTTCAGGCACAGCGGAGATCATGATGGTGCTATCCGCGAGGCTATCTGGATGTTGCACATTTATATAGGCGACATTTGGATTGAACTTGTCGAAATAAAGGCCCGTGGGTTCCGCGCCTATGGTGGACATGGAAGCCCAGCGCCCAACCGACTCCGCTACCCCATCGTTACCGGCATCCTGAGCAAACCAGATGTCAGCGTTGCCACCGGGTTGATCCTCGACGATGTACATATTGCCAGCGGCATCGACCGCCAGATTATCTGGACTCGTCAATGCAGTGCCAACCGCCATGCCACTTGCCGGGTCGAAGGTGTCGCGGCTTGCGAACAGTTTCACCTCGTTGGAACCGAGATTGATGGAGTACACTTCATTAGTGGTCGTGGTGGCCACAAATATCATCTGATCGCCGTTGGTCAAGGTTTTGATCTCCATGTCCTCGGGACGCTGGTAATCAGTTCCTTGTACAGCATTGGCTGTCAACCGGCCATCAATACTGCCATCGGAGTTAAGAACAGATACCCCCGCAATGGCGCCACCGTTGATATCGGTTATCGGCGCCCACGTGAGCGAACCCACGGCATTCGCGTTGCCGCCGCCATTGACCAGCATGGCGAAGGTTTGACCCGCAGAGAAGTAGTCGCCCCCGCTGGCTGCATTCGGACTGGCCGAAACGTATTTGTAGATGCTTCCGCCATTAAACTCATCGATGAAGTACAGGCTGTTGTTTTTGTCGAAGACCAAGCCTTCGTGTGATACATGCGGCAGGATGGATCGACTGATGAAATTTGAGTCACCCGTGCCAGTGGCAGACACCGGGTTTGTGAGTTCAAACAGGCGACCTTTCGTGCTGCCGGCACCCCAGGATTCTTCGGCTGTCAGGTAACCTCCCCAAGGTGCCCAGCGAGAGGCGTCACCGGCGACAAAGCCCTGCGTTCCCGGAGCAACGATTGTTTTGGTCAATCCCGTAGTCAGATCGGTGCGTTGCACACCGGCCGTGGAAGTTTCAAAGGGACTGAACAAGTAGCGGCCGGCGCTGGGGCCGGTCTCGTTGGCGGTAATCATGTCCCAGCTACCGGAATTGGCTTCGCCGAGGCCAAGTTGGGTGGTGCGATCGGCAATCCGGACTTGCGAGAAATTTGGTGAGGATAACTGGAAGGGAGCGGTCTCAGGTAGCGACCCTGCCGGAACGCTGCTGTTCAATGGGGTGAAATTGTCGAAATTGGTATTTGCAGCCATAACTTGCGTTGCTGCGCCCATGACCATGAGTGCCCCTGAAACAAAAATGCTCAGTTTCGTTTGCTTAAACATTGGAAGAATCCTTAAAAAATTAAGAGAAGTAGGTTTTTGATGTACTGGCAGTCCGGCTGTTTGCACTCCAAGAAATTGCGCAAATCCTGGATTTTCCGACCTCGGCTCGCGACGAGTGTGGCCTTGCGGTACGGTAAAAATATAACTTCTGGATATGACAGGATTTGTTTCACGAAGACTTATTAAGATAGATCATTCGACCTAGACTACTGGGTTGTAGGTAGCCCGGGAAGCGTACTGATTTCCTCCATTTTAAAAGCAGCAACTGGATTTACGAGCTGCGCCAGCTACTTGGGAGAAGGCATACGAGGTTCGTTATAGGTTAGGAACAGGAAGGGGGATTAGTATCGGAGCCGCTACGTGGTGATAGGAAATAAAGGATAACGAGGATATCCGCGGTCGGCAAATCAAATTTCGATAATTGCTTTCAGGGGTAGGTGATCAGATGCCAGGCGCGCTATGGCACTGCCATGAACCTCCATCCCGGCGAGTCGCCTGCGTGGGTGAACCCAAAGTCGATCAAGCGCCATAAAAGGCCAGCGCGCCGGAAAAGTCGCGCGGTGTGGCGTGCGTTTGAAGTGCGCATGCAGCCAGCGCAAGGGCCGTCCCCAGAGGAACCATTCATTCAGGTCGCCCATTAGTACATAAATGTTTGCGGGACCAATTTCGAACAGCTTGAGCAACTGACGAACCTGCTGACGGCGTTCCCACGGCTTAAGTCCCAGATGTGTTGCCACCACTTGCACATTTCGGCCGTTTCCATCGAGGGTGACATCGAGCGCCCCGCGTGCTTCGTGTCCGGGCAGGGTGAGATCGATCTGGTTTACTGTCAGGATGGGAAGCTTTGTCAATATGGCGTTGCCATAGTGCCGGGTTTCGCGCAGCAGGGTAGGTCCGGCAATGGCTGTAAAACAAGTTTTTGCGGCCAGATAATCCAGCAGGTCGCGGCCATCAAGGTCATGATGCTCCACTTCCTGCAGTGCCACGACATCCGCATTCAGCTCTTTCAGCACGTGCACAGTGCGTTCCGGTTCGAAGCGGCCATCCGTGCCAATACATCCGTGTATGTTGTAAGTGGCGAGCGTGAGTTGCATGGAAGTATCTCTATAAAATCCGGTTTTGCGAGCCTCCGCTTCGCGATTGGCTGCATACCTGTTTAGTTTCGCACCCCTTCGACCAATGAGTCTGGCAAATAGCTGATGAGCCGCCCGATTACGCTGCGCTGACCCGACCTGGAGAATTTAAAGTCGGAGGGCCTATACGTATCAGAGTAGTAAAAAATCAAAAAGATCTCAGATGCCGGGTTGCGGGCACGTGGTGCATACGGGTTAGCAGTTCATTTCGCTGAGCCGCTGCACCTTTTTATCATCTGGGCCGTCTGCTTGCATCGCGGAGTGTAGGGGTTGTTCACCAGGTTGGCGTTGTAATAGCGGGGATTGTCCGTCACTTCCTCACCCGTCCACGGAGGTTTGTCAAACACCTGCTGCGCGTTTTCCAGCTCGACCTCGGCCACTATCAAGCCGGCATTATCACCATAAAATTCGTCAATCTCCCAGATGAGTCCATGGTATTCGACGCGGTATCTGCGTTTTTCGATCAGCGGCCGAAGGCATAAAGTGTCCAGCATCTCCCTGGCGTGGGCAACAGGAATCGGATATTCGTATTCGGCGCGCGTAGCGCCTTCGGTGACGCCCTTAATAGTCAAGTAAGCGTCGTCTCCTGCAATACGCACGCGAACCGTGCGGTGTTTGTCGACACTCAGGTAGCCTTGGCGAATGTCGCTGTATTCGGCGTTACGCCAGCTATCGCTTCGATCGTCAACGAGAAACTTGCGCTCAATTTCCTGATTAATTTCTTTATTCATAGTCTTCTTCATCCGGCAGGGGGCTGAGCCCCAGAATGCGGGAGATGGCCAGGGGATAAGCGATATTTTCAAATTGCTCCAGCCCCAAAGCCGAGCGTACGGCGAGAACCTGTGCCGCGCAGCGCGATTCGATAGCAATGGATTCGACAGCCGCGCCATTGACCAGTATCCGGTCTATTTCTGTCGGGCAGTCCTCTAAAGTGAAACGGGAGCGGCGCTTGAAAAGGTTGGCGCGAAAAAAACGGGTGCTGCATTCGCTGAATTGGGCAATATGATGAAGAAATTCTCTTTCGGTAACTGTTCCGGTCAATGACGCGGGAAAGAACGAAGCCCGCTCCAGCGCAGCAACCGGAAACAGTTTGTCAGGGATGGCCCTACGTTCAATGGGAAATGTCCACGCACCCGCCGGTTTCCAGCGTTCCAATCCATTGACACGTTCTATCAGGCATTTGAGTTCCAGGTTGCCTTCGCGAATTTTGACATTGTGGTCGCAGTTTCTGCTATCGAGGATATAAATTTCTTTGCTTTCACTGATCGATTCGCAGGGCGCCACCTTGCGGATGCGTTGTTCGATCGTATCGAAACCCTGTCCAAAGATCCGCAATTCGAAGCGTGGCACGATCTCATCCATTTCTGCTGACCGGGAAGCCGGTGCATCAATTTGCGCACGCCGTGCGCCGCGCATATTCGCAGGCATATCGATTGGTTGTGCAATCATTTCAGGGCTCCTTTTATAGAGGTACAACTCGCTCAATCGGTTTGAGCTCTCAGCCGAAAACTCCTTCGACGTTCTTCCCACCGCCAGAATGACCAGCCGCTGACGATAATGGCAGCGACGATCAACGCCAATACGGCGAATGCCGGCAGATCAGGTTTCTGGATAGTGGCAGCCAGCTGTTCCATAAACAGCCGGTTCGCGTTGTTCTTCGGGAACAAACTCCTTTATCAGTTGTTCCGCATCGATGGGCTGGTCAGGATCGACAATCTGACTCTCCGGCACCAGTGCATCCATCTCGGGCGTCACGCGTAATGTCAGCGGGTTCAAGGTGCGCTCCGAACCACAAAGCGATTCGATGGCACGGATCAGGGAGCCTTCGCGTATCACTCGCGCCCCGATCTCAGTGGGTTCCACGCCAAGATATTCGCCCAGCAGGCGGTTGCGAAAAGCCTCTATAGCGCTGCGTATGCGTGCGTCACCATTTGCCTCAAGCACAAGATCGCATTCGGTATCGAGACCCATTGAGCGATTATTGAGATTGGCGGAGCCCACGCGGACCAGTTCGTTGTCGATTATGATCATTTTCGAGTGCATGTTTACGCACTGTCCATCAAGGCCGGGAACGTAGGGACAATACAGCCGCAAGCGGTTGTGATGGTCTGCCTGTTTCAGCTGCTTGAACAAACGTTCCCGCAGGACGTCCATGGTATTCCGCGACAGCCAGCCGTCAGTATGTTCCGGCAACAGCACGACAACTTCCGGCCCGTCGTGCTCCTTCAGCCGTTTTACCAATGCTGCGCCTACCTTGTGCGCTGTGAAATACTGAGCTTCAATGTAGATTGAATCCCGGGCGGCCGCGATTGCGTCGAGCAGGAGTTGTTCCACCTCACGCACCTCTGGGTAATTATTGTGCCAAGGAACAGTGCGGGCAATGGCGACCTGAACGTTTTCGAGATCCGGCGCCAGATAATCCGGCCAATAGCTGGAGCTTGGAAGGCCGGTCTGAATTTCAGGGGCGGGTAGCTCCTCGTTTGTCGCAAGACGCCAGCGCTCGCGGGCGAGTTTGCCCAAGGCAGTTGCTACGGCGCCGCTGACCATCATCTGAATATCATGGTAGGGCTGCGGCGGTACCGGTTCTGCTTCTGCCTCGCGGCGGCGCGGGTCTTCAGGCCGGTGCTCGGGCGTATCCCAGCGGCCGCGTGTCAGATCCAGCCCACCGACAAACGCCACGCGGTCATCAACCACGACAATTTTCTGATGATGGCACGCCCCGGCGGGGTGCTGGTCATCCAGGTGAAAGTGTAGACGCGGATGGGCCGTCCATTCCACTTTATAGAGCGGCAACCACTCCCGGGCCGCGGCAAAAATCATTGTGAAATCCCAATCCAGAACGTGGATATGAAGTTGGCTATTGCGCTTGATCAGGCTATTGAGGAAATCGCCCAGACGGACCGGCAGGCCGTCGGTCTTATGCTTTCCCGCGTGTTCCGGTTCATCTCCCGGCTTGGGTTCCCTGAGCAGTTCGACGCGGCTGTCCATATCCCAGCCAATGATCAACACTGAATGTTGAGCTTTTTTTACTGTTTCCCGAAACGCGTGAAAGTAATCAGCCCCATCCACGAGAAAGACAAGCCGGTCGGCATGCTCCATCCGCCAACAATTCCTGCCCGGCTTCAGGATTGGAGAATGTGCCATTTGACCATTACGTTTGAAAATGCGCGGCAGGAAGCGTAATGACAACTTTCGGCGGGGTGATGACCTGCACTGTCGCTTGTGCTGCGGCCAGTACTTCGGTGAGCGCGGCAAGTTCCTCTAGCCCAGTGACCGTTGAAACCATCGCCAAGAGCTCCGGCCCACCCGCGATATCAATTATTTCCGGCTCAGCGGGGCGCGCACGAAGGTGAAGCTTGCGAAACAAGGCGTGGTTATAGTTGGAGGGCAGGGTAATTTCTATCTGCTCCGCTTGATCCAGCAGTGCTGGTATGGATTCAATGGTTTCATGCCCATGCCAGACTAACTTGATCAATGGTTCTTTTTCCATTCATGGCTCCTGATTCGCGCCTGATTCGTTGAGTGAATGGAGATTGCTCTCATCTTTCATGAACTTGCATCTGGATTATGTAATTCGCTCGCTCCTTACGTTTTAACTATGCGCCCCCTTACCAGGGTCTTCCGTTCGCTGACGTACAGAAGAAGAGAGGAAATGGAGGAAGGAAAGAGTCATCACATCGGAGGACAGGCTATTTCTGGGGTACCAGGGTGCTGATGGGTTCGCTAGCGCACAGAGAAACAGGGGGTGCCGTGCAATGCTTAACATTGCTCATGCCAGAAAAATATAATGAAAAGATAAACATCCGGACTTGCCGGAGGTTATATTTATTTTTTAAGAAAGCCCAATCATGAAAACAAAAACACCCACTGTTTTAATGGCGGCCAGCGTGCTCCTGGGATCGATCCTGGCTGGTTGCGAAGCCCGCGAAACAGGGAAAGAAGTCCGGCCCGTTGGCTGGTACGAGGCAAACAAAACCGAACGCGCGGCAACGCTGGCCGAATGCATGTCCAATCCGGGGAAACTGGATGCGACGCCAAACTGTATCAACGCCAGCCGTGCGGAGAACAACGCACAAGCCGCCACAAAGTGGGGTACCGGGAGTGAAGGCGTAAGGACTGAGCCAACGATTCCCAATTAGAAAGGTATTGCGACAAATCCGAGACGCCTGCGCCAAGAACCCGGAACCAGGTCGGATTGACGAAGTGTAATTAATCCGGCTTATGGTGCGGTAAGATGGTTTTTTTTACCAAAAGCAAGGCGCATATGCTAACCGCACCGTACTACCATATCGGGATAGTCGTCCATAATTACAAGGAAGCCATTGCACATTATTCGAATGTATTAGACCTGAAGTTTACCCAACCAACAGATAGCGTATTGTGTATTGAAAATCCGCAGACGCAACAAACCGAAAGCATACAGGTTGTCGCCCTGTATTCAAGGACGCGACCACCCTATCTGGAATTGATCCAAGCCAATGGTAACGGGATATTTTCAGAGAAAAATGCAGGCCGGATTCTCTACTTTGGCATGTGGGAACCGGATATTGAAGGAAGGATAAAAAAACTAAAGCAGCAGGGCATAGGCATAGAGGCCTTGATAAGCTCGGAGTGTGGTAAACCTGCCAACGCTATTATTACTGCACCTGACAAGATGGGCGTACGGATGGAATACTTAAGCACGTCATTGCGCGTTGTTACCGAGGCCTGGATACTTACGGGCAAGTATCCGCTGTCGTCCCATATGTGAAGTTCGGTAAGATTAGGAAGATTACTGCAACGCAAAGATCCAAACCTGACTAAATTTTTGGAATGCGTAGCGTTTTACTGATCATCAAGGTTCCAGACAATACGAACAGTAGAGCCAGGGGATGCAATTCTCCAGGCCCCACTCTCCATACACCCCAGTAAAGGTTCTCGCCAAGCCGCCCGGTCCAGGCAGCCAGTACCAATACGGCGGTCAGAAAAATACTGGTGGGAATCGGCGTACCTTCAAAATAGGCAACTTTATCAGCCCCTGCCGAAAGGCTTTCTGCGGTGATATTGAATCGTGCAAGCCGGCTGACCCCACAACATACGAAGTAAATCAGCGCCACCCAATCCCAACCGCCGCGCAATCCGGCAGCGAAACCGAGGGCCGCGGGAGCGATGCCAAACGACAGAATGTCTGCCAGAGAGTCGAGTTCCCGCCCCAGCGCTGAATGCTGGCGCCGCCATCGCGCGACGCGCCCATCCAGCACGTCAAATACAAAAGCTGCCGCCATCATGGCAGCCGAACTGAAGAAATGAATTGCTGCCTTGCTATCAACATAGAGCATGGCGAACAACACAGCAGCTACGCCGCAGCCTGCGTTACCCAGCGTGAAGAAGTCCGCTAGCTGGAACCCGCGAATCATAGAGAAATGCTTGGGAGGATCAGGGGGTGAGGGCATCGGTTCTCGGCTTGGTCTATTTTCCAGGGGTGGGACTTGATTCATCGGTCTAAGACGAGCAAGCGACCGTTCGGCTTTGTTAAATCTTGAGCGGTTTTCCTGAGCCTCTGGAATTTGAGGGGTCACTGCATCGTAATGTGACAACTTCATTTCGTCAAATAGGGACTATCGATGAAGTTGCAACGGCTACATACGAACCTATCCGCCAATGGCATGAAATTTATAACCGCAGTGGTTTGTTGATGATGTCTGCGGTGAGTTCTGTTATGTCGGAGAGCGGCCCAGCCAGCCAAAAGCTTGTGACCACAAAGGTCTCGTCATGCATTGTTCCTGAACCATAGTGGTCTAATTTGCGCAGGCACCTAAGACCGCGTTATTTTTTGCGTTAGCTTATGTGCGCCAGCAAACAGACAGTCTAAGAGGCACGTGGGATTATTAGGCTCCTCTTCCACCATAATAAAGGAAAATAATGAAAATAAAACTCGCGACCACCTGTTTGGTAATTGGTATTTTGCTTACGCCTGTTGTAGGTTATACCGAGGATTCAGACGCGGATCGGTCAGACCCTAAAGCGTTCGTTAAGGACTCGGCAATAACTGCCAAGATAAAGGCTAAACTCGCAGCGGAAAAGATTGCCAGTCTCGCGCAAATTAAGGTTGATACGGACAACAATGGCGTCGTATGGCTGAGCGGCTTTGCCAGAACACAAGAGGACGCGAATAAGGCCCATTCGATTGCGCATGCGACCGAAGGGGTAAAGTCGGTCAAGAACCATATTAAAATCAAGAAAGACGACTAAGATATGGTTGCGTCATATTGATGAAGGTGAACCAGGTTAGCCAGCTTGCAGGGCGGCGTATTCAAGCTTGCGCCGCCCTGATCAGACCTTCCTGGTTCGCCTTGAAAGATTAAGCTTCATCATAGATCCGCCATGGTCGCGTGTGATTCCATGGGTGACCATAAGAAATCAGCAATACACGTATCTTGATAGCTGAATTACTCCATCATTCCCCCTAAATCCCTACTAGCAGCCTGTCGGTCTTGCTGTTATAGGCGACACCAATTTTCCGGTTTTAGCGCAAAGGTTCAATCGTGCTTTCATAAAATCGCTTTCAGATTCTCAGAAACGTTGAATGTCGATGGGAATTACC
>JACCWK010000241.1 GCA_013697655.1 Nitrosospira sp.
TGAGTTGCGTTTGTTTTCAATGGCTTGAATCAAACTATACTCCATTTTTTCGGGACCCTCACCCTCTTTATCCAACTTTATTCTTTCCGTAACAACGAGTTGCGTTTCCGGATGAGAACTAATTAGACACAAGCTGATTAATTTTGAGGAGACGAGCGATGGACAGTACGACCCAGCCCCAGCAGCTTAGTTTCTTATTTAATGCTCCGCAGACATCGTACTCTGATGTAACTTCGTTGCCGTCTTCTCTTGATTTTTCCAGCAAAACGATGGTGAACATGGCTGTGGTCTATGACTTCAAGTCGGCAGTGGCTAAGCGTGAAGCATCAACCCATGCGCTCCTTTATCGACAGATTCTGGAGTCGGTTAGGCCTATCGGCTAATTGCGTTGATTCACCATCAGGATGCCAGTTCGATTCCTGGATTTGCAATCGAACCTGGGCAGTGCCGTTACCTCATTCCTCACATATCCCACCATTCTTGCTACAATCCTCGGAACGGTGAGAGCGTGGTTAGAATTAAGGCTGTTCTCCACCACCAATATTTGAAGGCCAACCGTTCTCGGTTGGCTTTTTTCATATCAGCACCATCCCCATATTCTGCGGGCTTTAGAGCGTTTCTGCTTGTGCTGATACCATACTATTCCGCAGCCAGTTTTTCACCTTCTTCACCCAGTTCGATTCTTTTCTGCTCTCTGTTCTCAAATAAATGTGGAGAACTGACACTATCTAGCACAAGTAGACGGGCATATTTATCAATGAGTTGTGCTTGTGTCGGATAGGGTGGTTCGACGGCGTGGCTGGTGCAGCAGAGCATATGTCGAGCTGGTTATTCCGTGCAGAGCCAGTTGACCGCGCATGACACCGTAACAGCCAGTCCCGGTTGAGCGCCGGGTTGGACGAAGCCGCTACGCGGAGAAAAGCGGGTTCGTCCGATTAATTTTACAACGCCATGAAACCAGTATCCGAAGAAAAATTCAAGCACAGCGAATGAAATTAGACTGTGCGAGCGAAGCAAGCAACAATTTGGTTGCATTCGTTGTGTGCTTGGGGCAAGTAGTTATTTGTAATCCGTTGATCCCATGAAGATAAAAATGTATTTTCATAGAGATTAAATACTTCGAAAACGTTTTGGCCGTAGTCACGATCAAAATGACCAATAATGCGAGTTTCCTGATGTTTTGTTGCTGCAATGGCAACGCTGAAACCGGTTTTAGACACGAGTTTTGTAGGTCAACTCGTTGAATTAAAACGGTATATGCCAAAAACATATTTTCATAGAGGGAGCAGCGCGTAGGGCCGGGCTTGTCCAACAACCGGTTCAGATTGTGGTTCGCTGCGCTCTCACAATCTAACCTTATTCGTTAGAAAACTATTTCGCACGAAGATATAGAACCTTTTGTGTTGACCCCGGTGCTTGTCGTTCTTCGGTTACAAAGAGCTCTGTCTTGGCTTTGACAAGATCGGAGGGCTTCTTGTAACCGTAAAGTCTGGAGTCAAAATCGGGTTGCAACTTGGTGAGGTAGCTACCGAAAGTGCCCAAATGTGCCCATCCAGCGTCGTCACTTGATTGTTCAAGTGCGGCCAGTACGAATTTCTTAGGGAATTCTTGTTTTGTTTCCACAACCTCAACAGGGAGTTGAGGTAGAGTCGATTTTTGATCGTTTTCGGCCTTCTTCGCCAATGCAGTGGGTTCGATTGCGGCACTTGAACGAAGAACTTCAGTAAACACAAATTTATGGCAGGCATTGCGAAAGGCATCTGGCGTTTTCTTTTCGCCGAAGCCGAGAACAGTGATCCCCTCTTCCCGTAAGCGCATTGCAAGACCAGTGAAATCACTGTCGCTCGTAATCAGACAAAACCCATCGAATTTTCGCGTGTAGAGCAAGTCCATTGCATCGATGATTAGAGTACTGTCCGTGGCATTCTTGCCAGTCGAATATGCAAATTGTTGAACGGGTTTGATGGCATATTGTTGAAGCACCTTCTTCCAAGAAGAGCTTGTAGGAGCGGTGAAGTCACCGTATATGCGTTTTACGGTTGCCTCTCCGAACCGTGCAATTTCGGCAAGCAGTCCCTCAATGACAGCAGCTTGTGCATTGTCGGCGTCAATGAGAACCGCTAAACGAAGGGTTGGCTCTTCAGCTTCAATTTTGGCGATTAATCGTGGGGATACCAAGGTAACTCCTGTTTTCTAACGTTAAGTTGAGGGGCGCGCCGCTTTTGGCGCGTCCCTCTCGAACGCCATGTTGGACGAAGCCGCTACGCGGAGGAAACCTAAACTGCTGCCCCACGATTTATGCTGCATCTTCGCCCCCTCGTTTTATGAGGGGTTGATTTTGCACGCAATCGTGAGGACACGCCAGCATGAACCCAACATTTTCACCGCAATCGCACTTCGACCAGCAATACCAGACACTTCTCAAGCACCTCAAGCTCAAGGGCTTGCAGCCCAAGACCATCGAAGCCTACTCCCGCGCTATCCGCCGAATCGGCGCGCGCTTCGATCATCAAATCGACAGCCTGACCGAGGAGCAACTGACGGACTACTTTACCGAACTGGTGGAGTCGCACTCGTGGAGTACGGTCAAACTTGATCTGTACGGGTTGAAGTTCTACTACCAGTACGTCTTGCGCAAGCCTTGGGCAGTCAGCGCCCCCAAGCTGAGAGATTCACTCGTCCGGAATCGGGCGAAATAGGCGACCAAATGCCTGAATCTGGCATCACCTGCGGCAACAGCCCGCATGAAACGAACGGTCAGCGCCCGTTATCCCGGCAGGTCTTCAAGCCGGAGCAATTTCCAAAAAGATATTTTCTATGAGGCTACTCCAGCACTCAGGGGCCGGACTCGTCCAACAAACGGTTCAGATTGTGGCTCGCTTCGCGATCACAATCTAACCTTATTCGTTAACCATTGAATCACCGAGCCAAAGATCGGTTGAGAAGATTTGCATAGATGTCTCGAATAATCGCCGATATTGATCTGGACTCGCGCTCAAGGTCGATATCAAGATCGGCGGGGACGCCACTGTGGATTAATTGGCTTCGTAGTGCATATGCCTCATCGACTGCCGCAGGTGCTTCTGGTTGGTTCGGTAACGCTTCGCGGGCCAGTCTTTTCAGTGCTTGTCGTATTGATTCTTGGCGAAGCTGATGGAGACTTCCTTCAAGCGAGGCGCGAAGCTCTGGCGGAATGTTGGCAGAGTCCCTTAGCAGATTGGCGCACTCGGCCACAAACTGGTTAACAGCTTCACCCAAGGGAGCCTCTTGGGCAAGAGGTTCAAGCGCGGATACCAGAGCAAGAAAGACAGCACGTTGACTTGATTCGAGCCGCACTGCGCAAAATATCTCCATCGACAGAAGAAGCTTTTCGTCTGGTTCCTTCAACAGTGCACAAGCTTCCTGTAACTCACCCAATACAACGGTTGGAGCGTAGCCCACCTCGCCGTAGGCCTCGCATGTTGTACCAGAGGATCGGTTGCGCTCGAACACCGACGCAGGCTCATAGCTAAGATATTCAAGCCGAAGTGGCGCGTCGACACTTACGGCCATCCATAAGAGAGCTTGGACCAGCCGGCGACCCGAAGCCTCAGCAGAAGCTGCGGTGGGAAATCCTTCGAGGGTGACAAGGTGTTTCTTCCCGCCTTCCCAAGGGGCTGTTCGCGTTGGAGCGATAAAAAGAAACGCTCCAGTATTGAGGGAAACACAAACATCTTCGACGTTGCCAATCGAGCCAGCCGTCTGCAAATGAATGCGGACTCTTACACCATAGGGTCGTTTGGTGGGCTGATCGAGAATTACAGCCCTTTCCTCTCTTGGTGTTTTTTGCTTTACCACGGGATGTCCTGAAATGGCTAACGAATAGCGTTTATCCGCCGCCCTGCCCAAGCTTGTTCTACCCGCTGCAGCTGTTGGCGGCGGATAAACCTTGTTGAACTGAACTGCCGGGAAAGCGGTACTTATGGGGATTGTAAGGCGGCGAAGCGGAATGTCAACCGGCGGTCGTGATGAGAAGGTGTCTGGCGAGCTAAAAAATAGAGTCCCAGCGTGGCTGGACTGGCAGGTCCGGCGCACAATTTCCGCTCGGATCGGTGCATTGAAGAGTCATTCAGCCTGCACAGGCGAGCAACTCCCCAGCGGGCGCGCACGCCATGCCGCCGGATGAAGCGAAAGAGGAGAGAAGCACGTCTCATGGCGATCCCCCTAGTGGCGGATATCGCTGCTTCGAAGCAGGTGGGATCACCGCTACCACCACGAAACGGTACTGTTAGGTTAAACACCTATGCGATACGAAGCGCCATGAACACATCAAAATCGCTACTGAGGTAGGTTGTCAATAATGGACACCAACGGACTCATGCTGCCAATCTTTTCTCGTAGAACTGGTGTTCAAATGCAGCGGGAGACAGATAACCCAACCGGGCCTGCTTGCGCTGCCGTCTGTAAA
>JACCWK010000002.1 GCA_013697655.1 Nitrosospira sp.
CTACTGGATCGACTGACCCATCATTGCCATATCGTCGAAACCGGCAACGAGTCATTCCGCTTCAAGCAAAGCAGCGCAACCGCCAAGGATCGCATCAAGGATCGGGAGAAGGCGAAACGCGCCTCACCCTCGGAGGAACCTGCTGATTTCTGATCCATTGCCATCATGCTCAACAACATCAACAGGAGGCACAAGCCATCCCAGTCTGGTCGACTTATCCACAGCTGGGTAGAGTACCCTACACCGCTATAACGCCTGGTCAATTTTCAACCGGCACAGATGGTCAGTTTTCAACCGGCGCCAACATGATAGGGAAATAAAGTTGACTTATCCTGGCGTTGGGTTCGTAAATGACCTGACCCAGAGGCATGTCGGCCAATTCAAGAAAAGGCATCAAGCGCGCGTGTTCTTCAATGAGCAAAGCCGCAAGAATCTGATTCCGCTTTGGGCTGTGCGATGGGGTCATGGCATCTCCTCTTATGATGACAATAGCCATTGATCTCATCGGATTAGCTAATGGCAGACCTTGCGTAATGAAAGTCTAGCATTAATCACTCAGCAATTCAGAACTTAGAGACCAGACACCCACTATCAGCTTAAGGCCGAGTCAATACCTTCGCCCAGCTTAGGTATCGGATTATGGATGCGGAGAGGCCAATAGATAGAACTATGTAAGAAAGCTGCTATGTGAGGGAACGTACAGTGGCTTGTAAAATAAAATGCGAATATACAGATGAGTTTAATTGCTACACAGCGTGCGATCTTTGGCAAAATTCCGGATTACAATTTAATGAATACCAGGATCCTCTGGCCTGTATTGCAGCTCATACCATCCCTTTCGACAGTCCCACGAAATGACTTCTGACCACGACTCATCACTGACATCGGCTGACCAGCCTCCTTTATTGAAAAAGGCATTGGAAAAAAACCAGTACGTGAAGGAAAAAATGGAGGACTGTGCCATTGAGCTTTCTACCGTCAACGAAACGGTAAAGAAGGAGATGGCGGCCGGTATGACATTGCAACAGGCCAAAAAAACCCTGGCACAAAACGAAAGTGTAGAGGGCAAGGTGCAGGAGTGCGCGGGCGAGCTTCATGAAGTCAATAATGTTTTGGCAGAGCAAATTGACGACCACGGCAAGCTTAATCGCGACCTCATGGAAACCCGGCGAAAGCTGTCCGCTACAAAGAATATTCTATCCAATTTGCGGGATGCTTTGACAGTTGCGTACGAGGCAGCGGAGGAAGCAAAGCAGCGTACATTGCGCGATTTTGCTACGGGCATTCCCAATCGGGAGCTATTCAATGACCGCCTGGAACAGGCGCTTGGTCTTGCCAACCGATACAACTGGGTTCTGGCGGTAATGTTTATCGATCTGGATCGTTTCAAGCTGATCAACGATACGCATGGACATGCGATAGGTGACAAGGTATTGCAGATCGTGGCACAACGACTGGACGAACACGTTCGCAGCGAGGATACCGTCTGCCGTTATGGCGGCGATGAGTTTCTTTATTTATTAGTCAACCCGCAGGGCACCGAGAATATCCAACGTATTGCGCGTAAGGTCTTCGATCGTATTTCCCAACCCATTATTATTGATGACCTGGCACTCACTGTTGAGCCTAGTATCGGCATTGCCGTGTATCCGGATCATGGGATCACAGGGCCCGTACTGGTGGCGAATGCGGATACCGCCATGTACCGGGCGAAAAAATCAAAGGCGGCTTTCGTCTTTTTCGATAAGGGTCAATTTGGAGAAGTGTGAAACTAGTGTTCGGGAATTTGGATAGGCTGTTGAGCATCAGCTGTTATTTACTGTAAAAATTCTATCCCGAAATTGTTTATGCAGAAAATAGTAGACAAGTGTCGCTACCTCCTTCTTTAGCTTTTTCATCATGCGACATCATTTAAATTTCTCCACCGGCATTAGGAAAGTTCGGTACATAGTGTACCGGGCCAAACCAACACGGTTCGCAGTCGCTGTCACCGTATGGCAAGGTCTTTCATAAACTTCTGATAAATTATTCGGGTGTTTCGCCAGGGATCCACAATCTTTCATGTACTTCCTTAACGGTATCAGTCGGCTTTTCAATTTGTTCCAAAAGCCTGTCCCGCTCATCCGTAACAGCGCGGAGCTCCTGTTGTAGGTTGAGTATGATATTAGTAAGCGCTTTGATATGTTCTTCCCAATCTTTGTCAATCATTCAGTTGTTCCTCTTAGGTTGGCGCAGAAACACTACCATATACCGGTAGCGCGGTCGGAACAACTACCTTGGCTCACCAACTCCCCGTCCGCCCAATTCGCGCCCATCATTTCCGCTGAAATATTCATCGTTGTGGGCCACCTGGAGCATTTCACTGCTCTGCTCTCTGGCTAACTCGGCGCGCAACTTTCCTGCCCCTCACGCACCCATCTCATCCGTCCAGCAGTCTACGTCTCGGCCGCAGCGACAGGCCATCTGGCGTTAGCCAAGGATCTTCGTCGGAGCTTCTTACAGTTTAGTAGCAGTACTATCTTAAACTTTGATTCGATTGGATATTATTTCAGGAATGGTTATTGCTTATAAGTTCTTGCTGTTCCGGACATTCCCAGCGCACCTCTGTCTAAATTGGCTAACCGACCTGAATATGGACGTTAAAAGAAGCGGGCCTGAGCCTATTGAAGTTACCCCGCAGCCGCCCGAAGCTGCTGACCCCGTAGATTCCAATCATGCGGATGCGCTTCGCGCTTTAATGAAGTTCTACGAATCCGGGGAGGTCCTGGATGAAGAGGAAAGCGAGGTTGCCTTGATGATTCAGTTAAGCGGTATGGTGCAGGACGTGACGGGAAGCGAAGATTAACACTGGCGCGCATGAAAAATGATAGATGAGCTTACCGTAAATGATTTTCTTCCCTCGCTCTCCGATGGGCATGTGGAACGCTACTTCCGAGTCATCCGGGAAGGAATGGCTGTGCGTAGCCATTCTGACCTGTTGAGATGGCTGCAGGGAGAGGTACAGCATTATCTGCCCCATGAGATCATGCTCGCGATCTGGAGTGACGTTGGCGGGAAACACCTTCAACACGACCTTATTTCTGCCTTGCCTAGCAGCCTGTCGGACTTAAAGCCTGCATAAAATAGTATAATGCACGTTAAATCATAACATTAATACAATATTGCCATGAGCCACTTCAGACCGATCAAACGCGACATGAACTACCTGTTTTCCGC
>JACCWK010000006.1 GCA_013697655.1 Nitrosospira sp.
GTCCCGGGCAATGCGAAGACCTTCCTTTTCGACGCCTTTGAGGCCATGCCTGAACAATGGCTGAAGGGATGCGTGGAGGGGGGCTTCAAGCCCGCTATGAACCGATTTGTTTGACATTTTTTACTCCGATACTTCTCGTTAAGCACTATGCGGCACGGTATTGAGGCCGAACCTTTTCTTTAGAATAGCATCTGGTTACGAAGTTGCTCCCCAAGCGCGTACACGCAGGATTAATTGCCGTTAAGCGTCGACAGATTAGACGAAAACAGAAGCTGACCCCTGGAGACAGATCTTTCCCTCGCCAAAACATATCAAGCGCGCACTCAAGAAAACGCGACAATAAAATCGCAAAATAATTGTAAAAATTGACATTGCCGTCTTCAAAAGTAAAATGGCGGGTTGTCTTAATGAAATGCAGGGTTATTTTTTGCCTGAATCCAGCCAGAAATAACAAAGTCTCGAATAACTGTTGCAATAAATCATCTAAATCAGGAAGGAGCAAATGAGTCACACCTTGTATGAAGCTTCCGTTCTACGCGTGCAGCGCTGCGAATTAGCTGTTCCAGGATCGAATCCGGGCATGTTTGAGAAAGCGATGAAAAGTGGCGCGGATTTCATTTTTCTTGATCTTGAAGATGCGGTTGCTCCGGATGATAAAGTAAAGGCCCGCAAGAATGTTATCGAAGCGCTCAATGACCTGGATTGGAAAGGTCATGGCGTAACTGTTTCGGTGCGTATAAACGGTCTGGATACACAGTTCATGGTTCGCGACGTAGTGGATCTGATCGAGCAGGCAGGCGATAGACTGGATACTATTTTGATTCCCAAGGTAGGGGTCTATTCCGATGTCTATATGGTTGAAGCCATGCTGAACCAATTGGAAATGCAGCAAGGACTAAAGAATAGAATCGGTCTTGAAGCGTTGATAGAAACGGCATTAGGTATGGCAAATGTCGAGGATATCGCCCGCAACGGCGTATCGGGTCGTCTGGAAGCGCTACATTTCGGCGTAGCCGACTATGCTGCCAGCAATCGCGCCCGCACAACAAACATCGGGGGACTCAATCCGGACTATCCAGGTGATCAATGGCATGCCGCAATCAGTCGTATGACGGTCGCCTGTCGTGCCTACGGCTTGCGTCCCATTGACGGCCCTTTTGGCGACATTAGAGATCCCGATGGCTATACACTGGCGGCTAAAAGATCCGCTGCTTTGGGCTGTGAAGGTAAGTGGGCAATACATCCGTCACAAATTGCGCTCGCTAATGATGTGTTTACGCCACCTGCGGCAGAAATTGAAAAAGCGCACCGCATTCTGGTTGCTTTAAGGGAGGCTGCGGCTCAAGGCAAGGGTGCGGCTGCATTGGATGGTCGATTAATCGACGCCGCTTCAGCAAGAATGGCCAATAACGTGGTGAAAATGGCGGAAGCAATAGCTGCAAAAGGTTAATAGCAAAATTCTACGAGGCCGCCGTTAGCGGCCTTTTCTTTTGGGGTTTTAGCCTGTCGGATCGGATGAAAAATGCGGAATACGATGAGGCACGTGGCGGAGTATAAGCTCCACGATTAAAATAAGACAGCCGCATGTCGCCCTGAAGCCGGTTTTTCAAGTGATTTCCACGCGACGGATTTAATCTATTTCGGCCAGCTGCACCACGTGAAATTCGGATGAACTATTTATTATTAAAACACATAGGGTGATGTATTGGACATTCACGAGTATCAGGCGAAGGAGATTTTAGCTAAATACGGCGTCAAGATTGCAGAAGGCGGCTTGGCGTACAGTCCCGAAGAAAGTGTACAGCGCGCCAGAGAGATCGACGGCAATGTTTGGGTGGTAAAAGCGCAGATTCATTCAGGAGCACGCGGCAAAGCCGGCGGAATTAAGATTTGCAGAGCTCATAGTGAGGTTAAAGAGGCCGCGGAAGAATTATTGGGAAAAAATTTGATTACTCATCAAACGGGACCGGCGGGTAAAGTTTGTTCAAGGGTATATATCGAGGCAGGGACGGATATTGCTAAAGAACTGTATCTCTGCTTTCTGATCGATCGGAGTTCCGAATGTATCGTCATGATAGGTTCCGCTCAAGGCGGGATGGAAATCGAGGAACTGGCCGAAACAAATCTGGATGCAATCAAA
The DNA here is from genome assembly GCA_013697655.1 of Nitrosospira sp. Lineage (GTDB taxonomy): Bacteria > Pseudomonadota > Gammaproteobacteria > Burkholderiales > Nitrosomonadaceae > Nitrosospira. Next base: position 2,141 of record JACCWK010000006.1, read on the forward strand.
AAAATATACATTGAACCCGCTGTAGGTCTCCAGGATTTTCAGGCACGCGACATGGTTTTTGCATTGGGGTTGGAAGCCACGCAACTAAGCCATGCGGTCAAAACCATAAAGGGATGTTATCGCGCCTTGCGCGACTTTGACGCGAATATGCTGGAAATCAATCCCCTGGTTGTCACCGGTAGCGGTGAATTAATCATATTGGATGCAAAAATGAGTTTTGATGACAATGCATTATTTCGCCGCCACGAAATTGCTGAGTTACGTGATAAAACTCAAGGGGATTCCCGGGAGGTGGCGGCCGCGGAATACGGCCTGAGCTACGTTGGTCTGGATGGTGACATTGGCTGCATGATAAATGGAGCGGGTCTGGCCATGGCCACTATGGATATGATTAAGCTGGCGGGCGGTGAACCTGCGAATTTCCTCGACGTCGGGGGCGGCGCGTCCGCCGAGCGTACCGAAAAAGCGTTTCGTCTGGTACTGGCTGACACAGGCGTTAAGGCGATGCTGGTCAACATATTTGCCGGGATTAATCGGTGCGACTGGATCGCCGAAGGTGTGGTGCACGCGGTAAAAAATATCGACATGAAAGTTCCGCTGGTTGTGCGTTTGTCAGGAACGAATGTTGAGGAAGGCCAGCGCATTATTGCTGAAAGCGGCTTGCCCATCATCACGGCGGGAACATTGGCGGAAGCGGCCCATAAAGTTGTCCAGGCTCGTAATGAAGTCGTTGCGGGGGGAAGATAATGGCAATTTTAATAACTGAAAGTACGCGCATTATTGTTCAGGGTTTTACGGGTAAAACCGGCACTTTCCATGCGCAGGATATGATCAACTACGGGTCTAATGTCGTAGGAGGCGTAACCCCTGGCAAAGGTGGCCAGCAACACTTGGGCCTGCCTGTTTTCAACACGGTAAAAGAAGCTGTAACGCAAGTTGGAGCCGAAGCCAGCATCGTATTTGTACCACCGGCATTCGCAGCGGATTCAATTATGGAGGCCGCCGATGCTGGTATTACATACTGCGTGGCAATTACTGATGGCATTCCAACTCAGGATATGATGACTGTAAAGAACTTCCTGCGTCGTTTTCCGATCCAAAAAAGAATGGTGCTGACCGGCCCCAACTGTGCAGGCACCATCAGTCCGGGGCGGGCGATGCTGGGGATTATGCCTGGACATATCTATATGCAGGGAAATGTCGGCATTGTCGGTCGTTCTGGAACGTTGGGTTACGAAGCTGCTGACCAGATGAGATCATTGGGTATTGGCATATCGACTTCGGTGGGTATTGGTGGCGATCCGATCATTGGTAGTTCACATCGTGATATTCTGCAGAGATTCGAAGAAGATGTCGAAACCAAGATAGTAGTCATGATTGGTGAAATTGGAGGACCACAGGAAGTTGAAGCCGGCATTTTTGCCAAAGAACATATGAACAAACCTTTAATCGCTTACATTGCGGGGTTAACCGCACCGGAAGGTCGACGCATGGGGCATGCCGGTGCGATTATTTCGTCAGCCGGGGAAAGTGCCGCGGAGAAAGTGGCCGCTCTGAGGGAGCTGGGCGTTACAATTTGTCCAACTCCTTCCGCGATGGGTGACACCGTGGCAGAGGTATTAGCCAGGATGTAAGATTTATGCAGCTCGTTTATCAGGTGTGCTTGAGAACGGAGGCTAAGATATGGCAATCTGGATGACAGCGTTAAAGATCATTCCATGGGGAGATGTGCTGGAATCGGCGCCACATATCGTCAAAGCAGCAAAGCAACTTTTTTCAACAACAAAGGCGGACGCGGATAGTTATTCAAAAATCCCCAATTCGCCAACCGGCGATGATCTCGCTAATCTGGATAAACGGACTCGGCTGCTGGAAGCAAGAATTGTCGAATTGAGCCATGAGCAAGAATCTTCCACCGAGTTGATCAAGTCGCTAGCTGAACAGAATGCACTGATCGTCGAGGCCATCGAAGTGTTCAGACTGCGGGTAAAGATTCTGCTTATTGGTTGTATTTCATTGGTTGGTGTGCTGGCTGGCCTGGTACTTTGGCTAGTAATGGGTAAGTAACAAACTGGCTTCACGTTGTAATCGAATTTGGAACTTTGGAACATATGCAAAATGCAATTTCACAATGATTTTTTTTTGGCCCCTGATCACCTCCGGCTGAAAATTGGATATAACCTTGTAACCGGCCGCAATTACGCGGGTATAACACTCAATTTTCTTGACACAAAGTGGCTATCGGGTTAGGCTACCGCGTTCGTTAGGATAGTCTAGGGCGGCTCCCAGAGAGCAGCCCATGTCGTTAGGGCAGCCTGTTTTTCGAGAACAAACAGACTGGCGATTAGACGATAGAACGGAACGCAAAAAACAATTACGGAAAACAAAGGAGAAACGAAATGGTTGTCAAGCTAGGGCTGAGGCTCGTCACGCTCACAT
>JACCWK010000053.1 GCA_013697655.1 Nitrosospira sp.
GCCTCCAAAATTGATCGACTAACCCACCTCGGATTTTGGGAGTTCATAAATCCTAGTTTTCTTCCGCTGCTCAATTGGTTACGCAAACTCCTGTGGGACTTTACGTACCTTTGTTGGAATTTAACCAATCCTGCAAGCAAAGTACAGCGGGACACATGCTCGAACAGTGATACAGATGAAGCCAGGTGGGCTGGGCAGAACGAGGGAAAGGTGTTCAAATCGGGCGACAATCCAAAGGAGCCGACTGAAGCCATCCTGTGGAATTTTTGTGTTGGGAAAAACCAGTTGCGGGAGCAGCACAAGCTAAACCTGAAGCAGGACACGCCCCGCTGGAAAGGGTTGCTGGTCGGCACCGCAAAATCTCCAGCGGCGAGATCTGATCTTCGAATAAAAATCAAGGGAACTGCCAGCGGCAGCGGCAATAAATCAGGCAATGAAAATATTGCCTTGGACCGGGCGCAAGCTCTGAAGTCCTTCCTGGAATCCGAGGGCATTCCCGGCTCGTTCATCACCATAGAAGGCGTTGGTTCGAGTCTGCCGCTAGCCGACGAAACTTCCCCGGAAAACATGGCGAGGAACCGGCGGGTCGAATTCTTCTTTTTCACTCCCACCGTCACGGCGGACATCACTGGGGCGCTGGTAGCCGCCAATGTGAATAAAATCAGTATCGGCAAGCCATCGGCGGCATTGCCGCCCCCTACCTTCAGGAAAAGCGCCAACATGTTCTCTCGGGTTCACTTCGCCATGACTGCCTCGGCGGACGTCGACCTTGTCGGGTTTAGCGGCGACTCGATCGGGTTTTACCAGCTGCTCACCGGCGATCAGCGAATCGCGCTGTATACATCCGAAAAAGATGGGAGCGAGCTGTTGCTCGATTATGGCCGATGCAACACCGTCCTGCCCTGCCGGGATGTCCTGGATGCCACCAGTTCGTTCAGCATAGACAACAGAAGCCTGGTCCTGCCCAGCACCGGTTCAGTCAGCGGCACGGTGCGGATATCGACCGGCCCGGAACGGTCTTTCCCCTCAGGTATCCCGACCCTCTGAAGGGACCATTCGTGTTGTCCCTTTATTTCTGGAAACGGATTTCGACCTGATCCTCGGCGTCCGGTCCGGCGGCTTGTTCATGTCCCTGCGCAGCGCTGTCTGGAACCTTGCCGCCGCAGAGGAGGTTGATGTAGCAAAGCAGACGACAACCGCAATGGCTTCCGTATCGGTTCATCAGTCCTTTGCGACTGCCAACGCTGCCGGTAAAAAAGATGAAATGGATAATGCCTTCACCGGCCCCACGTGCCGGTTGATGGCCCGGTCTCGGGAGATCGTTCCTGAAGAATTGCCTTGCAGGCCGGTGGAAACATAACACGAACGGGACACGATTAGGGGGACGCCAAGCGAATTCACAATGCATTTTCGACGTTGCGAGAAGAATTTGGGTCAGGCCGTGAGGCTTTACCACCAATCTGCCCTGCCAATAACCGGTCACCCAGCTCACGTAGATGCAGTAACCCTCCGCGCGGCAAGAAACAAGCTCGACGGTCGTTGCCGCGTTAGATAACGTACAAAAGGAGCGTGCATTAAAACAAGACCTGTGCAATGCGGCATGGAATGACGTCGGTAACGAGCACCGAAGAGTATTTGGCCAGGAAGCTGCTGGCATTTCAAAACCGTCAACCGTTTACGGAATTGCTTCTCAAATACTATTGTCCAGCAGTGTTTTATGCTAAAGATCGAGCGACGCGCCTTTCTGGCGTAGCCAAGCTTTTCTTTCATAATAGTCGGGCATCACCTTGTCCACTTCATTCCAGAAGACGTCAGTATGATCCCGACAGTGCAGATGGCAAAGCTCGTGAACGATAATGTAATCAATTACCTTGGGGGGTGCCATCATACATTTCCAATGGAAGCTCAAACGTCCCTCCGACGTGCAGACTGCCCAACGGTAACCAATATCCTTGACTTCGATTGACTGTGGCGAGACCCCGACCTTGGGTGAAAAATAGGCCACCCGATGCCTGATCCGCTCTAGCCCTTTTGCCCAATAGAAGCTTTCAAATGCATGCCGGGCGGCTTCTTCCCCGCCCTTCTCAACGATTTTACGCAGCAAGCAAAAACGTCCATCTCTGAGTTTTACCGGGTCGTCCTGATCTTGTACCAAAAGCAGCCGGTACGACGAGCCGAGGTATAGAAATCCTTCACCGTTAACCCACTCGCGCACCAGTCTCGTGACATTCAGGTCTTGCCATTCGGCCAAATTGCGGTAGATCCAGAACCGCCTGCTTTCGACAACGGCATCAGCTTGCTCTTCGGAGAGATGCGCGGGCGCTCGAACAGAAATATGCCCATCGCGTTCGATGATAATGTCAGCGGTTCTGCGTTTGCCGCTGCGCAGCAATTGGTATTCGATATCTCTTACTCGTCTTGCAGCCATATCATCAGACCTTCAGTAATTCGTCGTGGCGGTTCTTTGCCAACTTCATGATTTCTACCGCCAGGCGTTCGAAAATGACTGTTACTTTGGAAATATCCGCCATCAACAGAAGCTTGTTCAATTCACCGCGCAGACTTCGTTGTTCCGCCGGGTTGTTCCAGAAATCGATAATCCCAATGGTCTTCTGCAGGAGCTCCACAATGTTCTTCATCAAGTTCTTCATTTTGGTAGCCTGACTTGCAGGAACACCATCCTTGCCGAAGGCCAGAACAACCACATGGGCATATAGGGTGGTCGCTTCCTTATCCAGCCCTTCAATATTCTCGCTACGCCCCGCAGCTGCCTCTGTTCTCAACTTCTCTAAAGCCTGGGCCAATAAATCCCATTGACCTTGGTATTTCTCGATCAACTGTTCCAGCTTCTCGGAAAGCGTCCTGTAGAACGCCGGGTCTTCATCGAATTTCACGGTGCAGTGCTTGCGAATGGCATGCTCCATCTCGCTCGCTTTGGCTACGTCATTGCCCGCTGCATGGTGATTTAGCTGGTCCAGAAAATCCTCCGACAACAGTTCCACCGGGGGCACCTTGGGATTAATGCCCAGACTGATCAAGTGCTCGTTTATCAAACGCTTTACCTTATCTCCCGCATCACCCAGATCCAGACTTTCATCCTTGTAACGCTCCTTGGTCACGCTCAGAATGTACCCGAAACGCTTGGCGGGTACGCGATAAGGTTGCGCGGCGTCGTGCGGCAGGATAATGTCCATACTCATGAGAAACTTCTTCAGGTACACCTCAAAGTCGGCACGCAGCTTTTCCTCCTTCAATGCGGTCACTGCTGCGTGCGCCACAGCAGCATCGGCTTCAATATCGGGGAGCTGCCCCTGCACGAAATCCCCAATACCAGTAACCCCGGCAGCCTTGAAGAATTGCACCAAGCGATGATAGCGCTCTTCCAGCACCGGCAACTCCGAGGTGATGCTCTTGAGGCCATCGCGCAATTCTTCCTGCTCGTCGGTCGCGACATAAAGCGTAAGTGCCTCGGTTAGGTGGTTGGCCAAGCCGATGTAGTCCACCACATACCCCCGCTTCTTGCCCTTGGCCACCCGGTTCACGCGGGCAATGGCCTGCAGCAAGGTATGCTCACGGATCTTCTTGTCGATATACATTACCTGCTCAACGGGCGCGTCAAAACCGGTAATCAACATGTCGCAGACGATCAGAAACGCTATACCGGTGAGTTCCTTGTCCCGGTCCTCGCGGTCGAATGGTTTGCAAAAATTCTCCACCGCATTCCAGGACTTGGCTTGCTTGCGTGCCTGAGTGACATAAGCCGCCTCATTAGTGCCATCAGAAGAGATAACCACGGCCACTTTGAGAAAAGTGATCTGATTGATCAATTCTGAATCGGGGACCGCCTTGAGACGCTCCCGCTGTGATCGCTCCGTTAATGCGGTCTCGATAGCTCGGCGATAGCGCACGGCAGCCAGCTTCGAGTGACACACCACCTGCGCCTTGAAACTATTTGGCAAAATATTATCGATATAGTGATCGACCAGATCCTTCGCGATGGCGGCAATGCGTTGCTCGGCTTCAAGAATATCGCCGGTGGCGCCGTACTTCTTCTTGATTGCCAGTAGCTCCCCTTCGCTACGGTCGCGAAACAGATCTTCGAACTTGCTATCAAATTGATATTTTTCATTCAGGGCGGTGTCGGCGGTCTTGCCCTCGTACAGGATTTGCAGTGTCGCACCATCTTGCACGGCATCCGTCAGCCTGTAGGTATCAATATATTCACCGAAACGTTTTACCGTCTTCTTCTCGCCGTGACGCTCCGTAATCAGTGGCGTTCCGGTAAATGCGATACGGGTGGCGTTGGGAAATGCCTCGAAGAGGTTGTCGCCAAGGTCCGATCCCTGTGTACGGTGCGCCTCGTCGATCATCAGAATAATGCGTTCGGAGGCGTTCACCACGCCGAAGGTGTTACTCCCAGGCATGGCAAGGTACGTGCCCAATGCTTCGGCTACATGGGGCGTCAGCGTTTCCTGACGTTCCTGGAACTTGTGAACCATCACCATGCTGATGTCGGAACTATCCGTCGCCAGGTGGTGGCGCAACACTCGGGTGTTTTCAATCACCTTCACCTTGCCGCCGATGAGGGTGGCGGTCTGGCCGAGTTGCTCCTCCAGATCGACACGGTCGTTGACCAGCAGAATCTTGAAATCTTTGAGGTCGCATGAGGTGCGCAACATGCGTGCCACGAACACCATGGTGAGCGACTTGCCCGATCCCTGTGTGTGCCACACCACCCCGCTGCGCTCCATGGGCGTTACACCGCGTCGCAGGCGCTCGATGATCTTGCCCGCGGCACGATATTGCTGATAACGCGCCACCACCTTGATGCGCTTGCCCGCGTCGGTATCCATGAACACCGAACAGGTGCGCAGGATACGCAGCAGGTTTTCCTTGCTCAGCATCCCATGGATCAGCCGTTGTTGTGGATTTTTTCCGATTAGATTTTCATCGCTTTCCGGCCACAGCGTCTTCCATGCGTAAAAATGTTCCTCACCCGAGGTCAACGTGGCATAGTCCGCATCCGCCCCGCTAGTACGGATCAGCAACAGATTGGTGTGAAACAGGCGTGGTTCACCTTCCTTGAGTCCTATTTCCCGCGTTGCCTCGCGGGCATTGCGATAACGCTCCAACTGCACGAAAGCTTCATGCATCGGATTGGCACAGGTAGGGCCGCCGAGTTTGCACTCCACCACCGCCAGTGGGATACCGTTCACGAACAATACAATGTCCGGGGTGATGAACTGCTTCACACAACCCGGCGTGTCGATGCGGAACTGGTTGATAGCGTGGAACTGGTTATTGGCTGGATTGGCGAAGTCGATCAGCTTCACTACCGGGTCTTGTTCGCCGGTGACTTGGTTGGTATCGACCTGCGCCTTGAACAGCAATGCCTGGATCGACTCGTTCGCCTCCAGCAGCGTGCGATTTGGCTGGCGTAAAATCTGATCGCGCAGCTCGTCCAGTTGCCGTTCGGTGAGCCATGTCTGGCCGCTGTGGGTGATGTTAATTGCGCGCACAGCAGTGCGGAACACTTCAGGCAATAGCCATTCCCGGAACGAACTGCGCAGGCTGCGAGCCGGATCGGAAGGAATGACACCGGCGCCCTGGTCGATCGCTTTCCAGCCCAGCGTTTCGAGCTGGGTCAGGAAGGGCTTTTCGACGTGCAGGTATTCGGACATGGGTCAGTTGATTGCCAAGTCCTGGGCATGGACTCTGGGCTTAGACTGGAGGTTTCAAGCCGGGGTCAATGACTGCCCGGTCTTTGCACTCAAACGGTCAAGGGCAATGCCAATCGCCCTGTCATCGAACAAACGGCTCTTGCGTTCGGCCGCGCCTTCGGGCCAGTGTTGCAATCCCTCGCGAACAGCCTGTACCGTGGGCTTCACGCCTTCCCGACTCAACAGCCAGTCAATGGTAGCCAGCAGTTCCATGCCAAACGGCGACTCGAAACCATCGATGAGGGCCGCAGTGTGCTCCAATGCCCGTTCATGGACCTTGGCCTCGGTCTTGATATAAGCCTGCACCAAGGTCTTGCGCTCGTCATCGAACCAGATCACATCCAGTGGACCGGCGTCGCTGATGCGCTTGTCGCAATGCAGATAGCTCCCGTCCAGGCTGTTGAGCAGATGGTCGAGGCGGTTAGCATAAGGTCCGTATTTATGCGCGACGAATTGCAGGTTGAGCGGATTGTCTTGCGGAGAAAAACGCTCGATGGCGCGCTCCAGCAACCACGCCAGCTTCTGAATCTCCAGCAGGCTGCACTCCATGCCCAATACCCAATACCTGCGCACCAGCTCGGCAATGAGTGCGCGCGCCGGGGTCAACTTCTCCACCCCGGCGCGTTTGGCCACATTCTGATATGCTTGGGTGGGCTCGAACACCACAATCTCGATATTCGGCAAATCACCCAGCGCGCTTTCGATCTGCTCGCGCACGCTTGCCCATTCCAGGCCGCCGTTTCCTGCCCCAAGAGGGGGGATGGCAACGGACTTGACCTGCTTTTCGATAAGGAAACGGCGCAAATCCTGCAAGCCTTCCGCCACCCAAGCTATCCGCGAAGGTGCTCGCCAATGCTGCTTGGTGGGGAAATTCACGATCCAGCGCGGCCCATCGAGCTCATTCACCTCGGTGACGAACATCTTGCCGACCTGCACTTTCCCAGCTTTGCAGGCAGCGGAGTAGAGCCGGAAATTCTCGGGGAAGCGCCCCTTGAACATTAACGCGATACCCTTGCCCATCACGCCGACCGTGTTCACTGTGTTGACCAGCGCCTCGGCTCGAGTCTCCAGCAAATTGCCTTTTGTAAATGTAATCATCAGAAATACCACTCCCTGCGAGCATAAACAGACAACATTAGACCCCTCGACTGGATCTGCTGTTCAATTCCCCGTTTCAATGTTTCCGTATAGCACACAATGCCGAGAATACCCTGAATCGGCAAATGATGAAAGATGAGCGCTTCAGCCTGATAGCGTTCCATTTTCCTGGGGTCGTCCGGGTTGCGCTTGAAATCACGGCGCTGCAGAATTCCCCAGTCGATCTCGCCTAATCGCGCCAGGTCGCTGTAATAGTCGGCCCACTCGGGATAAGCATGCGCATTGGTGAAAAGAAATGGCAAACCCAGGGACTTCACATGATGCAGGCTGGATACCAGAATAAGGATTTCCTCATTGCTACGTTGTGCTACCCCCCGGCCAGAATGAATATTCTTCATCATTACCGAAAACGGAGTGAAGTAAAACGGCACATAATCGGTCAACGTCCCGCCCGGCGAAATGGCCACAACTCGATGGCGTCGTTTATCGATCAACTCGGGATTGCCGATACTCACATAACTGGGCGACAGCACACCAGAATTGGCACAATGCAGTCCATTGTCAAGAATTAATCCAAGGTTGTCGCGGTGGACGATGCGCCAGATGAGTGCTTTTCCCGCGTTAAGATTGGTATAAATCAATTTAGGAACATGCCCCTACTAACATCAACTTCTAATACAAGGTTTAAGCTCCTTATCTTTTCTGATACAAATCTTTCAACTTCTTCATTTGGAACGTAGATCCTGAAAAAACTACTTGCGGGAACAGGATCGGGTGACAAGCATTCGGCCATGCATACGCTCTTGCAACGTGTGTCGTGATAGGCACGTTGATTCATTATCGCCCAATCAATTGCGTCAAACCCCTCCTGGTAATCCATAACCTTGATATCTTCTTTGGCTAATGGGTGCCGTGGAATAACTTTCCAATTTTGTGCCTTAGCCAATGCTCTACGAACCGTTACCAGTAAGAAATACTCATCTGTCCGCGCTGCTTGTACGCCGCCATCAAATGGATTACGGGAAAACCAGTGGAAGGGAACATAATTCTCCAGCCCAAGCACCTTGCGCTTCCGTAGGATTTCGGAGTCCGCTACATCTTCAAATTTATTTAATTGCGCACGCGGCTTTAACCCACTCTTAAGGATTGAGCCGATATTCCTGATACTGGTCAAGTGGTATAAGAGTTTTTGATCCTTGATGTCAGGCATTATCGTCGAACCCCTTTAATTCGTAATGCGGACTTTGCCGGTGAGGAGGTCGGACATGAGACCAAGTTTTTGACAGTGGAGCTTTTCCTGTAATTTTTTTTCCGCCTGTAATTTTTTTTCAACCGAACTCGCCCTGCATCTAATCCGTAGCTGTTCTTCCCTGATGGGTAGAGCAACCAGTAACTCCCGCATCTCGCCTACATTGAAGTGCTGCTGAGCCATACCGCCTTGTTGCCGAAGCACCTGTTCTTTGCCAAACGATGAATTGATCCAGTTGCAGAGAAACCCCGCATCAATCCGAGCACTTGGCGAGGAAATCAATATGTCAATGCAATTTACCCCGTGGAATTCTCTCGGTACAACTGCACTAGTACCTGGGTATCCGGTCCGAACAGACAGGATGTCACCAGCTCTAACTTGGCTTTTAGCTAATAACGTGTTGGATAACGGCGATATGTAGACGATGTTACTTGGGTCAATGCCATCCTCTCGAATATTCGCTGAGCGAAATGCCGGGACTCCATCGGTAACGTAATATTGTGTCGGTTGAATAACGATGCCAACGCAGATTCTGGTACATAAATTACTGCAATGCTCTAGTTCCCACTCCTTCGGAATCCAGCCAATCGGTGTTTCTTTATAAAGCTCCGGTGCTTTTTCGCGGGACGGGCGCAATTTGCCGTCAGCGGTGACACCGCGGGTAAACAGGTCGTGCATCAGGCCGACCCTGATTTGCTGGTATTTGGCGATTAGAGCTTTGGTTTTCTTGATGGCTTTGTCCATCGTCGAGAGGATTTCGGCGATGCGACGTTGTTCGTTCTTGTTCTTGGGGTACGAAATCGAAAGAATGCGCGATAAGTCTTTCGGGACATGGGGGACGCCCGTTCCTGTTCGGTGCCCTTGTATCCACTCGAATTTTGAATCCAGCGCGTAATAGAGATAGTCGCCCTCGACGTCCATTTTTGGTGAGAGGCGAGCCACTGTTGATGAGATGATTCCGATTTGAGCCTTTCCCACAAGACCGCTACGTTCGCCGTCCCAGAGCATCAGTACATCTCCGGGGGCCGACATTACCCCAATTCTTGTATCACCGTATTCTTCAACGATACCAGAGATGGCAGATGCCCCAAGGTACGGAACAAAACCTTCACGAGGGTGTTCTGACGTTTCAACCTTCCGCCCCTTTTGAAAAGTAGCCAAAGACCCCAGCGGTTGGGCCAACCACTCACTCATACCCCAACTCCACCAGGAACCGCCGCAGTTGTGCGCTTGCCGCATCCCGGTCTCTTTCTATATCTTTGGCCGTTATCGCATACTTGCTCCACAGGTTTTCGATCGCGGCGATGCAGCCGCGCTGATCGGCGCGTAGATAGGCGCGGTAGGCTTCCATCAGCAGGCACCCAAGCCGCTCGACAATGGCTGCGCGTGCCTCGTCGCGGCTGATTTTGGCGCGGGCGGCTTCCACCAGCTCGTTTTGCTTCTTTTCATTGCTGCGAATGCCGGCCTTCAGCGTTCTGACTTCCTGTTCCAAATCCTTGTGACGGGTGAGGCGTTTTTCGATTGCTTCGGCTTGAGCTAAAAAGGCAGTCGGTTCGTCCTTGTGACCTTCCTTTTTTGCAAGCTTGGCGCGAGCGTTGAGCTCCTTGAGTTCGACTCTAAGCTTCTTCACCTCGTCGCTCGGTAATACACCGATTTCGTCACTATCTTCGAAGTCTTCCTCGTCGGCCGCCGCAAACAGTGCTTGCAGTTCCGCCAGTCGGGCGCGTAATTGCTCCAGCTCTTCCAATATTTCAGGGAACTGGCTCGCGACCAGCTCCTCGTCCGGTATCAATTCCGGGCCCCAGCCGCTGGCGGCAATGGATTTGAGGTCAGCCTTGAGCTGGTTGATGTAGTTGGCAAAAGCGCCGCGCACCTGGTACAGGCTGAGCACGTCTTGATCACTGAAGGTTTCTGCGATGCTACCCAGCAACTTGCGGCGCAGCGCGTAGACGTTACCGCCCCGGCCACTTCGACCACTCCTGTTGCGCGTGTCCGGGGCCAAAGTCTCCACCAGGGGAAGATTCTTTCGCCACCACTGATGCAGTTGGGCAAGGAAGGCGTCATGCCGCGCTATTACGCCGTAGTGGTTGGCAACGTGACGAGCAATGGCGCGTTTGTCCTTAAGTGCTTCGGTGAAGTCCTGATAAATGCCGTCCGGCCGTGGCGCAAAACAGCTTTCCTTCAACCCGGTGTAATTGCTCCAGTAATGGCCCAGTGATTCGATTTCAATGGTGGGGACCCCGCCATGCAGGTGTGCGCGCACGTCGTGGGGTTCCGGCGGTGGTGCGTTATCCACATAGCGGCGGATATTGCAGTTGTAGTCCTCGGCGGCGATTTCCTCCACCGGCACGCGACGGGCGTACGCGGAGATATCCGTCCCCCGGCGGTAGGCATGGACGATCTTGTCGATATCCTCCGGGCGCAGGTTGTTCTGTGCCTTGCCTTCGCGGTATTCCCGGTCGGCGTTGATGAATAGGACATGCTGACGATCCTTGGCGCCAGCTTTATTCATCACCAGAATACAGGCGGGGATACCGGTGCCATAGAAAAGATTGGAGGGGAGGCCGATGACCGCTTCCAGATAGCCTTTTTCGATAAAGTGCTTGCGTGCCTCACGTTCCGCGCCGCCACGAAACAGCACGCCGCCCGAGCCGACCGTGGGATCATAGACGCTCGTTTCGGGTTGCGGATCGGCAATCTCGACGCAGACACGCACCACTTCCGCGGGCGTGTAGAACTCGCCCGCTTTTTTGCCGGCCGAGTCGGCAAAATATTTGATCAGCCATTCGTAAGCTGCGCCAAGCAGATCCGGGAATTCGAAGTTTTCGTCGCGCAGGGGAATTTTTTCGAAATTCTGCACAAAATCGGCAAGGGTATCGTCATCCAACGTGCGCTGGCCGATTTTCCTGTTGAAGTTGATGCCCTTGAGGACGTCTTGCAGCGCATCGATGTTGCTGTCTTCGATCGCTTCCAGCGCCTTGTTCAGCCCGGTGCCGACATTGGTCTTGAGATGCCTGACCTTCGACCAATGCGCCTCGGGCGGGACGTAAAAGTATTTGCCTGAATATTGATCGGGGTGATTCAGCAATTTGGCGGCAGCGGCAGCCGGCATGCCCCTGGCCTCGAATTCTTTCTTTAATTCCTCGCGGCGCTGATCGAATAAATCGCTCGCTCGTTTCAGAAACAGCATGCCAAAAATGTATTCCTTATATTCGCTGGCATCCATGTTTCCGCGTAGATCATCGCAAGCGTGCAGCAGGAGGTCTTCAAGGTGGGCCAGCGTTAGCTTCTTTTGTGACATGCGGTTCGTTTAAGGCTAACGAGAAATAACAACTGTAACTTGCAAATATGAGCGGACTACCAATCAAGCTTGACGATTCATATTAAAAAAGCTCGTTTTGGCCCTCCGCATCTTTGCAAGATTCAGCGACTTGAGTACCTGGCTGTTGCCAACAATCGATTTATTATCCTGCTTAAGTCGGCGGTAGGGAGTATAAACGTTTACAGGAAAGCCAGCGATAGACTAGTGTCATGTCATGCATGAAATGTCGCATATGTTGTGCTAGACTTCTGCCATCTTTTTCAAGACGGCGAGGTTTTTCCAATGAAGCTTTACAAAGTGACGCTGCTAGCGAACGAAAGGGAGGGCTTGGAGTCCATTACGCGTAAGGGTTCCCACCAGTCCCAGAAGGTAATCAATGCGCTGATTCTGTTGAGCTGCGACGAGGGAGAGTTCAACGATCATCGTACCCGTGGAGAAGACATGGCAAATATCTTGCGGATCAGCATGCGCAAGGTTGACCGGGTCAAGAAGCGCTTTGTTGAGGAGGGGCTGGACACGGCATTAGGCGGGCGGCAGGGTCAGCGCAGCTACGTGCGCAAGGCTGATGGCGAGTTCGAGGCCCACCTGGTCGCTCTGAGTTGCGGCGAACCGCCGAAGGGTTTCGCCCGATGGTCGCTGCGCTTGCTGGCTGATCGCGCGGTGGCGCTTGAGTACATCGACAGCGTTTCCTACGAGACGGTTCGCCGCGTACTAAAAAAAACGAAATCAAGCCGTGGCGGAAGATTGGCTGGGTAATTCCTCCCGAAGCCAATGCGGAGTTTGTCGCCGCGATGGAACGGGTTCTCGACGTGTACCGCCGGCCTTATAACGTGGACATCCCGGTAGTCTGCATGGACGAGACACCGCGACAACTCATCGGCGAAACGCGCCCACCGATTTCGGCTTGCCCCGGCCAGCCAGAACGGCACGACTACGAATACGAGCGATGCGGTGTCTGCAACGTATTCATGGCGAGCGAGCCGCTGGCTGGAACGCGGATGACCAAGGTGACGGAGCGCAAGGCCAAAGTGGATTGGGCTCAGTTTCTCCAGGATATTGCCGAACGCTATCAGGAAGCACAGAAGATTACGCTGGTGATGGACAATTTGAACACTTACAGCCCGGGCGCGCTATACCAGACGTTTCCCCCTGACTAGGCGAAGGCACTCTGGGATCGCTTTGATTTCGTCTATACGCCCAAGCACGGCAGTTGGCTCAACGTCGCCGAGATCGAACTCAACGTGTTAATCAGCCAATGCCTTGATCGGCGCATCGGCAGCATGGAGGCGCTACGTGCGGAAGTTGCCGCTTGGCAAGCACACCGCGACCAGATTCACGCCAAGGTGAACTGGCAATTCACGGCAGAGGACGCACGGGTCAAGCTCAATCGATTATATCCGACATTTGAAACGTGACATGACACTAGAGGGCAGGAGAGCAACAGTTTAACGATGCTGCCAGCGTTATCCAGACTTGCGCGAGCGGTCGACCGGAGAATTGATGCTCGCGATGACGCTGTAATCGATGCTTCCGGCCGTACCCTTTTTTATGCATGCTGGCATTTGCTGAAAGGCCCACAGTCCCAGGTTGTCGTCCTGCAGGTTTTGGCTGCTGTTGAAAAATGCTCGAACTGTGATTGGGCCTGTCATGGGGCCTGTAGTCGAGTTAATCCTGATTTTGTAGCTCGGCGTCTTCCCGTTGGGCCGTCCGACATCATCGGTATGGATAGAATCGAACATCGGCATTGCTGGATCCAGTGAACGGGGAGTGACTGGCAGCAGCCGGTGGGACAATGCAGGATCGTAGGATAACGTCACGATATTGCCAGCAGTGCGGAAGCGAAGCGCGTTAACATCATGCCGGACATGATCGATAAACATGGTGGAAATCTGGAGGAGCCGCACCGACTCAAATCTTTTTGTCTGCACGGGATCGGGGGCCACATCCTCCGTGAATTCAAACGTTCCCGCCACATGGAGCGTCGTTGCCAGATCATGCGGCTCTTCCAGGGTCAATGCCCAGGCAAGATTCATGATCTGATTAGTCGTGGCGCTGTTGGGTGAAAGATTTGAGGAGGAGCCCGTAATCCGGATCAGCATCCTGCCCGCGCCATCCTGATTGAGTTGACTCGTGTCAATGGCAACGCGCTGCAATTGGGGATGGAAGAACAGGGTCTTCTTCGGAAATGAAGCCGATGTGCCGAAAATTGCCGGGCCGAGGACGAAGCTCTGACCGAATGGCAGCGGCGGCGTGGGATCAGCCCCGGCCTTAAGACGCAAATAACCGGAAGCGTAGATGACCAGAACCTGGGGGAAACGGTCTGTATTGGGTACGCGTTTCGCAAAGGCCAGGAGCTTTGCCCTTCCCATTGATTTGCCATCGATTAGGACTTCGAATGGATCTTCCGGTATGGATGCCCGCAGTTTTTTTATCACCCACACGCTATTGTTAAACATCTATCTTTTCAAAGCGTTCTTTCAGAATCCGGTTGCGGAGATCCTCATCTTTAGCAAAGCGGAGAAGAACCTGCGTGCCCTGCTCCACGGATGAAGTGAATACCCCCAGCCTCACGGACGGGGGAAATAACTCAAAACGATGTCATTTAACTGATGGATACATGGAACGTCTACATGGTGCGCTGTTCGGACGGCAGCTTATATACCGGCATTGCCATTGATGTAGCCCGGCGCGTGGTTGAACACAATACGAATGATGCGCTTGCAGCCAGATACACCCGCGCCCGGCGTCCGGTGATGCTCGTGCATCAGGAAAAATACGACACGCGCTCAGCAGCAAGCAAACGCGAGTACGAAATCAAGCAAATGGGCAAGGAAGAAAAATTGATGCTGATCGTGGCCGATCTGAATATAACGGGAAGCTCTTGTTGAAGCGCTCACTGTACTTGCCGCGGCATACCTTAATCATGACCCGCAACTTTTACGCCCCTTCGGGCAGGGAAAACCTTAATTAACCCAGCTCGAAAACAAGCACTTCGGCTTTCTCCCCCTCATCGAGAATAACGCGGCTTTCCCCGGTGAGGCTTGCGGCATCGCCTGCCTGGAGCCGCTTGCCGTTGAGCGATACGCTGCCATGCGCAACATGCACATAAACGAAGCGGTCTTCTGCAAGCGCCCTTTCGATTTTTTCATCCATATCCACCAGTGCGGCGAACATGCGTGCGTCCGCATGAATGATAACTGAACCGTCGGCGCCATCCGGTGAGGCAATCAGGCGCAACTTGCCGCGCTTCTCCCCGGCATCAAAATATTTCTCCTCGTAACCGGGCGTGATACCGATCACATTCGGCAGGAACCAGATCTGCAGAAAATGGACCGGTTCTGTGGGAGACGCATTGAACTCGCTATGCTGAACGCCAGTGCCCGCGCTCATGCGCTGCACGCTGCCCGGACGAATAACGGAGCCGTTGCCAATGCTGTCCTTATGCGCAAGCGCCCCTTCCAGCACGTAGCTGATGATTTCCATATCCCGATGGCTGTGCGCGCCGAAACCTTGGCCGGGCTGCACCCGGTCTTCGTTGATGACACGCAGCGCGCGAAATTGCGTGTGCTTCGGGTCATGATAATCGGCGAACGAGAAGCTATGCCAGGAGTCCAGCCAGCCATGCTCGGCATGGCCTCGGTCTTCGGCGCGGCGTAATTCAATCATGGCGTCTCTCCTTTATGCCTGTCAGGTTTGTAGGATGCCGATTGCAACAATACGGCTGCGGCGAATCCCGGCTTGCGCGGGCGGGTGCCTTGGCCGGCGAGCGAGCCAGCCATGTCATGTGCCCGTTACCGTTGAATTGTATAAGGAAAACGCTGCCGGTGCCCCGCCGACGAAATGGGACACCTTGGGCGCGGCGGCGCCTGTGTGGAAGTGATCCACATTCTCCTGAACGCGCTGATCTTCTCGCGTGACGCGAGTATGCTGGCGCAGGTGGTCGAGCCATGAGTCATGCTGGAATAATTCGATATATCGGCCCGGTGCCGCGACGTCCTCAAAGATGCCCCAGGCAAACGCCCCGTCTCGCCGGCGTGTAGTGCCGAGCAACTGGATCGCATTCAGAAACGCTTCGCGTTGATCCAGTGCAATCTCGTATTCTATTGTCACCAGGACGGGGCCCCGATCCTTTTCCAGCTCCTCCGCCGAAGAGGGGTGAGGCCAGTGGTTGGATGGAGAGAGATCGGGCGCTTCGTACATGCCGAGGCTGAAGCCGCGAACAGCCAATGCTGCCAGTATGGCCGCTACGGCTGAGATAGCCAACGCGGCGGGAGTTCCGGCCTGCGCGGCAATCCACCCCCATAGCAGGCTGCCGAAAGTCATGCCAGCAGCGAACACCATGAGATAAAGAGACAATGCGCGCCCGCGAACCCAGGCAGGGACCGATATCTGGGCGGCCAGCTGGAGTGTCGACAGAACGCTTATCCAGGCCGCGCCGCAAACAGCCATCACGCCGTACGCCATGATTTCGCTATTTAGCGCTGCAAGACATAAAGTAGTCGCCGCATAGGTGATAGTGGCCCCGAGCACCAGGCTGTCCGGAGTGCTGTAAGCCCGTATCCGCGGCAAAAAGACAGCAGTGGCGACGGCGCCGATACCGACAAACGTCAGCAGAAGTCCGTAAGTACCCGAATTGCCCGCAAGCTCATGCCGTGCGATCAAAGGGAGAAGCGCCCAGGTAGACATTGCGAACAGGATGAAAGCTGTCGCCCGGATCAGCACCGCGCGAAACTGCGATGCCAGGCGCGCGTAGCGCAATCCGGCGCGCAATGCCTGCATGAATCGCTCGGGCGGTAATACATCCTCGTTTGGTTGTCGCTTCCAATACCATAGCATCAGAAACATGCCGAGAAATGAGACTGCATTCAGGCTATAGGCGACCCAGGCACCAAATTGCGCCAGCAATAGTCCGCCGAGCGCGGGACCGATCGAGCGTGCCAGATTCATCGATAGCGAACCGAGCGAAATGGCTTGAGGCAATAACTTTCCGGGAACCAGCTCGGCAATCACCGCGCTTAACGCCGGCATCGCCATTGCAGCACCTGAGCCCAGCGCGAACGTGAGAATAAGGAGATTCCAGGCATCGAGCCTGTCGGTGGCCGCAAGAAAAGCTAATGCCGCAGCTGACAGCAAGAGCCATATTTGAGTGGTCATGAGATAGCGGCGGCGATCGATCGTGTCGGCGAACGCGCCCGCGCCTAAAGCGAACAGAACAAGCGGCAACGATGCTGCTGCCTGCACCAGGGATACCATGACCGGCGAGGAAGACAGGTCGGTCATCACCCAGCCAGAGGCGGTCCCATTGATCCAGGTACCGATGTTGGAACCAAGGGATGCTAGCCAGAACGCCCGGAACACCGGCAGCTTGAGCGGCGCCCACGCTCCCTGAACCGAGATTTGCCGCGCGTCAGTGTCGGGAGGCGTGCTCACCAATGGACGTCGAAGGCACGGGGCGGGCTAATGGCTGTCTCCATTATCCTGCCCGCTGTGCATGTCGGTGATATCAGAAGCATTTGCCTCTCCTCAACAGCCCGTTTGGACTATTGCCAAAATGGCTTTCCAAAGCGATGCTGAACGTGTCCCAAACCTGCTCCTCTAAGCCATGCGAGGGATGACCTGCCTTGCAGTGTAATAGCTTTCCGCTATGCAAATAAGTGCGTAATCGCACATGACTTTGTTGCTGTACTCTACCAAATGCTTGCTCATAGCCTCGAAAAAATCGAACAAGTCAGGGGGATTAGATCATGAAAAAGCTTGCCTCACCATTCACCACCTGCGTTACCCTCATTACGCTAAGCGTCGCCGCGACACCTCTCGCAAACGCCGCCAGCACGACGCTTACCGGCACCGTGCGTGATTTCAGTCCCGGACCGCTGGTTCCCGGCAGCACCAACCCGGACTTTCAGATCGGCACGGGTGGCGTGAATCCCGGACTCGTCAGCACGACCCTTACAGGCAGCGCACCTACCGCGGTTTCGTTCGGGCCTCCAGGGGATATCACCTCACCTGCCTCATTCGCTGAATGGTACGGTCCCGCTGCTCCCAGCGTACCTTATGAGATCACTTTGAATGAGACTTCTCAAGGATCGGGCATATACAGCTACACCAATAATGCATTCTTTCCGATTGATGGGCAGCTTCTGGGCAACTATGGGGGGTCAGGGCACAACTATCACTTCACCTACCAGATTAGCGCCACTTTCGGCTATACCCCCGGCGCTGGCCAGACATTCACCTTCACGGGAGACGATGACGTCTGGGTATTCTTTGACAAGGAGCTGGGCATCGACTTAGGCGGCTTGCACGGCCCGGCATCCCAGTCCGTAAACATGGATACATTGTTCGGTCCCAATAAAGCCGCCGGCAACTATAGTTTCGACTTGTTCTTTGCCGAGCGTCACGAGCTATGCTCGAAACTTGTGTATGACGAGAGATGAGAGGGTGGCGTATTCTTGATGGTCGATCAAGATCATCAACCTTTACTAAGGAGTGAATACGCCATGAGCAAAGATAACGTTTTAGCGTTA
>JACCWK010000054.1 GCA_013697655.1 Nitrosospira sp.
TCTGTGCCAAATCGCTCCTGCCAATCCAGCAGGTTCAGCTCTGCGGTCTTCATGACTCAACTCCTTATATCGTTGATCTCAATGAATTTGAGCAGATGAGGCTGAAAATGGTTCATAGGCATAAAAAAAAATGAATCTTAGTGCGCGCTACTTCACCGCTCATTGCCTACATAAGATTTATAATCATTACATTGGATAGGTATATCATGGATATAAATATCCAACAGCAATATAGAAACAGTACAGCTAAGCAGCATATGGCCTTTCAGACTTTTTAGGAGAATTCATCATGGGTAAATATTTATTAGCCTGGTTTCTAGGAGTGCCTGCAATAGTTTTAGTAATAGTCTATCTCTTCTTATGAGAAGCCAATATGTTCGTACTCATCTATCACCGCTATCACGGAAGTCTTTGATTAATTTCCTAGAACGAAGCAACGACTAGGAAAGGCAGCTTTCGGGCAATTTGCATGATTTGAATCCCAATACCATCATTGGCGACAATGTTGATCATCGTGACGCTGCCTAGTCTGTCCGTGGATCACTCATTTATCCAGGCGACTGTGGAAATCACAGGCGGACAAACGGTCCGATCAAACTGCTTTTCTGTTTTCTTTCAGATATTGATATAGCCATGTCTGCAACAGCTTGCGCCCGATTACAGCTGGCCGCCCGGCTGCGAGTTGCCGGACGGATAATTGCGTTGCATAAGAAGCTGCGCACGCAGGGTACGTGCCACCGTTTAACCGGCGTATGTCTGTACGTTATTCCCGCATCATCCAGGAAGCGATAGCGGTGCGTGGACATTTTGCATGGCTCTTGATAGGATATCGAAGAAGCTTAATTACCCATCATAAGGATTGTTGAAGATCCGACCCGGATCAATTAGCGTACGGACGCAAAATTGAAGCGGCAGTACATCATCGAGACAATGGCGCGGAACTGTGTATTGTCTCTGGGTGTCAGTGGATGACAGCGATTTAAGACGGGACTAGAAATCGGTAGGTAAATCTCGATTAACCCGCTTTTGTGCGTTCTAATCATTTCAGTGCCCCGCCATCCTTACGTATACCTCGGCGCCTGATTCAGCCTTGTGCGCAAGATTCAAGGCGAGTAATTGGGCGATTCGGCAAATTATCCTTTCATAGACTTTTCAAATAGAATATTTGCCAGTAGTCAAAGGTCGACAGGTCAGCGATAACGCTTGCTTCTTATGAAGGCGTCACACTTTTATCTAGTATTGAGATTTGCAGCCATAGCAATATGTGGCTTTCATTTTTCCATGGCTCAAGCGGAAACCTTCGATGGGACGGTTGTTGGCATAGCCGATGGCGACACACTGATAGTTCTCAATAACGATCAGCAGGAGGTGAAAATCAAGTTGGCAGAGATTGATGCGCCCGAGAAACGCCAGGCATTTGGTGCACGGTCCAAGCAATCCCTATTCGATCTGTGTTTCGGTAAGCAAGCCGAGATCACTCCGATGCATAAAGACCGCTACCAACGCACAGCAGCCCGTGTTAAATGTTCCGGTGTCGATGCGAACATAGAACAGGTGAAGCGCGGAATGGCCTGGGTATATCCCCGTCATGTGAAAGATCACAATCTTTACGTCATGCAGAAAGAGGCGAAGGTAGCCAAACGAGGCTTGTGGGCGGACTCTTCCCCTACCGCACCTTGGGAGTTTCGGAAACGAGGCAAACCCCGCTTGCGGGAGGTTTGAGCCATCCAGCCAAAAGTATTACGCTTGTATGGCTGGCGGCTTAGTTTAGAGGGCCGCCATATAACAGATAAAAGGATTGTTTATCTTATACAAGTGCACGACATTGATGTGTGATTTGTCACCGCTGAGAAATTGGCCGTTTTAAAGGTTCGAAAGAGTTCTTTTGGAGAAAATATGAAACCTCTTGTAATTGCTTTATTGGTAGTCTCTTTGCTTGCTGGCTGTGCTGCCAAACCCAAGTACGAGCAGACTTCAATGAAATTGAATGACGGGACAACGCACTATTTCATCAAAACTCATTTTAAGCCTTGTCAACTAAGTAAGGATTGGGCAACCAGGACATTGACAATTCGCGCCAATGAAATTTGTAAATCAGGATTTACGCTTGTCGACGCCCAAACACCTGTGGTTTTGGAACCTTTAGGGGCTAGCTCGGAAAAGAGGGAACTTTTATGGGAAATCAAATGCAATTCAGGGCAACCTAAATACTAGTGTAGTGCGCCATTCTGTTTGGAACTTAAGCGGCGATTGGCGCGGATGACTTTTTGCAGGATGTCATTAGCCTTGGCAGTCCAGACAAAAGGCTTGGGGGATTGGTTATGCATGGCGATGTATTCCTTGATGGCGGC